>CAYXRH010000191.1:0-4956 GCA_964466355.1 uncultured Thermodesulfobacteriota bacterium
GCGTGGGCCAGATACTCCACGTAGGGCGTGTAACCCATGGGAATGTTCAATATCCCGAAGGAGGGGTCCTTGTCGGCGACGATGACCTCATAGGCGGCCGGATAAGGCGTCTCGGTCCTCTGGTAGCCCACCGGCCAATAATCACTCATCATCAGAACCAAGACCAAGAGGGCGAGGAGGTGCTTTTTTATTGACGCAGGGCCACGGGGCCACAAAAGGCTCTTGAAAGCCCAAGCGACGATGATCGCCCAAAATAGATGGGCCACGGCTATGAATCGGGCGGGACAGCGCACCTGGGACAGAAAAGGTATCTCCATGATGAAGCGGTAGGGCAGCATCACCGGCAGGGCCTGGCCCAGAACGGTGAGGTAGGGCCCCATGGCCAGAACGAGAAAAAATATCATCCCCGCGAAGTAGGCCGCCGTGCGGGGAATGATCCTCCGAAAGGACAGAAAAACCAGAACCAGGTTGACCAAGCCCAGGTAAGCCAAGGACTCGTATGCGTTACCGCCGACCATTCTGTAGATCGCCTGGAACAAAGAAACGCGGCCCAACAAGTGGAACGAGTGAGGCGTCGGCCAGGCGGCCGGATCGGACAAGTAATAATAATACCCGCCGGTGGCGATGGCCTCTGGATTTTCGAGGCCGAGGCGGACCATGAGCCACAGCCAGGGCGAGAGCGCCGCCACCGTTCCAGCGACCACTAGAGCCATTTTGACCAGCACGTCCGGCAGGAACAGCCTCTGGCGCCGCCACATGAGGTAGACGTAGGCGGCCGACATGAAGTAGAGGGCGAAGATGAGATGAGTCAAATCGGCCAAGGCGCTCAAGATGAGGAAAAACCCGGCCCAAATCAGATAAAGCCGGCTGTTGTCTCTGACGGCCCTGATGAAGGCCCACACAAAAAAGGGTATGAACTGGATTGAGGCGATATTTATCGTTCCTAGCGAGTGGCCGAAATGATCCGGGTTGAAGGCAAAGACAAAGCCGCCGATGAAAGCGGCTACGGAATGCTTGGTCAAATCCTTGATCAGAAGGAAGGCTCCCAGCCCAGCCAGCGGAAAGGTCAGGAGCATCAAGATGTTATAGGTGCCTATCGCCCCTAAAAATGGCTTGAATAGAAAGGAAAGAAAAATATTATACCATGAGAAATCATGGTACAGGAGGGAGATCCCCTCGGGATAAAAAATATAGTTGGTGAAGCTGACCTTGAGATTGGGGTCGGCCAGGGCCTTGTGGGCCCACCACATGGTCCAGAGGTACCTCTGGACGTCCCCCCGGTGGCCGAGCAGGGCTTGGGTCAGGGTTTCAATGACCGGGTAGTAGAAAATTACGGTGCACAAGCAATAAAACACCGCCGCCGCGATCAGATCGTATCGAAAATGAAACTGGAGGCTTTGAGCTTGGAGTCTGGGACAGGCTTCCATCTTCGGTCTGAGGTATCCCCAGGCCAGGTAGATCAACCCCAGGAACAAGATACTCCCCGGCAGGGTCAGAAGGGCGTGATGGGGGATCACCGCCACCTCTTCTGTGAACCCGAGGAGGTGATGGTCGTAAAGCTCGGCCAGGCCCCAAGAGATGACGAAGAAGATTAACCCGCTCAAGAAAATCTTTGGCTCAATCCGGCCGGCTAAAAAGCGCCCCGGGGAGGTCTTCCTTATAACGGGCCAAAAGGCGGCCGCGCCCAAGAGCACTCCGGCCAGCAAAGCCAGGCGGCTCAACCACACAAAAATCAAAGGGTCCTCGTAGATCGGACAAACGGCCAAGACGCCGGGCCTGGCCGTCTGGCCGACGAAGAAGCGGCTTCCCGGCGGATAATGCCCCGCCTTGTCAACGCCCACCGCGGCCAGGCAGTTCTCCGAGGTGGCCTCGGGCGCTTTCAGCTCCACGACGTAGAGACGGCCGCGGCAGAGCCCCTGATTGGCGAAGCGGATCTTCTCAGCGCCCCAATCGACCACGGCCATGGCCGGGATTTCCTGACGGGCGACCACTTTCAGGAGGCTTTTATCCCCTGGCCAGGTGCGGCCCTCGGCCAAGGCGTAGACGGTGATGATCACTCGGCTCTGGTTGACCCGGGCGTAGGTGGCCAGGGCGACGCCCAAGCCGGCCAGGCCGTCGCTCTCGGCCCGGAACACGCCGCTGACCGGCCCCCCGGGCAGAATGGCCGAGACGTCGCGTCGGCCTTCTCTAAAGCAGGGGTCCACCGCGGGGGCGGGGAGCATGCGGGGACAAAACCGCCAGCCCCCCAAAAAGAGAGCCGTTGCGGCCAAAACGCACGCCCACCCCCGGCGCGACGGCCGGAGTCGGCCCCTAAAATCAATGAGCGGCGATTTCATTCACTCGGAAGATAAAGCTGGCTTGAGCCTCACGACCAGAGCATGCTCAAGCCCATGCGCCCCAGGACCTGAAGATCGTACCAGGTGCGAGCCTTCAAGAGGCGGCGGACGATGTAGCCGGGGCGGCGATAGAAGCGCCGCATGGCCAGGTCGCGCAAAGACTTCAGCTCCTGAGGGCTCAGGTCAACGGCCGACACGGCCACGGTGTGACCGGTCTGATCCAAGGCGATGATGTCGTCGGGCCGGACGCCCCTGGCGGCCAGCTCCTGACGGACCGCGGTCCCCTTGCGGGGCACCAGGACGTTGAAGGAGGCGAAATCGCACTTCAGCTCCAGGCTGAGATCAATGGTTTGCTCGATGTCCGCCCGATCCTCTCCGGGCAGCCCGATGAGAAAGGTGCCCAGGGTCCGCAGGCCCAGCTCCCGGCAGCGGGCGAAGGCCCGTTGCACCTGGGTCAGGCTGAAGCCCTTGCGGTGGCGTCTGAGGGTCTCTTCGTTGGCCGACTCCACCCCGAACATGACGGTGTGGCAGCCGGCCCGCTTCATCAAGGCCAGATGGTCATAGGCCGTATCGACCCGGCTCCAGCAGCACCAGCCCAAATCGAGACGGTCTTGAATCATGGCCTGACACACGGCCTGGAGGTGGGCCGGGTCGGCCCCGAAGGTCTGATCGTTGAAATAAATCTCCCTCACGCCCCGCTCCTGCAAGCCCTTCAGCTCCCTCATCACCTCGGCCACCGGCCGCAGGCCGTAACCCAACTGGGCCATGACGCAAAACCGGCAGGCAAAGGGGCAGCCATAGTCGGTCTGCACCGTGGCGAAGCGGCGGTGGCGGACAAAGGGGTAGACGTAGCCTTGGCTGATGAAGAGATCTTGCCGGGGCTGGGGCAGGTCGATGATGGGCCCCCGGCGGCGCCGAGAGGTCCGGACCACGATCTGGCCGGGATTCTTCCGAAAAATCATCTGCTCAATGTCATCAAACCGGCCCGAGAGATAGCGTTCAGCGTCGGGGTTGGTGAAATCGAGCACGATTGCGTCGAGCCAGTCTTCGCGGGCCATGACGGCTTCGCCGGCCTCCAGGAGCACGTCGCCCGAGGCCAGAATCTTGGTCTGGGGCAGAGCGCGCTTGACGGCGGACAGAAAGGCCCGATCTTCGGCCCAGGAGGTGGCCCCGACGAGGCTGATGACCGCCGCGGGCGCCAGGGCCACGATCTTGTCGAGGCAGACCTCGGGGGTCAGCTCGTCCTGGATGGCGTCGATGAAGCGGACGTCCTCGAAGCGACCGCTCAAAAGAAGCAGATCCACCGGGGCGTAGCTATAGTCGGCCTTGGCCACCTTGGAGCAGTAATAGTCCCGGATGTATTGGCCCCGGCCGGGCGGCGAGAGGAGCAGGACCTTCATGGGGCGCGGACTTCCCCAGCCCCGAGGGCCCCGGCGATGCGGCCGGCCTTTTTCATCTGCCGCAGGCGCAAGACCATGACCAGCGTCTCCAACAAGGTGACGTAGTCGAGCTTGGTCTGGCCCTGGCGGCGGTCAATGAAATTTATGGGCACCTCGATCAGCCTGAAGCCGAGCATGAGAGTCTTGTAAAGCATCTCGAGGACGATGGACGGCCCGGCCGAGATGAGGTTGTCCACGTCGATCCGCTCCAGAACCTCCCGGCGGAAGAGGCGGAACCCGCTGGAGACGTCCTTGACGTCGATCTTTAGAAGGGCGCGGACGTACCGACCGGCCGCCTTGGTCACCAGCCGGCGCGCCAGGCCGCGGTCGTTGTCCGAGCCGCCCTTGACGAAGCGGCTGCCCAAGACCACGTCGGCCCCTTCGATAGCCTCGAGCATGGCCGGGATGTGTCTGGGATGGTGGGAGAAATCGCCGTCCATCTCCAGGATCAGATCGGCCCCTCGATCGAGGATCCAGCGCAAGCCGTCGATCCCGGCCGTGCCCCGCCCCCGGCGCTTGGTCCGCAACAGCAGATGCACGTTCGGGTTTTGCTGCTCATACTCTTTGACCAGCCGCCAGGTGCCGTCCGGAGACATGTCGTCGACGACGAGGATGTGCATTTGGGGCAGGCCCAGCCTGAAGAGCTCGTCCAGGAGGAGCCGGATGTTGTCGGCTTCGTTGAAGGTGGGGATCATGACGTAAAGGAGCATGCGACCTCAGCCCTTATCTCTCATACCATTTTCCCATTGAAATGAAACAAACAAGCCGTAGTCCGCCCTAGGCTCAAGTCTTTTTCGCTCGGGCCTGAAGGGCCTCTTTCGGCTGCGCGTCTCGGCCGGCTGCTCCGGTGCTTCGCCAGTCGCTGACCGCCGGCCTCGATGCTCGCCTGGCCTAGGCCCTCCCTCAAAAGCCTCAAGCCTAGGGCGCAGGAGCGTCTTCGATCAACCATTTTGCCATTCGTTAAATCACAAAGGAAAAATGGTATCAGACAAAACGTCTCCTCGGCGAGACAAAGCACATAACAGCCCCCACGGCGCCGGTCAACCCCTTAAGGGTGATCGCTAGTCCCGGCGCGGTCATTTTTCGGCCGGTTGTGGTTCGGTGGAGGGGGGAACCTCTTGGTGAAAAAAAGCCCGGCCCTGGCCAGCCGGTACTCCAGCCCGGTGAAGAGGCAGCCCAAG
>CAYXRH010000191.1:4966-8262 GCA_964466355.1 uncultured Thermodesulfobacteriota bacterium
TACCGGGCCGGGCAGGTCATCTCGGCGATGGGATAGCCCAGCCAGGCTATCTCGGCCAATATCTGGTTATCAAAGACAAAATCATCCGAATTCTCCTCAAGGGGCAGCCTCAAAAGAAGCTCGCGCGAAAAGGCGCGGTAGCCGGTGTGAAACTCGGAGAGCTTGGTCCCGAGGAGGATGTTTTCGATTAGGGTCAGGAAGCGGTTGCTGAGGTATTTCCACAGCGGCATCCCCCCTCGCAGGGCCAGGCCGCCCAGGATCCGCGAACCGAGAACGCAGTGGTAGAGCTCGTTGCCGATGACCGAGACCATGGCCGGGATCAATTTGGGCGTGTACTGATAATCAGGGTGGACCATGACCACGATGTCGGCCCCCTCGGCCAGGGCCGCGGCGTAGCAGGTCTTCTGGTTTGCGCCGTAGCCGAGGTTCTTTTCGTGCTTGTAAGTCTTGAGCGCCTTGAGGCTCAGGGCCACCTCCACGGTGTCGTCCTCGGAGGCGTCGTCGGTCAGAATCACGCCGTCCACGTAATCCTGGTCCAGCACTTCAAGGTAAGTCTTTTCCAGGGTCTTGGCCGCGTTGTAGGCCGGCATGACGACGATCACTTTCTGGTGGCGGTACATCTTTCGTCTTCCTGGTTCATTAACTGAATCAATCCCCTCGATCTCAGGGAGACGTCGTCAAAGGAGAGCGTTGAAAAATATAAATATTCATGAGACATAACAATAGGCTGCGCCGGCTAGTCCGCTCCGATTTTTAGGGCCAGCCGCAAGATCGCCACGCCGCCGGCCACCTGGGCCAAGAGGGCCAGAATCATCAGGCTCGTCCGCCCGAAGGAAAAGGGCTTGTCGGCGGCGATGAGGCCGGCCAGGCGGCCCAGAACCTCCCTCTTGGAGGCGAGGCGATAGGCTCTGAAGGCCAGGCTGCCCTGGGTGGGCACCCCGTCGAGCCAGAGATACTCGCCCGGCCGGCCCTCCACGTCGGCCCAGAGGGTCACGGCGTCGTGATGGGCCGCCTGGGGGGCCTGGAGGAGAAACAAGTATCGCTTGCCCGCCGAATCTGACCGCGGGGCGAAGGAGAAGGCGTGGAAGGCGTTGTCAGAGACCGGGATCGAGCTGAAGTCTTTGCGAACGACCGGTGGAGCGATCATGGCGAGGGGTTTGTACGCCTCCCGCCACAGCAATCGGCCGTGGAAGAGCCGCCCGTCCACGGTGAAGGAGTCCAAAGGGACGAACGACGCATTTTCGGGGTCAAGAACGGGCGCGGTGGGCCAGTACCAGCGCAGGGCGAGCCCCTCGGCCGCCCCCTCCAGGCTGAGACTCGCCTTCAGCCGCCGCCCGGCCGAATCCGCTAAAACGGGAAAGGGAAACAGAGCAAAGCCGTGACCGGGCAGCCCGGCCAGCAATCGCTCGCTTTGCCGGATGGGCTCCCCGGGCCGATCAGGATCGCTGAGGGTCAGCCTCAGGCGGCCGGTTGAGGGTCGCTCGGGCCGAGAGAGCATCAGCTTCAGGCCGCGCAGTCCGCGGCGGGCCGGCTCAAAAAATTGTTCGAGTCTTTGACCCGGCCTAAGAGGCAGCACCTGACCGTCGCCGGGGGTCAAGGCGGCCAAAGGAGCCTCGGCCGGCGGGGGCTCCTCGAAGAGCGAAAAGACCAGTTCGCTCGCCGACCAGCCGCCGTAGGTGCCCATCTGAACCTCGAGGCGAGCCAGTTCATCCTCGGGGCAAGTAAAAGTCTGTCCCACGGCCGCGGGGCCGCGGAGCTCGCCGAGGTGCCATTTCTGCCCCTCGTGAAAGACGACGCAGACCGAGGCCGGCCGCCACAGCCACAGAACCAGGGCCGCCATCAGCACCGCCCCGAGGCCGAGGACGAGCCAGCGGCCCGACCGGAAGCGGCTTAGGGATGGAGTCGGTAGAACCAAGGCACCACCACGCCCCACAGGGCGTTGAAGTCCATGACCCACACGTAGGCCAGGCACGCCCCGGCCGCCCAGGAGAGGGCTTTGGGAGGCCACAGGGATTTGAAGCCCCAGGCCCACATCACCGCCAGGGGGGTGAGGATCGGAAAGAGATGCCGCCCCTGGGTCAGGCTTCCGGGCGCGAGAACGACGTCGCGGAACAAGACGAAGCCGAAGCTCAAAAATACGCCGAGGCTGAACAGGGCCAGGCAGCGCCTCTGGACGGGTTCCAGGCCGCGCCGCCGGACCCGGAGCCAGCCCGACGCCCCGGCCAGAACCATCGCCGCCGCCCCCCAGTACCACCACCACGAAAGGGGCACGTCAAAGTAGCCGAAGTAAGCCCAAAAACTCTTGAAGCAGTTCACGGTCAGCATCTTGAGGTGAAGCCAGAAGCCGGGTTCGGTCAGCTTCAGACCCCCGCTGATTCTCTCCACCAGGCCCGGTTGATGAAAGTATTTCGGATCAAAGGCGGGGTCGTAGCTTCGAAAAAGCGGCACCCCGATCCAGGCGGCGAGGCGGTTGGCCGCCGGCGGATAAAACAAGGCCGTGGCCGCCAGGGCCGCGGCGAATGATATCAAAACAGCCCACCACGCCCAGGCCCAAGGCCGCCGCGCCAGGAAAATTTTTATCCGCCACAGCCCAACGAGAACGACCAGGGGCCCAAAAAAATAAGTCGTCTTTTTAAGCCAGGGCAGGCCGATCAACACCGCCGCCAGACCGACGGCGGCCGGCCACCTCAGGCCCCGACGCCACAGGGAGGCTCCGAGGGCGAAGAACAGCGCCCCGGCCAGGGCGGCCAGGACGTCGGGGTTGACCGTGGCCGCCACGGCGGCGATTTGAGGCGTCAGGGCGACCACGCCCGCGGCCAGAATCCCGACCACCGGCTCGTCCGGGAAGATCTCCCGGGCCGTCCACCAGGTCAGGGCGAGAGAGGCCAGGCCCATCAATATCGACAGGGCCCGGCAGAAATACCAGGCCCTGAGCCAGTCGCCGAGGCCTAAAATCCGGCACAAGCCGCCCAGGAGGTGATAATAAAGCTCCCGGCGCGGCTCGGGCGGAACGCCGGACAAAACCCCGTAGGGCCTGACCGGCTGGGGAAAGTGACTCGCGGCCTGGATGAAGGAATCGGCCAGCTCGCCGGCCACGCGGCCGGGATCGGTCGCGCCGGCTTCGATCTGGGGCCAATACTGGGCCACGCGGATCTGGGCGAAGTGCTCCACCTCGTCGGGCATGGCGTTCAAGGGCAGAATCGAAGAGTAGAGCCAGCCCCGGACCAGGAAGAGGGCCAGGAAAACGAGGCCCCACCGCGCCGTCCCCGAACATCTCTCTTAAACACATCTCCGAG
>CAYXRH010000192.1:0-8249 GCA_964466355.1 uncultured Thermodesulfobacteriota bacterium
TCGCCGACGAGCCGACCACGGCCCTGGACGTGACCATCCAGGCCCAGATATTGGAGCTGATCAACAAGCTGCGGCGAGAGACCGGCCTGGCCGTGCTGTTGATCACCCACAACCTGGGCGTTGTGGCCGAGACGGCCGACCGGGCGGCGGTGATGTACCTCGGCCAGATCGTCGAGGAGGCGCCGGCGGCGAGCCTCTTCGCCCGGCCCCGCCACCCCTACACCGAAGGCCTGGTCGCCTCCCTGCCCGACCCCGAGGCCGAGGCCGGCAAACTCCAGACCATCCCCGGCCTGGTGCCGAGCATCTTTGAGTTGCCCGCGGGCTGCCGCTTCCAGGATCGCTGCCCCAAACGCTTCCAGCCCTGCGGGCGGACGCCGGAGCTCATCGCCGTGGAGGAGAACCACCTTGTGCGCTGTCACCTCTACGCTTGAGGCCGCCGCCCCCCGGCCCGAGAACCTGGTCGAGGTCAGGGGGCTCATCAAGCACTATCCGGTGCGGCGAGGGACCTTCGGCGGCGCCAAGGGCGTGGTCAAGGCCGTGGACGGGGTCGATCTGGCCATCGGGACGGGGGAGACCCTGGGCCTGGTCGGAGAGTCGGGCTGCGGCAAGTCCACCCTCGGCCGGCTCATCCTGAGGCTGGAGGAACCCACGGCCGGCCAGATCTTCTTCGGGGGCCAAGACATCCTCCACCTGGAGGGCGGCGAGTTGAAGCCGCTGCGCCGCCAGATGCAGATCGTCTTCCAAGACCCTTACTCGTCGCTGAATCCGCGTCTGACCGTCGGTCAGATCGTGGCCGAACCCCTGACCATCCACGGCCTCGGCACCAGGCCCCAGCGACGGGAGGAGGTGGCCCGGGTCTTGAACGAGGTGGGCCTGAGACCCGAGCACGGCCTGCGCTTTCCCCACGAGTTCTCGGGCGGCCAGCGCCAGCGCATCGGCATCGCCCGGGCCCTCATCCTCAAGCCCAAGCTGATCATCGCCGACGAGCCCATCTCGGCCCTGGACGTATCCATTCAGGCCCAGGTTTTAAACCTCCTCAAGGAGCTTCAGGGGGCCTACGGCCTGACCTATCTCTTCATCGCCCACGACCTGTCGGTGGTCCGCTACATCTCGGACCGCATCGCGGTGATGTACCTCGGCCAGAGGGTGGTGGTTAACCGCCGCCGGGGGTTCACCAAACCGCCGCTGCACCCCTACACCGAGGCCCTCATCTCGGCCGCGCCGACGACCAACCCGGCCGCCCGGAGAGAGCGCATCCTTCTGGTCGGCGATCCACCCAGCCCCCTCAATCCCCCCTCGGGCTGCCGCTTCCACACCCGCTGCCCCATCGCCGAGACGCCCCTCTGCCAGGAGAAGGAGCCGCCCCTGGTCGAGATCGAGCCGGGTCATTTGCTGGCCTGCCATCTCCGCGGCCGGTAATCAAGGTTTTTCGAGCCTCCCCGTGGGCCCAGGACCCCATGCTCGCCTGGCATCTTTTAAGGACCGCCGCCGGCCGTCAATTATTCAAATAACCCTTTCGCGAAAGGACGTATGGGGCAACAATTTGGATTCATTATCTATATTAGGCTAAACATTGACAACACGACCTTTTTAATGTATAATAATTAATATAATTATTTAAATATCCGAAGGGAAAAATGGACCGACGCTCCGACGGCCGCCTCTTGATCGTTTCCAACCGCTTGCCCATGAGCGTCAGACGCCGCGACGGCGAGGTCCACTTCATCCGCTCCGTGGGCGGCCTGGCCACGGGCTTGAGTCCGGTCCACCGCCGCTTGGGCGGGCGCTGGATCGGTTGGCCAGGGCTACACAGCGACATCCTCTCCCCTGAAGACACCGCCAAGATTGAGGCCCGTCTGAAGAAGGAGGAATGCGACCCCGTCTTTTTATCTCACCGGGAGATGGAGGATTACTACCACGGCTTCGCCAACAAGACCATCTGGCCCCTGTTCCATTACTTCCCCAGCTACACGACCTACAATGACCGATTCTGGAACGCCTACGAGGGGGTGAACGAGAAGTTCTGCGAGGTCATCTTGGACGTGGCCCAGCCGGGCGACACCATCTGGATTCAAGATTACCATCTCCTCCTCCTGCCCCGCCTCATCCGCCAAAACATGCGCGACGTCAGCCTCGGCCTCTTCCTCCACATTCCCTTCCCCGCCTTTGAGATGTTCCGCATGATGCCTTGGCGGGAGGAGATCCTCGAGGGCATGCTCGGCGCCGACTTGATCGGCTTCCACATTTACGCCTACGTGCGGGACTTTCTCGATTCCACCCGGCGCATTCTCGGCCTGGAGCACGCCTTGGGCCAGCTAAACGTCTCCAACCGCATGGTCAAGGTCGACGCCTTTCCCATGGGCGTGGACTACGACCGTTTCGCCAAGGCGTTCAAGAACGAAAGAGTGCGGCGCGAGACCGAGGAGATCAGACGCGAGACCGAGGATCGCCGCATCATCATCTCCATCGACCGCCTCGACTACACCAAGGGCATTCTCCAGCGCCTGGAGGCCTTCAACGATTTTCTGGCCAGCTCCGCCGAGGACGTGGGCCGGGTGACCCTCATCCTTCTGGTCGTGCCCTCGCGGACCCAGGTCTCTCAGTACGCCATGATGAAAAAGCGGGTGGACGAGATGGTCGGCCGCATCAACGGCCGTTTCGGCTCCATCGGCTGGGTGCCCATCTGGTACCTCTACCGCTCTTTGCCCTTCGAAAAGCTCGTCGCCCTCTACGCCGCGGCCGACGTGGCCCTGGTGACCCCCATCCGGGACGGCATGAACCTGGTGGCCAAGGAATACGTGGCCACTAAAAACGATGTAAACGGAGCCCTCATTTTGAGCGAGATGGCCGGCGCGGCCGAGGAGCTGAGCGAGGCTTTGATAGTCAACCCCAACAACATCCAGGAAGTCTCGGCGAGCATCAAAAAAGCGCTGACCATGCCCTGGGAGGAGAGGAAGGAGCGCATGGCCGCCATGCAGGCGCGGCTGAAGCGTTACGACATCTCGGGCTGGGCCGAGGACTTTTTGGATCGGCTCCGCCAGATCAAGAGTCTCCAGCGCGGCGTGGCCGTGCGGCGGCTGACCGACGAGGCTCGCCGGCGGCTGATCGAGGACTGCCGCCGCGCCGAAAAGCGCCTCTTCCTCTTTGACTACGACGGCACCCTGGTCCCCTTCGCCGAGCGACCGGAGCTGGCCAGGCCCGATGAGGAGCTGAGGTCAATTCTTGAGGCTCTCGCGGCCGATAAAAAAAACGAGGTCGTCATCATCTCCAACCGGGACCGCTACACCCTGGAGGAATGGTTCGGCGACTACCGGATGTCCCTCTCCTCCGAGCACGGGGTCTGGGTCAAGGAGTTCGGCCGCGATTGGCGGCTGGTCGAGCCGGTCGACAGCGGCTGGAAGGCGGAGATTCACTCCGTCCTGGAGCGATACGTCGATCGGACGCCCGGTTCGTTCATCGAGGAGAAGGATTTCTCCCTGGTGTGGCACTACCGCACCGTGGACCCAGAACTGGCCGCGGTCAGAGCCTGGGAGCTGAAGGACACCCTCTTGCAACTGACCGCCTCCTTTGATCTGGAGGTAGCCGACGGCAACAAGATCATCATGGTCAAGAAGGCCGGCGTGGACAAGGGCCGGGCCGCGGTGCGCTGGGCCTTCAGGGAGGGGTGGGACTTCATCCTCTGCGCCGGCGACGACTGGACTGACGAGGACATGTTCGCCGTGCTGCCGGAGCAAGCCTACTCGGTCCGGGTGGGCCTCAAGATCTCACGGGCGAGGTTCAACCTGACCTCGCCCCAGGAGTTCAGGGTCCTGTTGAAGGATCTCATCGCCCTCGAAGTCAGTGGACCGGGTCCTCGACGAGGCGATCCAGCCCCTGAAAGGCCATGAGGGGTTGGAGCTCGCCCAAGAGGTGGTTCGTCGCCCTCTCGACCAACCTGACGTCGCTCTCCCTGACCTCCGTGGCGTCCAGAGAGATTAAAATCTCCTTCAACTCCTCGAACCGCTTCTCCAAATCGGGCATCAGCTCCACGGTGGTGAGCCTCTGGTGGACCTCCAGGACGGTCTGGATGCAGGAGTGAAGCCTGAGGTGGCGGGCCTGCCCCGGCTTCAACGCCACCGCCCCTCCTTGTCCGGCTCCAAGTCGATGGGCCGCTCGTTCCGCGGGGGTGAATCCTGGCCTGGCTTTGGCCGGCGGCGTCGGAAGGTTTTGGTGTAGGTGAACCTGACTCCGCCCCGTTCGGAACTGAAAAAGGCGCTGATGACGTAGGAGACGATGGACAGCAGCAGGGCCCCCCACACGGCCGTCCAGAACCCGGCCACCTTAAACCCGTCCAGGACGCGCGAGGCGAGGAGGAGCATCAATCCGTTGATGACAAAGGTGAACAGGCCCAGGGTGAGCACATTCAAGGGCAGGGTCAAGAGGATCAGCAGCGGCCGGATGACGACGTTGAGCAGGCCGATGAAGGCCGAGGCGACGAAGGCCGAGAAGAGGCCGGCGATCTCGATGCCTCCGACCAGCCAGGCGACGATGATCAAAGCGACGGTGTTGATGAGCCAACGCAGGAAAAGGGGCATTACCTTAAAAGACCTCTTCTCCGGCCCCGGAAAGTCCTCGGGGCCGGAAAAGGGAGGGTTCTACATCAGCCCGGCGGCCAGCTTGGCCGCCTTGACGGTGTTCTTCATGAGCATGGTGATGGTCATCGGGCCCACGCCGCCGGGCACCGGAGTGATGAGGCTCGCCTTTTCGACGCACTCGTCAAAGGCGACGTCGCCCTTCAAGATGGCCTTGCCCGAGGACGACACGCCGACCCGATTGACGCCGACGTCAATGATGGCCACGCCCTCGGAGACCATGTCGCCCTTGATGTACTCCGGCACGCCCACGGCGGCGATGAGCACGTCGGCTCTTTGGGTGTGGAAGGCCACGTCCTTGGTCCGGGTGTGGCAGACCGTCACCGTGGCGTTGGCCCCGGGGGCTTTTTGAATGAGCATGTTGGCGATGGGCTTGCCGACGATGTTGGACCGGCCGACCACGACCACCTCGGCCCCGGAAAGCTCCACCCCGGAGCGGACCAGCATCTCCTGGATGCCGGCCGGGGTGCAGGGCAGGAAAATGGCCTCGCCGATCATGAGCTTGCCGACGTTGACCGGATGGAAGCCGTCCACGTCCTTGTCGGGGTTGATGCGGTACAAGACCTCGGTCTCGTTGATGTGCTTCGGCAGGGGCAGTTGGACCAAAATGCCGTGGATGCGGGGGTCGGCGTTGTACTTGTCCACCAGAGCCAAAAGCTCGGCCTCGCCGATGCTCTCCGGCTGGTCGTCCTGGATGGAGTGGAAGCCCAGCTCCTTGGCCGTGCGGCCCTTGGCCGTGACGTAGGACACCGAGGCCGGGTTTTCGCCGACGAGAATCGTCACCAGACCGGGCACCACGCCCTTTTTATCCTTTATGTCGGCCACTTCGACCTTCAACTCCTCGCGGATCTGCTTGGCGATGTCTGTTCCCTTGACTATCTTGGCGGCCATTGGCGTTGCTCCTTTCCCTTGGCAGTGGCGGCATTGAAGCTTCGGAGGCAAATTAGCAGACGCGAGACAGACGGTCAAGCCGCCCACGTCCGCCTCCTTTTTTAAATCAAGCTGCTTTCAAGGGGAAAATAATATTACCCCGAATTACCTGGCGGAGTTGAAGTGAGAGCCATAATAAACAGCTTAACTACATGATATAATGAGTTAATCCATTCAGGGGGCAGATTCTAAAGATGCTCGGCAATGGTGAAGCTCAGAATCGTATCATTCGGCCAGAATTCAACCGATCCATTCTAATCGATTTCCTCGGGGCCAAGATTAATTCAGACGCCGGCTTCCTGGCTTTGAGGGAGATGGACGAGCGGTTCAAGGTGACGGCTCCTATAGGTCGTGAGATTGATGATCCAAGATCGCCGGTTCACATCAGGCACTCGATGGTCGAGATGATCAGGCAAAGGGTTTACCAGATCGCGGCCGGGTATGAGGACTGCATTGACGTCGACCAATTACGGATTGATCCGGCTCTTCGGTTGGCCATCGGTAAAAACCATAAAGCGTGCGCCGGTCAGTCGATGATGTCCAAGCTGGAGAACGATTATTTGGGCAACGGCCAGGGTCTGATGGCCCTGGAAAAAGCCTTGTCCCGATCGGCGGATGCCCTTCTTCGGAGAAAGAACAAACGGCGACTAATCGAGGACTTCGACTCAACCGATGATCCGGCTTACGGCAAACAGGATCAGGTGGTATACAACGGCCATTTCAAGAAGAACTGCTTCCATCCCTTGTTCGCCTTCACCAGCGAAGGTGACTGTTTGGCGGCCAAGCTTCGGCCGGGCAATGTTCATTCGGCCGATGGGGCATTGGACCTGCTCAAACCGCTTGTCGATCGTTACCGCTCCTGGTTCCAACTTTTCTGATTTCGTGGTGACGCCGCATTCGCGGATCCGAAGATTTACGAGTTCTGCGAGGATCCCCGACACAGGGCCATTTACTTCATCCGCCTGCCGGCGAACCAGATTTTACAAAGGCTGATCAAGCCTCATCTTCGGCGTCCGGTGGGCAGGCCGCCCAAAAGCGGAATTCAGGTCAAGATCGTTGATTTCCGTTATCAGGCCAAGAGTTGGAACAAGCCTCGCCGGGTGGTCTGCAAGATCGAATGGCATGCCGGCGAACTCTTCCCCAGGGTAGGCTTCATCGTGACCAATTCCAGGCTGGCCAAGGCCAAGGTGGTCAAGGCCTACAATGGCCGGGGTGACGTTGAGAATCGGATCAAGGAGGGTAAGAACACCCTTCGCTGGGATAAGACAAGCTGTCAACGGTTCGAAGCCAATCAGGCCCGGTTACTCATGGGCGTTATCGCCTACAACCTCCTCCACATGTTCCGGTCTTTCTACCTCACGGGCGAGGAGGTCAGGCGGTCTATCGAGTGTATCATCAAGCGATTGATCAAGGTCGGAGCCAAGGTGGCCTACCAGGTTCGGAGATGGCATGTCCATGTAGCGTCGGCCTTCCCTCTGGCCAGACACTATGAAGCAGTATTTGTATGACATTCATTGATTACTAAGTGGTTGACCGGAGCACTGGTGAAGAGGTATGCTCGAAATCAGATATTCAGCCGTCCTGTTGGCTCTGAAAATAGAAAAATCGCTGAGTTCCGTCAAGATCGAAGGCTTGGTGCTGAATTTGAGCTGTTGGAACGGCTAATAATGGCCGGTTACTGGATTGGGAACCGGTTTGGGGGGTAATTCGAGCATATATGATTTCAAAATAAATTTGAAGAAGAGACAGGAGAGCCGACATGGGAATACCGAGCTTGATCGATAGACCCATAGATGATCAGAACAATGATTTCCTGGAACTCGCGGGTTATGCCGGTGCCTTGGCCGACTTTATCTATGACTGCGACACCCCGGTGACCATTGGCGTCCAGGGCGATTGGGGCACGGGCAAAACCAGCCTTCTGAATATGATTCGTGAACATCTGGAACCAGGTTCAAGACGGGGGCGGCGCAGGTCCTTTAAGACGCCATGCATCTATTTCAATACCTGGCAGTACTCTCAGTTCAACCAAGAGGAGTTTCTCGGCGTCGCCCTGCTGAATGGGATTATCGGCGCCATAGAACGTAAATTTTCCAACGCCGATAAGGAGAAAACGGAAAAATTGAGGCGATATTCCGGAATCGCTTTCAAGGCACTATCCCAAGTGATCAAAAAACAGACAGGGATTGATGTTCAGTCCGTACTGAAGGAGGAGCAAGGCCCTGAACTGTATACCCAAATTAATGATCTAATTGAGAATTACAAGAAGCAATTCCAAGAAGTTGTCGAGTCGGTGGTGGTGGGGGCGAAAGACAAGTTGGTGATAATGATCGATGATCTGGACAGGGTAAAACCCTCAAGAGCCCTGGAGCTTCTTGAGGCCATTAAAAATTTCCTTGACGTACCTAAATGTGTGTTCTTACTGGCGGTGGACTATGGCGTTATCCAACAGGGCGTGGCTGATAAATTGGGCAAGGAAGCCCAGGCCATTCGAGGTAAATCCTTTTTCGACAAAATCATCCAAGTGCCCTTTACCATGCCCACTCCGGCCTATCGTATGGATCGATACATCATGTCGCTGCTTGGTTGGAATTTCAAAAATGGCGATTGGCACCCCATTTTAAACGGGCCAGACCGGTTCTACTTAACGCCGGATACCAAAAAACAGTCCATGGGTGCTGAGGTGGT
>CAYXRH010000193.1:0-8169 GCA_964466355.1 uncultured Thermodesulfobacteriota bacterium
CACCGGGGTCGGCCTTATACTGTGCCACCTGGTCCCCGCGCCACTTATATTCAATCTGGGCGGGGTTTTACCCCCGCCCCACGACCACCACCCCCAGAAAAGCGGCCAGGGCGGCCACGTTGAGAAGCTTGGCCGTGAGGGTGTCTTGGGTCAAGAGGCTCCGTCCCTGATAAAAGCCTCCCGGCTCCCCGGGGCGCCGGGAGGCCGCGGCTCAGATTTTTACTGCAAGTCCTCCAGCCACTCGTTGGACAGGAACCACTTGTTGTAGATATCGTCATAGGTGCCGTCGCCCTTGATCTGCCTCAAGAAGTTGTTGAGCCAGTTCAAGAAGTCCGGATCGCCTTTCCGAATGGCCCAGCCCAGCGGCTCGTAGGTGAAGGGCTCGTCGAGGAAGATGAACTTGCCCGGATACTTGGCGTTGTTCACGGCGCACATGGGATGGTCGTAGACGAAGGCGTCAGCCTTGCCCTGGATGACCTCCTGGATGGCCACCTGCTCGTCCTCAAAGGCGTTGCGCTTGGCCAGGGGCATGTATTTCTGGGTGGACAGGTCGCCGGTGGTGCCCATCTTGACAGCGATGGTCCACTTGGGGTCGTTGAGGTCCTCGTAAGACTTGATGGCGTCGGCGTGCTTCTTGGCGAGGAGGATCGTCTGTCCGACTAAAAAGTACGGCTCGCAGAAGTTGACCCTCAGGTTGCGCTCTTGGGTGATGGTCATGCCGGACATGATGATGTCGAACTTCTTGGTCATCAGGGCCGGG
This sequence comes from uncultured Thermodesulfobacteriota bacterium, assembly GCA_964466355.1. GTDB lineage: Bacteria > Desulfobacterota > Desulfarculia > CAYXRH01. The sequence continues at coordinate 761 of CAYXRH010000193.1, forward strand.
ATGATGCCGTCCCAGGCGGTGTTGACCAGCTTGAGCTTCATGCCCATGGCCTTGGCCATGGCGTTGGCCACGTCGACGTCGAAGCCGACGATTTCGCCCTTTTTATTACGCATCTCAAAGGGCATGTAGCCAGCCTCCAGTCCGACTATGAGTTCGCCGCGCTTCAATATCTCGGTCAGGACCGAGGCCTTGGCCAGTTCGTGGGATTGGGCGTGGACCAAGGGGCTGAAAGCCAAGATAAAAACCAACAATGTCGCCACAACCGCCAATCGCTTCATGATTTCCCTCCGTTCAAGACAGCAAAGACCAGTTATGAGTGAACATCCGAGCGGTCGGTCAATCGCGCTTGCCCTCGATGAGAATCTCCCTGATGACCATCTCCCGACCGCACTCATCGCACCTTGGCAGGGGCTCTCGTCCCAGGAAAAAAATTTTAGTGGTGCCGCAGTGGAGACAGATGGCTTCAATCGGTTCGATCTTGTCCATGCCGCCTCCAGCTTGAGTTTACCCTGAACCGAATCAAAGCAGAATTAGTATAGGAAAATAGTATATTAATGTCAACCAAATGGTCATTCGGCCCAAAAAGCGAGCCCGCCGGACTCTCGGGCCAAAGAAAAGCTTTTTAAAGGAGTCGTTGATTTGTATGTCCGATGAGACCCCCAAAGGCAACCGCCGCCCCGCCCGAGCGGCGAGGCTGACTTATGATCCTTAACTTCCGGGAGGCAACGCTTTTCCCCGCCGGAACCCACCGCAAGCGGAGCGGAGTCAAGGAGTCGGGGAAGGGGGCCAATGAAGCCTCCTTGACCGGCCCGCCTTTGGCCTCGTAGAATCAGATCTGAACTGATGGCCCCCAGGCCGAGGGGAGTTTCATGTCCGCTTCATCCCTTTACCTCATCGACGCCTCCTCCTTCATTCACCGCGCCTTTCACGCCATGCCCGAGCTGAGCGCCTCCAGCGGCCAGCCCACCGGCGCCGTCTTCGGCTTCGTGCGCATGCTCTTGAAGGTGCTCAAGGACAAGAAGCCAAAGCGGGTGGCCCTGGTCTTCGACGCCAAGGGCCCCACCTTCCGCCACGGCCTTGATGCCAACTACAAGGCCAACCGCCCCCCCATGGATCCGGCCCTGGTCTCCCAGATCCCCTTCATCAAAGAGATCTCCGAGGCCCTGGGTCTGGCCCGCTTTGAAGAAGAGGGCCTCGAGGCCGACGACATCATCGCCGCCTTGACCCGCTTGGGTCTTGAGGGTGGCGAGGTGGTCATCGTCTCCGGCGACAAGGATCTCCTGCAGCTGCTTCGACCCGGCGTGGTCATGTGGGACGCCATGCGCGACAAGGTCTTTGATGCGGCGGCGGTTGAGGAGCGCTACGGCGTGGGGCCCGAAAAGCTGGCCGACGCCTTCGCCCTCATCGGCGACGCCTCGGACAACATCCCCGGCGTGCCGGGCATCGGCCCCAAGACGGCCGGCCAGCTCATCGCCGAATACGGCGATCTGGAGAGCCTCCTTCAGCGGGCCGGCGAGATCAAGCAGGCCAAGCGCCGCCAAAGCCTCATCGAACACGCCGACCAGGCTCGACGGGCCAAGAAGCTCTTCGTCTTGAACGACCAGTTTGACGCGGGTCTCGCCGTCGAGGAGTTGGCCCAGAAGGAGGCGGATCAGATCCGGCTGCGAAAAATTTTAACAGAACTGGAGATGACCTCCTTGATCAAGGAGCTGGCCGCCGACCCCGAGCCAAAGGCCGCCGTGAAGATGGAGATTTTAAACCTCGCCGAGGTCAAGCCCTTCTTAAAGGCGGTCAAAGACTCCGGCCGGGTGGCCCTGGCCGTCCGCCCCGGGGGTGAGATGGGGCGAGGGCCCGAGGAGCTGGTCCTGGCCCGCGACGGCCGGGCCGTTCACCTGAGAGGAGCTGACATCCACCGGGCGGCCGAGGTCCTGATTGATGAAAAGGTGGCCAAGATCGGCTTCGATTTGAAGGACATCTGGCTGACCCTGGCCGGCGCTGACCTGAGGTTGAATGGACTGGCCTTTGATCCTCTGCTGGCTGACTACCTCTTGAACCCAGGCCGCCGCTCCCACGACGCCGCCAGCCTGATCCAGGAGCACCTCAGACAGTCCCCGCCCTTGGAATCATTGGTCCACAAAGCCCACGCCGCCTGGCTTCTGGCCGACGTTCTTGAGGAAAAGCTCAAGAAGGCCGCCCTAAAGGAGGTCATGACCGACATCGAGATGCCCCTGGCGGCCGTGCTGGCCGGCATGGAGCAGGCCGGGGTGGCCGTGGACGCCCAAGAGCTGAAGCGGCTCTCAGAGGGCTTGGCCGCCCGTCTGGAGAAGCTCCACGAGGACATAATTGAGGCCGCCGGGGAGGACTTCAACCCCAATTCGCCCCAGCAGCTGGGGGTGATTCTGTTTGAAAAACTGGGCCTGCCCCAGGGCAAGAAAACGAAAAAAAAGACCGGCTACTCCACCGACGTGGGCGTGCTCGAGGAGCTGGCGAGTCTTCATCCCCTGCCGGGGCTGGTGTTGGATTACCGCCAGTTGACCAAGCTCAAATCGACCTACCTGGACGCCCTGAGCCCCCTCATCAATCCCCGAACCGGCCGCATTCACACCCACTTCAACCAGACCGTCACCGCCACGGGGCGGCTGTCCTCCTCGGAGCCGAACCTGCAAAACATACCCATCCGCTCCGAGGAGGGCCGCCTCATCCGCCGGGCCTTCGTCGCCCCGCCGGGCCGCCTGCTCCTCTCGGCCGACTACTCCCAGATCGAGCTGAGGCTTCTGGCCCACTACGCCGAGGATCCGGCCCTCATGGAGGCCTTCATCAAGGACGAGGACATCCACACCCGCACCGCGGCCGACATCTTCGAGGTCCACCCGGCCCTGGTCGGCGAAGATCTCAGGCGGCGGGCCAAGGCCATCAACTTCGGCCTCGTCTACGGCAAGACGGCCTTTGGTCTGGCCCAGGAGCTCAAGACCACGCCCCAGGTGGCCGCCGCTTTCATCGAGGCCTACTTCTCGCGCTACGCCGGGGTCAAACGCTTCCAGGAGGAGACCATCGCCCAGGCCCGGAAGCGGGGCTACGTGACCACCCTTTGGGGTCGCCGCCGGTTTCTGCCCGAGCTCAAAAGCGCCAACCAGGCCAGCCGCAAAAACGCCGAGCGCATGGCCGTCAACACCACCCTTCAGGGCTCGGCGGCGGACCTGATCAAGCTGGCCATGATCGAGGTGGACCGGGCTCTGGCGCCACGGGCTGATGAAGCCCGGCTCATCCTTCAAGTCCACGACGAGCTGGTTTTGGAGGTCTCAGAAAAGGCGGCCGCGGAGACGGGCCGGTTGGTCAAGAAGATCATGGAGGGCGCGGCCAGACTGCCGGCCGGCAAGGGGCCGGGGCTGAAGGTGCCTCTCAAGGTCGGGCTCGGCTTCGGGCCCAACTGGGGCGAGGCCCATTAGGGTCGGGTCCGCCAATTGAGGGATGTGAGCTAGCCTTTCACGGCCTTTTGGATCGTCTCGGAGAGAACGAACAAGCCGGGCTCTATTTAGACGAAAGGTCGTAGTGGGAGAACATCATCGAAAAGGTGCCCCGGCCCTGGGAGGCCGAGCGCAGGGCGGTGGCGTAGCCGAACAGCCGGCTCAAGGGGGCCGTGGCCTTGACGAGCCTGAACTTGCCCCGGGCCGAAAGCTCCTCCACCCGTCCGCCGCGGGCGTTGAGATCGCCGATGATCTCGCCCAGGAACTCCTCGGGGGTCATCACCTCTACGGACATGATCGGCTCCAGGAGAACCGGCGCCCCCTGCTCCAGGCCCCGGCTGACGGCCAGGCCCGCGGCCACCCGAAAGGCCATCTCCGTGGCGTTCTGTTCGCTGAACCGGACCGAGACCAGCTCTGTCTTGACGTCCACCACGGGATAGCCCAAGAGCGGACCAGAGGAGAGGGACTCCAAGGCCGCCTCCTTGACCGCTCGGACCAGCTCCGGCGGCAGGGCCACCGCGGCCTCGGGCCTGACCTCGAAGACCGCCCCCACCCCCCGCTTCGTCGGAGACAGACGCAGGCTCACGCCGGCGATCTGGCGGCTGCCGGCGATTTCACGGTCAAACAACTCCTCCACGCTGGCCGGCTGGGTGATGGTCTCGCGGTAGACCACCTGGGGCCGTCCGACGTTGACGTTGAGGTGGTGCTCCCGCTCCAGGCGGTGGATGATCACCTCCAGGTGAAGCTCGCCCATGCCCGAGAGGATGATCTGGCCCGTCTCTTCGTCCAGACGGACGTGGAAGGTCGGATCCTCTTCGGTGAGGCGATGGAGAGCTTCCATGACCTTGTCCAGATCGGCCGCTGACTTGGGCTCCACGGCCAGGGAGATGACCGGCTTGTAGGCGTCGATGGGCTCGAGGACGATGGGCTCTTCGGCCGAGCAGATCGTGTCGCCGGTGGAGGTGTTTTTGAGTCCCAGCACGGCGACGATGTCGCCGGCCTGGGACTCCTCTATCCGCTCCCTCTTGTTGGCGTGCATCCTCAGCACCCGGGCCACCTTTTCGCTGGCCTTGAGCCTGGAGTTGAAGACCGCCTGGCCGACCTTGAGGCGGCCGGAGTAGAGCCGGACATAGGTCAGCTTGCGGCCCTGGTCCATCTGGATCTTGAAGGCCAGGCCGGCCAAGGGGGCTTCTTCGTCGCTCGGCCGGGAGATCAACCGGCCGTCGACCGGGCTTTGACCCTCCACCGGCGGCTTGTCCCGAGGCGAGGGCAGGTAATCGACCACCGCGTCCAAGAGAGGCTGGACGCCCTTGTTGCGCAGGGCCGCCCCGCAGAGGACCGGCACCGCTTTGTTGGCCAGGGTGGCCCGCCTCAAAGCGGCCTTGAGCTGAAGGACGCTCAAGGGGCGGCCTTCAAGGTAAGCCTCCAAAACCTCCTCGTCCGCTTCGGCCAGCCTCTCCAAAAGCTCCTCCCGGGCCTTGGCCGCCTCCACCGCCGCCGAAGCCGGGACCGGCCCCCGGATCACCTCGGCCCCCAGGCTCTCCCGGTCAAAGGTGACCAATTCTTCGTTGACGAGGTCGATGACGCCCTCGAAGCCCTCCTCCTGGCCCAAAGGCAGAGTGAGGACCACGGGGTTGGCTCCCAGGCGCCGGCGGATCTGGGCTACGGCGGCGTTGAAATCAGCCCCGATGCGATCCATCTTGTTGATGAAGGCCAGCCGGGGGACCTTGTAGCGGTCCGATTGGTGCCAGACCGCCTCTGACTGGGGCTCCACCCCGCCCACGGCGCAAAAGACGGCGATGGCCCCGTCCAAGACCCGCAGGGAGCGCTCGACCTCAATGGTGAAGTCCACGTGGCCCGGAGTGTCGATGATGTTGATGTTGACCCCCTGCCAATGGCAGGTCGTCACGGCCGAGGTGATGGTGATGCCCCGCTCCTGCTCCTCGGCCATCCAGTCCATGACCGCCTGACCGTCGTGGACCTCGCCCATCTTGTAGGTCCGTCCGGTGTAATAAAGTATGCGCTCGGTCAGGGTCGTCTTGCCGGCGTCGATGTGGGCGGCGATGCCGATGTTCCGCGTTCTTTTGAGCCGCTCCTTGCCCTTCATGCCTCTCTCCCAATCCGGTGTAAGTTACGTTACCCAAAGACCGAGTGTCAAGGCGTCGGCCGCCGCGCGAACTTTGGCTCAAGCCCGAAAAAGCCTTGACCGCGCTCCCAGGAAAGACGGACACTGAGGGCCGTGTCCGAAGAACTGGCCGTCTATCTCGCCCCGGCTCCGGGCGTGACCTGCGACGAACCCGAGGTCCGGGCTCTGGCCAGGCGGGTGGCTGGGGGCTCGTTTGACGAGGTCGCGGCCGCGGTCAGGCTTTTTGAATACGTCCGCGACCAGGTGGCCTACTCGGCCTATTCACCCTACTGGGAGGTGGAGCACTACCGGGCCACGGCCACGCTCAGGCGCGGCTTCGGCTACTGCATCCAGAAGTCGGCCCTCCTGTGCGCCCTGGCCCGGAGCTTGGGCCTGCCGGCCCGGCTGGGCTTCGCCGACATCGAGAACCTTCTTTTGGGCCAGAAGCTCTTCCAACACCTCGGCACCAACCTCATGGCCTTCCACGGCTTTGCCGAGCTTTACCTGAGAGGCCGCTGGGTCAAGGCCACGCCTTCGTTTGAGCGAGAGCTTTGTCAAAAGCAGGGCTGGCGGGTGGTGGACTTCGACGGGGTCAACGACGCCCTCCTGCCGGCCGAGGATCTGGCCGGGCGGCCCCACGTCCGATACCTGCGCCACCACTTCACCTCGCCCGGCGTGCCCCTGGCCGAAATCCTGGCCGCCTGGGAAGAGGTCTACGGGGCGGAAAGAATGGCTCGCTGGCAAAAGACCCTGGTCCAAGGCTTGGGCCGCGGGGCCGGCCAGTAAATTGACCTTTCCTTCCCTGAGCCTCGCGGGCGGGCACTGAGCCGTGCCTCGGGGCCGCACCCTCCAGGCCACAGCGCAGGGCGGGGATAAACCCCGCCCCTACAAGAAGAAAGTTAAGTTAAAGCGTGCTGTCAGGGTCACACCCCTGACAGCACATCTGAAAAGGCCAACCCCAAAGTTAGGGTGGCCTGGTCAAGCTTGTTTTGGCCATGTGTTGGCTCCCTCGTCAGGGCGATGATGCATCTGCCTGCGGCCTGGCGCCAGGGACGCAGCCCTGGCACCACTCTTCTAACCGCTCAACCCACAGTTGCTCGTGCTGTCAGGGCTGCGTCCCTGACAGCCGGCCGGGGTGAGGATTTATCTGCCTCCGGCAAGGCGCCAGGGGTGTGACCCTGACGCCACGAGTCTCTTTATCTGGGGTGGCCTGGACAACTTGTTGTCCAGGTCGCAAAGCGACAAGCGGTCTTTGTAAACGCCTTGCCGGCGGTCACATCAGTTAACCTTCACCTAAACGGAGAACCGCTTGCGCCTTAGGCGCCCGGACAACAACCTTGTTGTCCGGGCCACCCGCGGGGCTAAACCCCGCCCCGACGGGATGAGGGTTCGGCTGAAGCGTGCTGTCAGGGTCACACCTCTGACATCACGGCTGAAAAGGCTAATCCCAGGCCGAGAGTGGCAAGGTCAAACTTGTTTTGGCCATGTCTTGAACCGTCCCGACGTGACGTGAGTACATCTGCCTTCGGCAAGGCGCCAGGGGTGGCCGCGCCTTATTGACATCCAGCTCGTAATGTGGGACCAATGTCTGGTCTCGATCAAGGGTCGGTTCGCGGTCGAACAACTCATCAATCCGCCACACTTCGCCGGCGAGGTGCTCCATGGCCCAGAAAAGGAAAAAGACGGGCGAGAAGCCAGGCTATGATTTTTTTGAAAAAGCCCAGAAGCACTACGAGGCTAAGGAGTACGACCAAACCATCGAGTTGTTAAAGAAAGCCATTAATACGCCCGGCTTTGACCAGCCGGGCAAGGCTTGGAAC
>CAYXRH010000194.1:0-5078 GCA_964466355.1 uncultured Thermodesulfobacteriota bacterium
AGAGCTGGCCGCGGCCGCCCACGAAAAAAAGCTGGCCCTCAGCCCCACCGACGTCGAGGTTCTGTGGCGTTTGGCTGATCTTTACGTTCTTCTCGACCGGCCAGAGGAGCTGATCCGGGTTGATGAGCGGCTTCTGCGTCTGGCCGAGGACAAGCTGCTCGTCGCCAGATCGCTGGCCTATCATTACTCTCTGGCCGGAAGACTGGAGGACGAGCTCCAGATACGGCAGTGGCTGGTCAAGTTTGAGCCCGACGATGAGATGAATCTGAGACGGCTGGCCGAACTCTTCGAAGTCCTCGGCCGCGGCCGGGAGGGGCTGACCTATTTCGCCTCCCTGCTCGAAAAAAGACCTCGGGACGAGCTCCTGGCCGAGTACACTCTCCAGATGGCCACGGCCGCCGGTGACGAAGCGGCCTGGAAAAGCGTCGAGACGGAGCTGGCCCGGGCTTACGGGAGCAAGAAGGAGTTGTACGAGAATGTGGTCCGCCTGGCCCGGGCGAGCCAGAAGATCGCCTGGGCGGCCAAGGCCTTGGCCTATTACGTCAAAAACAACCCCGCGGACGAGGCGGCGGCCGAAAAGCTCGCCGCCTTGTACGTGGAGGCGAATCAGCTCAATGACGCGGCGGCGATTCTGCGCGCCTTGACGGCCGCCCGGCCAGAGGACGAGGCCGCGGCCCTGAAGCTGGCCGAGATCCATCTGTGGCGGGAGGACCCTAAGGCGGCCTTCGAGACGCTCATGGAGCTCGTAGGCAGGCACCCCGATTCCGAGAAGGCCTGGTCAGAGCTGCTCAAGGTGGCCGCCTGGACCGGGCGGCCCCGGGACGAGATCGAGGCCCTGGCCCGACGGCTGGCGGCGCGCCCCGACGACCAAAAGGCCCTCGAGCGCCTGGCCCGGCTGGCCCTGGCGGAGCAGGACTGGCCCCGGGCCGAAGAGGCCCTCAAGCGGTTGGTCAAAAAGAGCCCGGCCTCGGCCGAGGCCGGGCGGAGCCTGGGGCGGCTCTATCAGTGGACCGACCGGCCCGAGATGGCCCGCCAGGCCTATCTCAGACTCGAGGAGCTGGGCGCGGCCGAGGCCGAGGAGAAGAGATTCCTGACTCAAACCGCGCCCCGGCCAGGGGCGGCGGCCCCTTCGGCTCCGGGCCGTCCGGCCGAGCCGTCGGCGCCCACAACCTTGGCCCAGTGGCGGGCCGAGGCCGAGGCCAAGCCAAAAGACGAGGCCGTTTTGAGGGCTTATCTGGACATGGCCGGCTGCAGCGATCTTTCGCCCGCGGACGTCTCTTTTCTGGAGAACCTGAGCCAAAAAAGCCTCGATCCTGATTTGCTGGAGCGGATCGGACAAGTCTTCGTCGCCCGGGACATGGTCGCCCAGGCTCTGGGTCCCTTGGAGAGGCTGGCCCGGCTCAGGCCGCGGGACGTCAAGGTGCGGCGCGAGTTGGCCCAGTACTACCTCTGGACCGGGAGACCCCAAGAGCGTCTCAAGGTTCTGGAGGAATTGGTCGCCCTCGAGCCCGAGGACGGAGAGACGAGACTCAAGTTGGCTCGGGAGGCGTGGGATCTGGGCGCCTTTGAATTGGCCGCCGACGAGTACGCCTGGCTGGAGGAGCACGACCGCCTGGAGCCAAAAGACGGCTTGAGGCTGGCCGAGGCGTGGCAGAGAACGGGACGCTCCCATCAGGCCTTGCTCATCTGCAGACGCCTCCTGGACGATCCCCAGGCCGACGCCGGAGCGCTGAACCGGGCCGGCGAGCTGGCCTTGAGCCTCAACTCCCCCCGACTGGCCGAAGCCTTGGCCAAGGCGGCCCTGGCCAAGGCGCCCCAGGAGGCCGCGCCGCTCAAAACCCTGGCCCTGGCCCAGATGGCCCTCGGCCGCAAGGAGCAGGCCGTGGCCTCCTTGAGGCGCTACACCCAGCGCACCGAGGACTACGAGGCCCATTTTTTGCTCGGCGAGTACCTCTTGAGCCTGGGTCGACGGGCCGAAGCCCTGGCGGAGTACGCCAAGGCCCAGAAACTCATCGAGCGGCGGGAGAAAAAGAAGGAGACATGAGCAAGCCGGCCTGGGTGGGATTGTTTTTAATCGCCGGCCTGCTGTGGCGGGCGGATCCCCTGTGGTCCCAGGACGCCGGGTCAGAGCCTCGAGACTCGGCCCACCAGGACCTCATCAAGGCCCAAATCTTCTCGCGCCAGGGGGAGCACGACAAGGCTTTGGCCCTCTTTAAACAACTAATCTCCAGGTTTCCGAGGGACGCCGAGATGAGGGCCGATTACGTGGAGGCCCTGTTAGCGGCCGGCCGCCGCCAGGAGGCCAAGCAGGAGCTGGCCCTTCTCTTGGCCGCTTCGCCGGACCACCGGCGCGGCCGTTATCTCCTGGCCCGCGTGGACATGGAGGAGAAGAAGTGGGCCGAGGCGTTTTCGATTTTAAAGAAGCTCGCGGCCGAGGACCCCAAGGACCCGTATCTCGAGGCTGATTACGGCCGCGCCGCCCAGGCCAGGGGCCTGTGGCTGACGGCCATTGAGGCCTACAAAGCCTCATTGACCCTCAACCCGGACCAGCCCGCTCTACACCGGGATTTGAGCGAGCTCATCTCCCAAAACCTGCCGCGGCTGACCTGGCGCCTCTCCCGATTGGAACAGGCGGCCGAGACCGAGACGTGGCGCCTGGAGACGAGCTTCCAGGCCCCACTGAGCGAGGAGGTGAGCCTGGGACTCACTTGGCGCGACAGCCAGTTCTCCCGGCCAGAGGACGAGGCGGTGCGGGGCCTCTCCGGCGGACACGGCTCGATGCTGGCCCGCTTGGTCTATCGACACCGCGACCGCTGGCTTTTTCGCCTCGAAGCCGGCCCGCACCTCCACGGCGCCTCGGGGCCCCGGGCCGAAATGACCCTCGAGCGCCGCCTGGACGACCGCGGCTGGCTTCGCGGCGCGGCGAGCTACAATCAGGCCTGGGACGACCCCCTCGAAGCGGGCGAGAAGGACGGCCGGCTCGACACCTTGACTCTGAGTGGGCAGTGGCTGGGGCTGAAGCCTTGGGTTTTTGAGCTCAGCGCCCAGGGGCTGCGCTATTATCTTTACGGCCGCGAGCCTTACGCCGACCGGTACATCGTCTCGGCCTTGGCCGGGCCGATCATATTTTCGCGCCCCTACGTCCTGCTCTACTACCGTTTTTATCGCAGCGAGGTTTTTCGGCAACACGACTCCCCTTTGAATCTCCTGCTCGCCGAGGAGTCGATACACTCCCTCGGCGGCTATTTGGACGCCGAGCTCTTGGAAGGGCTTTCGGCCTGGTTCAGCGCGGCCGTGCGGCGCGACGTGGCCCGGAAGCTGACCGCCTGGGAGGTGGGGGCCGGGCTGAGATGCCGTCTCGGACCGCGCCTCACCCTGGAGCCGTCCTACGTCTACACCTCCGAGACCGAGACCGTGGCCGGAGGGGAGTCCCATCTGGCCACCCTTCAGGCCGAGCTGTTGTTTTGAGGAGGGGCGAGAATGCTTTGCCAATGGCCAGTTAGATTCAGACCAAGGCCCGCCGGCCGGGCCTTGGTCATCTTGACGCTTTGTTTTTTAGCCGCCGGCTGCGCCCAGCCGGAGATCTTCGTTCAAGAAGAGGTCATCGCCGCCAAGGCCAGAATCGTGGCCGTGGCCCCCCTGGTCAACCTGACCAGCCATCCCAAGGCCGGCCTCATCGTCGCCGAGCTGGCGGCGACCCAGCTCATGAAGACTGAGCGCTTTCAGGTCATAGAGCCGATGACGGTCCTGACCAAGCTCGGCCTCAAGGAATACGACATCGACGACGGCCTCGGCGAGATCAAGCCGGCCGAGCTGGCCCGCCGCCTGCGGGCCAACACTCTGCTCTACGGCACGGTGAGCGAGTTCAGATACCGCTACGGCCTCGAGGATCGGCCGGCGGTGGGCCTGAGCTTGAGGCTTTTGGATCTCAAGACGGACCGCGTCATCTGGGCCGGCAGCCACTCCTCGGGCGGCCGGCGCTTCTGGCCGGGTGAGACCACCTTGGACCAGGCGGCCAGCCGGGTGTTGGCCGAACTGATAAAGACCATGGTCGTTGAATGAAGATAAAAGCGTCATCTCAGGCAACCTACATTCTGGAATTGAGCTTGGGCCTGGGGATATTGGTGGCCCTGAATCTCATCTGGTGGCCCCACGATCCGGCCTTCGAGAAGATCCAGCCCCACCCCTACTGGCTCGTCGTCATCCCCCTGGCCGTGTTTTACGGGTTCAAGGAGGGCGCCGTGGCCGCGCTGGCCTGCGCCGGGGTCTACGTGGCCTGGACCTATTATCTCTCCGCCGAGGCCCACTGGCTGCTCTTCTTCAACTTCCAGCGCTTGAGCACGCCGATACTCTTTCTGGCCGCTGGTTTGATCCTCGGCGAACTCAGGGAGCGCCACCGGCGGCGGGAAAGGAGCCTCGAGGAGAAGCTGGAGCAGGTCGAATCAGCCCTGGAGGATCTCTCGGTCAAGCATCTCTCCCTCGTCGAAGCCAACCGCGAGCTGGAGCTGCGCATCCTCAGTCAGGATCAGACCGTCCAGACCCTCTATCAGGCCGCCGAAGGCCTCAAAGAACTGGATGAGGAGGCCATCTATCCGGCCGTGATCGACATCCTGGTGGACTACCTCGGCGTCACCGGGGCCTCGGTCTACCGGCTCGAGGAGGATCGCTTCGTCCAGACGGTGGTCAAGGGCCGGGTGGAGGAGCATCAGGCGCCGCCCTCTGTGCCGAGTGACGAGGGGCTCATGGCCGGAGCCCTGGTCAACCGGGGCGTGGCGACCATCAAGATGATCCTTTCCCAGCGCGAGGCCGGCTCCTTTGAACGCAAGCCGATTCTCATCAGCGCCCCCCTCATCCTCGAAGGGGGCCGGGTCATTGGCATGATCAACGTCCACCGCCTGCCCTTTCTGCGCTTCACCCCGGCCACGGTGCGCATGGTCTCCCTCCTGGCCGACTGGGCCTCCATCGCCGTGACCAACGCCCGGAAACACAAGGAAGTGGCGGACAAGAACATCGGCGATGAACTGACCGGGGCTTACACCACCGAATACCTGACCAAACGGCTCGGCGAGGAGTTCGGC
>CAYXRH010000194.1:5088-8131 GCA_964466355.1 uncultured Thermodesulfobacteriota bacterium
GAGTACGGCCGCTCCAAGCGCTACGGCATGCCCCTGTCGTGCATCATGGTCAGGGTCGAGGATTTCAAGGCCATCGACCACACCCTGGAGCGCGACATCCTGGCCGTCTTGGGGGCCGTGTTCGCCAAAAGCGTGCGCGACTCCGACCTCATCTTCCGTTACTCCGGGGCGGACACGTTTGTCCTCCTCCTGCCGGCCACGCCCCTGCCAGGGACCAAGATCGTGGCCCAGAGGCTTTTGAACGAGCTGAACGCCTTTCAGTTCAAGCCCTACCCCGACTCGGAGCGCCTCCTCGACGTCTCCGTGGGCGTGGCCGAGGTCGGGCCGAGCATGGCCGCGCCCCAGGATTTTTTGAACGAGGCCGCGGCCGACATGGAGAGATCGTGATCTGGACCGGGCTCGCCGCCGCGCTCCTTTTGGCCGCCGCGGCCGGGGAGGGGCTCCTCGTGGGCGGATGGCTGCTCCAGGGGATGGGTCTCGCTCTCAAGCTGCCCCTGACCCTCAGCCAGGTGGCGGCCATCCATCTCGCCGCCGCGGCCCTGGGCGCTTTGTCCGTGCTGCGCCTCAGGGGGCCGGAGAGGGGCGCCACCCTCGGCCTGTTGACCGTTCTGGTCAGCCTCTTCATCCCGGCGGTGGGTCTGCCGGCCCTGGCCGCCATCGCCACCATCCAGGCCGCCCGGCCTTTTCGACGCGACATCGTCGCCGCGTACAAGGACTTCATCTCCCAGCCCTCCACCGAGGGCGAGGAGATAAAGCCGGTCGAGGACGTGGTCAGGTTCATTCTGACCGAGCTATCGGTGGAGCCTTTGGCCGACCTGATCGCCAGCGATGACCCCGAGCTGAGGCGCGGGGCCATCGACTCTTTGCGAAAGCTCAAGAATCCGACGGCCATCCGGCTCTTGAAGCAGGCCTTGCGCGATCTCAACCCCGAGGTGAGGGTCCACGCCAACGCTGCCTTGTCGCGGCTGGACAAGGAGATGTCCGAGGCCCTCGAGGCGGCCGCTCACCGCGCGGCCCAAGACCCCGCCAACCTGGATTATCTCCTCACCCAGGCCGAGGCGGCCCTGGCCTACGTCCAAAGCGGCCTGCTGGATGAAGAGTCACAGAAGTACTACCTCCAGCTGGCCGCCGAGCCGGTGACCAAGGCGGTCCGCCTAAACCGCGACGACCTCCACGCCCTGGAGCTGCTGGGTCACATCTCCCTGCTCCAGGACAAGCCCGAGCGAGCCCGGCTCGCCTTTGAGCGGATGATCCGGCTGGACGAGTCCTCCGCGGCCGGCCTCCTCGGCCTGGCCGAGGCCCTCTATGACCAGAGCCGGTTTTCTCAATTGCCGGCGGTCTGCGCCCAGATCCTCCAGGCGGCCGGGCGGCCCGTGGGCGGGGTTGGGCCGGGGAAGGGCGAGGGCAGGGTCATGGATTTGTCCACCCAGGCCGCGGTGGAGATGTGGGCCTCGTGAAGGAGACGGTTCAAACCCAAAGCAATGGCTATGAGGCCGACGTGTGCCTCCTTCTGGAAGGGACGTATCCCTACGTGCCCGGCGGGGTGTCGACCTGGGTCCACCATCTCGTCTCGGCCCTCAAAGAGGTGACCTTTTGCGGCGTGGTCATCCTGCCTTCACTCAAACAGGAGTGGAGGCTCAGATACGACCTGCCGCCGAACTTCAAACACCTCGAACACGTCTACATCCACGACTACGAGCTCTCGCCCTCGAGGCGGCGCTTCGGCCGGAGGCGCAAAGCGGTTAAAATTTTAGAGGAGTTCCATCGCGCCTTGCGAAAGGGCCGGCCCGAGGCGCTGGACGACCTCCTGCCCCTGCTCTACCCGCCGCCGCGGCGGCCGCTCTCCATTGAGGACATGATTTATTCCAAGCCGGCCTGGGATATGCTCCTCAGGCTTTATGAGCCTCATGAGAACGAGGAATCCTTCATCGATTACTTTTGGACTCGCCGCTTCAGTCACCTGCCCATCTACCAGATCCTGGACGCGCCCATGCCCAGGGCCCGCGTCTACCACGCCATCTCCACCGGCTACGCCGGGCTTTTGGGCGTGCTGGCGGCCAGGCGACGGCGGCGGCCCTTGCTTTTGACCGAACACGGCATCTACACCAAGGAGCGCAAGATCGAGATCGCCCAGGCAGAGTGGATCTACTTGGCCAATCGGGAGGAGATAAGGGTCCAGAAGGAGCTCGGCGCCTTCCAGAGGCTGTGGATCAGGATCTTTGAGGGCATCAGCCGCCTGACCTATTACGTCGCCTCCGAGGTGATCACCCTCTACGAAGGCAACCGGCAGACCCAGATCGCCGAAGGCTGCCCGCCGGATAAAACGAGGATCATTCCCAACGGCATCAGGATTGAACGGTTCACTGACCTCAAAGGGGGCTCCTTTGGCCGCGGGGAGATCTTCAAGGTCGGTTTCGTGGGCCGCGTGGTGCCGATCAAGGACGTCAAGACGTTTTTGAGAGCGTGCAAGCTCGTCAGCCTGCGCGACCCCAAGGCGTCGTTTTACGTCGTCGGCCCCACGGACGAGGACGAGGAGTATTACCGCGAGTGCCTGGCCTTGACCGAGACCTTGGGCCTCAAGGATAAGGTCACCTACACCGGCCGGGTGGACACGGAGGACTGCTACGGCCAATTAGATCTGATCTGCCTCACCAGCGTCAGCGAGGCCCAACCCCTAGTCGTGCTCGAGGCCAACTGCGCCGGCATCCCGGTGGTCGCCTCGGACGTCGGGGCCTGCGCCGAGCTTCTCCACGGCCGCACCCCGGCTGACAGAGCCTTGGGCCCCAGCGGCCTGATCACCGGCCTGGCCGACCCCTCGGGCACGGCCGAGGCCATCTTGAGTCTGATGCACAATGAAGACCTTCGCCGGCAGATGGTCGAGGCCGGCCGGGAGAGGGTGAGGCGCTATTACCAGGAGGAGCGCCTGAACCAACGCTACCAGGAGCTTTACGCCAAGTACGCCGGCGTGGAGCCTTGATACCAGGCTGCTTTCAAAGGTGTAATTTTGGTTGGTTGTTCTCACTTCAGGTCGAGGGTTCGGACA
>CAYXRH010000195.1:0-8126 GCA_964466355.1 uncultured Thermodesulfobacteriota bacterium
AATCTATCTCCTGAAGGCACCATATCATATTACTCTTTAGATCGCAACTTGGTATCAGACGAACAGGCTCGAGACCGAGTCCTCGTGGTGGATGCGGCGGATGGCTTCCCCCAAGAGGGTCCGGACCGACAAGACCTTTATTTTGTCACACCGGCGCGCCTCTTCCCTCAGGAAGATGGTGTTGGTCACGACGACCTGCTCGATGTCAGAGTTGGTGATGCGTTCGATGGCCGGACCGGAGAGAACCGGATGGGTGGCGCAGGCGTAAACTTTTTGGGCGCCGGCCAGCTTCAGCGCCTTGGCCGCTTCGGTGAGGGTGCCGGCGGTGTCGATCATGTCGTCGAGGACGATGACCGACCTGTCTTCGACCTCGCCGATGATGTTCATCGCTTCGGCCACGTTGGCCTCCTCGCGGCGCTTGTCGATGATGGCCAGGCCGGCCTGCATCCGCTTGGCGAAGGCCCGGGCCCGCTCCGTGCCCCCGGCGTCGGGCGAGACGATGACCAGGTCCTTGTCAAAGTGAGTGCGCAGGTAGTCGAGCAGGACCGGGGCGGCGAAGAGATGGTCCACCGGGACGTCGAAAAAGCCCTGGATCTGGCCGGCGTGGAGGTCCATGCACAAAACCCGGTTGGCGCCGGCGGTGGTGATCAGGTTCGCCACCAGCCGGGCCGAGATGGGCACCCGGGGCGTGACCTTTCTGTCCTGGCGAGCGTAGCCGTAGTAAGGCATGACGGCGGTTATGCGCCGGGCGCTGGCCCGCCGCAGGGCGTCGATCAGGAGAAGAAGCTCCATGACGCTCTCGTTCACCGGGGAGCAGGTGGACTGGATGACGAAGGCGTCGGTGCCCCGCACGTTTTCGCCGATCTCGATCCTGATCTCGCCGTCGGAGAAGCGCCTCACGTCCGTCTTGGTCAGCCCGACGTCGAGATAGTCGGAGATCTCCTCGGCCAGGGCCGGGTTGGAGGTGCCGGTCAGCAATTTCAAAGGCATAAACATGATCATCCTCGGGGGGCTTGGGTCAGGTCAAGTTGATTGGCTGGGGTGGCAGGATTCGAACCTGCGCGTGCGGGTTCCAAAGACCCGTGTCTTACCACTTGACGACACCCCAACTCAGCCCGAACCCTCGGTCAGAATGATTTGCCAAGGGTCTTCCAACACCACCTCGGCGCGGGCCTTCTCGGCCTCGTCCCGCCGGCGGAAAAGCCCAAAGATCGTCGGTCCGCTGCCGGTCATCCTGACGATTTTAGCTCCAGCGGCCAAGAGTTTGCGGCGCATTTCGACGATCACCGGCCAGGCAGCGGCCACCACTGGCTCCAGGTCGTTGGCCAGAGGGGCCAGATCAGCGTAGGATTGGACAACGGGCCAGGCTATGGTATCGGCGGGGTGGGGTGATGTCAAGGGCTTTTCAAGTCGCTCGTAGGCCCAGGCCGTGGAGACCGCGAACCCAGGATTAATTAATAAGTAATAGAGTTTGGGCAGGCTGACCGGCTCCAGGATCTCGCCCGCGCCCCTGGCCCAGGCCGGCTTGGCCTGGAGGAAGAAGGGCACGTCGGCGCCAAGGCTGAGGGCCAGTTCGGCCAATTTTGGGGAAGAGAGGGGCTGGTCAAAGAGCTGGTTCAAGCCTTTCAGCACCGCCGCCGCGTCCGAGGAGCCGCCGCCCAGCCCGGCGGCGATGGGGATGTTTTTATGAAGGGTCAGCTCCAAGCCGACCTCCAGCCCGCAGGCTTTACAGAAGACCTGGGCCGCCTTGAGGGCCAGATTCGTCTCATCGAGGGGCAGGGGGCTGTTGGGGCAAAAGAGCCTGATTCCCGGACGATGGCCTGGCTGGATGGTCAGGTCGTCGCAGAGGGTCAGGGGCTGGAGGAGACTCAAGATGTCGTGAAAGCCGTCCCCACGGCGGCCGAGGACCTGGAGGCACAGATTGATTTTGGCTGGGGCCTTCAGATTCAAGGGCGCTTCAGGTCCGGGGCTGCTCGGAGGCGTTGATTTTTTTGACGTAGCGCATGCGCAGATCGTAGAGAATGCCGTCCAGCAGCCGCTGCTCCTCGTCGTCCAGGTTGCCCTTGGTCTTTTCCTTGAGCAGGCCCAGGAGGTCGATGGTCTGCTTGGCCATGCCCAAATCCACCTCGGGCTTGTTCGTCTGGGGATCGGGGATGTCGCCCAGATGAAAGAGGGCCGAAGAGGAAAGCGAGAAGACAAAGGTGGCGAAGGTCACCGCCGGCAGCGGCCCCTGGCGTCGGGCCTCTGATTCAAGCGGTGGCTTCTCCTCGGGCCGCGGCCTTTCTTCGGTCCGGGGCGGCGGCTTAAGTCTAGTCTCGCCTTTTGGCGCCTCGGGCTCCGCTTGGCCCCTCAGAGATTCACCCTCTGCACTGAAAGCCCGCCGGTCCTGAACCGTGAACCCCTTTTCCTCGGTCTCGCCCATGACCCAAACCTCCGCCTTGGTTTCCCTAAGCCTAAGTATTCCGCCAGCCGAATGCAAGACCGGAGTGTTCATCGCCTGGGGCCGGATTGCTCGGGATTGCATCGCCACTCCCCATGGAGCATTCTCATCACTCACACGAGCTTCCGCCCGGCGCTCTTTGGGGTTTGGGGACGATTTCACCCGCCGCCCAAGGCCGCTCTCTCCAAGGGCGTGTACACGGCCCCGTCGGGTTTGAGCTCCGAGCGGAAGAGGATCAGCTCCTCGGCCTTGAAGGCCGGGCCCTGATAGTTGTTCAGGCCGGCCACGGCCTCGATGAGCGCCGCCCGGCCCCGGCCTGATTTGACCCGACCGAGAGTCAGGTGCGGGCTGAAGGGCCGGCCCTCCCGGGCGAAACCGAGGGGCTCGTGGACGGCCTCGATCCGGCGGGCCAGATCTTCGAGGGCGGCCACGTCGCCGTCCAGGCCGAGCCAGACCACCCGGGGAGATTTGAGCCGCGGAAAGCACCCGGCCGAGGCGGGCCAAAGCTTCAAGACCGGACACTCCAGCGCCGCCGGCGAGACGGCGGCGGCCAGTTCAGCCACCCGCTCGGCGGCCACCTGGCCCAGGAACTTGAGGGTGAGGTGGATCCCGGCCGGCCTGACCCAGCGCACGTCGGCCTTTGTTTTCTTGAGCCGGCCCTGAACCTCTTCGAGGCTCTGACGGACGCCTGGGGGCAGGTCCAGGGCCCAGAAAAGACGCAGCGTCTGGCTCAAGCCGTCGCCTCCACGATCAGCCGCCGGGCCAGGTCCAGGGCCTGGGCGGCGGCCAGAGCCTGAATCTGCTCGCGCCGCCCGCTGAACAAGCGGCGTTCGACCACCGTGCGGCCGAAGCCGGCCAGGGAGAAGAAGACGGTGCCCACCGGCTTTTCCAAGGTGCCGCCCTGAGGCCCGGCGATGCCGGTCACCGAGAGGGCCAAATCCACCTCGGCCCTGAGCTTGAGCCCCTCGGCCATGGCCGCCGCCGTCTGGGGCGAGACCGCGCCGTAGTTTGACAGCAGAGCTGGAGAAACGCCGAGGAGGGCTTCCTTGGCCCGGTTGGCGTAGGCGATGACGCCCTGGATGAAGTAGTTTGACGCGCCCGGCACGGCGGTGATGCGCTCGGCCACCTGGCCGCCGGTGCACGATTCGGCCGTGGCCAGGGTCAGCCCTCGCTCCAGGCAAAGCCGCCCCAGGATCGATTCCAAGGTCTCGTCCTCGCGGCCGAAGACGAACCGACCGGCTCGGACCAAAATGTCGGCCTCCGCGGCGCTTAAAAGCGCCTGGGCCTCCTCGAGGCTGGCGGTCTTGACGGACAGGGAGAGGTGAACCTCCGGAAAGCAGGGGTAGGAGCCGAAGATCACCGCCGGATGCCTCAAGATGATCTCCTTGAGCCATCCGGCCAGCTCGGACTCGGTGGGGCCGAAGAGCTTCAGCCTTTGCTGCCGAAAGACCGGCCGCTCGGGGAATTGGGCCAGCAGGAGGGGCATGACGGCCCCGTCGAACAAAGCCCGCACCTCGGCCGGCACTCCGGGTAAAAAGATGACCGGCACGCGACCTTGGACCAAGAAAAAACCGCAGAATTGGCTCTTGGGGTGGAGCGGCTCGGCCTCCTGGGGCAGCCAGGCCAGCTTCTCCAATTCGCCCACGGAGCGCCCTCTCTGGCGGCAGACGTCGCGGATGTGCTCCAGAATGTCCGTTCTGAGCGTCAAGGGGGAGTTGAAAACCTCGGCCGCCGTGGCCGTGGTCTTGTCGTCAGTGGTGGGGCCCAAACCCCCGGTGACCAGAACGAAGTTGGCCCGCTGAACGGCCTGGCCCAAGGCCTCGGCCAGATTCTCGGCTTGGTCGCCTACGGTGACGATTTGCCTCACCGCCAGACCGGCCCCGGCCAGCCGGCTGGAGAGATAGGCGGCGTTGGTGTTCAGGACGCGGCCGTCCAGGACCTCGTCGCCGACGATGACCAGTTCGCCATGCATGAGTGAGGCCATGATGGCCCCTTCGGGGGCGGAGTGTCAAGAAGGGCGCATTCGAAGGCGCGCCGGTGCACAAGAAGAGTATCTTCACCTTGGCGGCCATTCATAATTCGTCCTTTCCTCACCCCCGCGCGCGGTTGATTTTATCCTTATCCCCACGGCCTCGGCAAAATGGTCTCGCCGCGGTTGTAAGCACCAGAAAAGGGAAGGATTATTGGCTCAAGGCTCTCAGGCGGTCATGGACCAGGGAGGTGTAGGTGGACTGGGGGTGCTCGTTCAAGAGCTTCTGATAGGTCTTCTTGGCTTCGTCCTTTTGGCCGGCCAGCTCCTGAACCCGGCCCAGATTCCACAAGGACAACGCCGTCAGGTCAGGGTCGGCGGCCACTTTCCGATACCAGGCGGCCGCTTCGTTTAGTTGACCCTTGGCTTCAAAGCACTGACCCAGGGCTTCGGCGACCATGGGGCGGAGCGGGTCTTGGGGCCTGAGACCCTTGAGGAAGGAGAGGTAATGTTCGATGGCTTTATCGTACCTGGCCTCGAGGGCGTTGAGGCCGGCTAAGTCCAGATGGGCCTGCCTGGCGGCGTTGGTGCCGGGGCGCTCGGCGACGAGCTGTTCTAGGGCGGCCGAGACCTCGGCCTTCCTCTGGGCTTCGGATTTGGATTCTTTGGCGGCGTTGACGCTGAGGAGAACCTTCTCGTAGGCGGCCCAGGCCTTGGCCTCAATTCGAAACTGGTACTCGAAATAGCCCCACACCGCCGCGGCCACGACCGCGACCGCGACCAGGGCGATGATGAGGTGCTTCTGGTGGGCCGCGGCCCACCGGGCGGTCCGGGTCCAGAACGAGACGAACTCGTCCGCTTTTTTGAGCTCCTTTTTCTTCGGCGGCGTCATGGGCGGTCAACCACTATCAAAAGCCCCGACCGCGGTCAAGGAGAAAACAAGCCGCGGAGTCGTTCTGATCGAAAGCCCAGCCCTTGAAGACCCAATGTTCTTCACTTTGCCGCTCTCAACCTGGACCATCTGGCTCGTGTTTGATAGAATACACTCGTGGCTGACGTCATCGACCTAGATCAGCGTCGGCGAGACCGGCGGGAGTTTCTGCTCGAAGCGGTCGGACGGATGATCCAGTGCGCGGGCTGCCGCCTGAAGTGCGCCCGGTGCGGCTTTCAGGTCGAGGAGGAGTCCTACCTGCTCCCTGACCTGGACGTGACCCTGTGCCGCAGCTGTCAGGTGGAGTACGCCGCCTTCCAGAAACGTCTCCAGGGCGTCGTAGACGAGGAGCTTTACTGGCAAAACGAGGCCTGGCAGGAGAGTTGGTCGACCTGGATCAAACACCAGAAAGCCATGGCCGCCTTTCGCCGCTCCAAGGAGTTCCAGCGCCTTTTGTCCGAGTTAATCCACCTTTAGCCAGCCCATACCCAGACAGGTGACGTCGTCCTCCAGTTCCACCGGACCGAGAAAACGCTCGAACCGGCCCACGAGGCCGTCGATCAGCTCAGCCACGTCCAGGCGGCGCCCCTGTGTTAGAATCTCTAACAGCCGCCGCCGGCCGAAGGTCTGACCCCGGCCGTCAGCCGCCTCGGTCAGGCCGTCGGAATAGAGCAGAAGCTTATCCCCGGGTCCGAAAGACAAGCTCTCCTCGCTCACCCCGCCCACGCCCAAGCCCACCGGCGGGCCGGTGGGCTCCAGCTCTTCGAGTTTCCCGTGGGCGCGGATGAGGACGGGCCGGGGATGGCCGGCGCTGGCGTAAGTCAAGCGACCGGTGCGGTGATTGAGCACGAGGTAGACGATGGTGAAGTACTTTTCGAAGCGCTCGAAGGGAAAAATCTGCTCCAGTTCGGCCGTGACCGTCTTGGGGTTGGTGATGATGAAGCGGCTCTTTTTTTGATCCCAGGTGCGCACGAGCGAAGTCTGATCCGGCCTCGGCAGAAGGGCCTGGTGGATCGAGGCGGCCAGAAGGCCCGAAGCGACGCCGTGTCCCGAGACGTCAACGATGTAAAGCCCCACGTGATCATTGTCCAGACGGAAGACGTCAAAGATGTCCCCGGCCACCGTGGACGAGGGCTTGAGCCGCCAGCCGAAGCTCAAGGGCTCCACCGCGGGGCTTGATTTGGGCAGCAGGGCCCGCTGAATGGCCGCCGCGGCGTCGAGCTCCTTTTCCATCTCTTTTTTCCGATGTTGAATCTGGCGCAGGTCTTCTTCCATCTGACGGATCAGGCCGGCGTGCTCCAGGGCGACGCCGATCAGGTAGCCGATCGATTCGATGAATGATCCGAAGCCCTCTGGAAATTGGACCTCGGCCGGCAGTCCGATGGCCACGGCCCCGAGACACATCCGCGCCGAGCGGATCGGGCCGACCAGAAGCCGCCCCTCAGACCCGAGCAGCTCAATGACCATCTCTTCAAAGACGACCTGGGGCCAGAAATCGGCCGAGGCGTCGATGGATTTAAGCGATGCCTCCAGGGGAGCGGGCACGCGGCGCCCGGCCACTTTGCTGAGGCGCTCGGTCTTCTGGTCCAAGAGAAACAGGCACGACCAGCCGCCGGGGGCCAACTCCTCCATCTCCGCCAGGACGAGGTCAAAGACGCCGCCGGGCTCGGGGCTGATGCTGATTTGGCGCAGCAGCCTGGTGATGGCCTCGGATTGATCCGCCAGGGACACAGCCGGCTCCTGGGGTTAGCTGGCCTCGGCCGCTTCATCCGGTGGGCGGGCGCGCTGCCCGGCCACTTGCTTGAATATGTCGGCCCACCATTTGAACTTTTCGAGACAGATCCAGATGGCGTTGTCGATCCGCTCGGGGTTCTGGGTTGGATGGAGGATGTAGTCGCTCGCCCCCAGCCGGAAGGCGGCCACGGCCTGGATCAGTCGGGCGGAGGTGGTGGTGGCGATGACCTGGATGGTGCCGTCAAGCTCTTTTATGCGCTTGATCATCTCCAGGCCGGCGTCGTCGGGCGCGTCCACGTCCACGAAAGCGATTCTGACCCCGCCTCGCTCCACGGCGGTCAGGCCCTCATGGGGGTCGGTCAGGGCGATGACGTCGAAGCGCCGGCCGGCCAGGTGGCCGGCGATGAAATGGAGAGTCTTGAGCTCGGGGGACGTGACCAAGACCTTGGTCTTCATCTCAGGCTCCGGGACTGCGGCCTCAAGCGAGGGCGAGTATGGCACACTGACCGGCATAAGTCCACGGCTAAAGCAAAGCGGTCGGATGGCCGTCAGCGCCGATTGAAGTCCTGCCTGTCCGTGAGTCGCCGCCGCCTGATGTTCTCGGCCACGTCATCCAGTTTTGACCTGCGGGTGCGGAGGGAGGCCCCCAACAGACCGCAGCCCGCGCCCAGGGCCGCCGGGAGCTGAGCCGTGAATTGAGTGACCGAATAACCGAGCCGAGGGGCTAGCCACCAGGCCGCGGCCGGGAGCCACAACCCCACGCCCAAGCCCACGATTAGGCCCAGCAGCCGGGACATGCCCGAAGGCCCCCCCAGGCGCCGGGAGACGAACATGCCCGCGCCCAAGGCCCCGCCGGCGGCGCAGTAGTCGGCCTTGACCAGGGCCACGGCCCAGCCCTTGTAGGCCAGCAAGGCCAAGAACAGACCGAGGCCGACCAGGGAGCCGCCCAAAAAAGCGAGGAGGATTCCTTTGAGGGTGGTCAAGGCGCCTCCGTCAATTCACTGGACGACCAGAATATTTTATTATAACAAAAAAGGGGCGCTCGTTTGAAG
>CAYXRH010000196.1:0-8006 GCA_964466355.1 uncultured Thermodesulfobacteriota bacterium
AGGCCATGCTCCGCGACGAAAGCTCCTCCCTGAAGCAGCTTTCTGGGGTCATAGAGCTGGAGCCCTCGCTGGCCCTAAAGATCGTCTCCACGGCCAACTCGTCCGTCTTCATCGGCCTCAAGCCCGTGGCCTCCGTGGCCGACGCTCTGGTCAGGATCGGGTTGAATGAAGCCCGCGACCTGCTGGCGACCTACATGTACATGACCCTGTTCGAGGCCAAGCAGATGGTTTTCCGCCGCGTCCTAGAGCAGTGGTGGGAGCATTCGCTTCTGACCGGCGTGGCCTGCCAGAGCTTGGCCGCCAAGGTGTCGATCTCCCACGGCGGTTACGCCTATCTTCTCGGCCTCCTGCACGACATCGGCAAGCCGTGCCTCTTGAGCACCTTCGCCCAGAACTGGGGCGCCTCCAGAATATCCGAAGAGCAGCTCGAAATCGTTCTCAACAAGATCGCCTCAAACCACCGCCGCCTGGGCGAGATGATACTCAAGCGGGCCGGACTGCCCCGCATCTTCGCCGAAGCGGTGGGCCAAGACTTCCAGGCCGGGGAGGCGAGCGCGGAGGTGGTCCTGCTGCGGCTGGCCCACGAGATCGTCAACCTGGCCTTGTCAGCCAGGGGGGAAGCGGAGGCCGGTCTGGAGGAGAGGCTCGGCGCCGCCGGGGTCGAGCTCAACCCCGATGATTTCCGGACCGCCTTGAGGGCGACCCTCAACCGCTACCAGGCCCTGCGCGGCCTGGTGGTCGCTTACGGCCAAAACCAGGACTGATGCCCCGCCTCTGGGGTTTTATCCTCGAAAAAACTTAAAAATTTATAAAAGCGGCTCCGGTTGAAAGCGTTCAACTCGGGGCCGCCTGAAAAGAGAGCCTCCGGTCAATGAGAACCGCTGACCAGAACCGCGCTTTTGTGGTCAGAGCGGTGTCATTGCACGGTTCTCACCACCCCCAGGTCAGATAGTCATGGATGGAGTTGGCCGCCTGGCGGCCGGCGCCCATGGCCAGGATGACCGTGGCCGCGCCGGTGACGATGTCGCCGCCGGCCCAGACCTTGGGCTTCCTGGTCTTGCCGGTCTTGGGGTCAGCGACGACGTAGCCCCACTTGTTGAGGGCCAGGTCCGGAGTGGAGCGGGTCAGGACCGGGTTGGCCCCGGCCCCGACGGCGATGATGGCCAGGTCGCACTCCAGGGTGAACTCCGAGCCGTCCACGGCCATGGGCCGGCAGCGGCCCGATTCGTCCGGTTCGCCCAGCTCGCACTGGAGGCAGACCATGCCCCGCACCCGGCCGTTCTCGTCGCCCAGGAAGGCGGTGGGCATGGTCAGAAGGTAGAACTCGATGCCCTCCTCCTCGCCGTGGTGGATCTCCTCGGCCCGGGCCGGCATCTCGTCCCGGGAGCGGCGGTAGACGATGCGCACCTTCTCCGCGCCGAGGCGAAGCGCCGTGCGGGCCGAGTCCATGGCCACGTTGCCCGCCCCGAAGACGGCCACGTTCCTGCCCCGGACGATGGGCGTGTCGTACTCGGGGAAGAGATAGGCCTTCATCAGGTTGGAGCGGGTGAGGTATTCGTTGGCCGAATAGATGCCGATGAGGTTCTCGCCGGGCACGCCCAGAAAGCGCGGCAGCCCGGCCCCGACGCCGATGTACAAGGCGTCGAAGCCTTCCTTTTGCAAGAGCTCGTCAATGGTCAAGGTCTGGCCGATGATGGTGTTGAGTTTAAAGGCCACGCCCAGCTGGGCCAGATAGTCCACCTCGGCCTGGACGATGGCCTTGGGCAGCCTGAACTCGGGGATGCCGTAAACCAGCACGCCGCCGGCTTTGTGAAAGGCCTCGAACACGGTCACGTCGTGTCCCTTTAAGATCAAATCGCCGGCCACGGTCAGGCCCGAGGGTCCGGAGCCGATGACGGCCACCTTGCGGCCGGTCTTGGGGGGAATCTGGGGCAGGGTCAGCTCGCCCGAGGCCCGGTCCCAATCCGCGGCGAAGCGCTCCAGGGAGCCGATGGCCACCGGGTCGTCCTTCTTGCCCAGAATGCACTTGATTTCGCACTGGGTCTCCTGGGGGCAGACCCGGCCGCACACCGCCGGCAGGGCGGTCTTTTCCTTGAGCACGCTGATCGCGCCCCGAAAATCGCCTTCCTTTATCCGCCCGACGAAGCCCGGAATGTCGATCTCCACCGGACAGCCCTCGACGCAGCTGGGCTTCTTGCACTGCAAGCAGCGGCTGGCCTCGAGCACGGCCGTCTTTTCGTCAAAGCCAAAGGGCACCTCGTCAAAGTTGAGGCGTCTGGCGGCCGGACCCTGTTCGGTCATTCTCTGGCGGGGAATTTTTTCCTTCTTTTCAGCCATGTCCTTGAAACCCCCTTAAGCCTGACAGCTGGTGTCGCCCTTGCCGAGAAAGATGTTGTAGGCTCTGGCCTCGTCCTCGCGGTAGGCCGACAAGCGCTGGGTGAGTTCGTCGAAGTCCACGGCGTGGCCGTCAAACTCGGGCCCGTCCACGCAGGCGAATTTGGTTTTGCCGCCGACGCTGACCCGACAGCAGCCGCACATGCCCGTGCCGTCGACCATGATCGGATTGAGGCTCACCATGGTCTTGACCCCGAACTCCTTGGTCATCTTGGCGCAGAACTTCATCATCGGCACCGGGCCGATGCACACGGCCAGCTTGACGTCCTTGTTGGCCTTCAGCTCCCGCTTCAGCACGTCGGTCACGAAGCCGTGGTGGCCAAAGGAGCCGTCGTCGGTGCACACGAAGAGCTGATGCGAGGCGACGGTCATCTCCTCTTCTAAAATGAGCAGGTCCCTGGCCCGGGCGCCGATGATGGCCGTGACCTGGTTGCCGACGGTCTTGAGGGCCCGGGTGATGGGATGGAGAACCGCCACTCCGGTGCCGCCGCCGACGCAGACGACGTGGCCCACCTTTTCGATGTGGGTCGGGGTGCCCATGGGGCCGGCGATGTCCTGGATGCTGTCGCCGACCTCGAGGCTCTTTAGAAGGGCCGTGGATTTGCCCACCACCTGATAGATGAGGGTGATGGTCCCTTTTGGGGGATCGGTATCGGCCATGGTCAAGGGGATGCGCTCCCCGGTCTCGTTGGCGCGCAGGATGATGAACTGGCCCGGCTTGGCCTGGCGGGCGATGAGTGGCGCGGCGACCACGTTCTTGACCACCGTGCCCTGGGCCAGCTCCTCTCGTTCGAGTATCTGGTGCATGAGTTCCTCCTCCCGGCTTCTGATCTGGCTGACGCTTGGCAAACGTGATTAGATACCACGAGGCCGGGGGGGTGTCAAAGGGAAAGGGAGCCAGGAACTTTCTTAGGGATAACGGTGGATTATGGATAATTATTCGGCCTGAGGGCGGAGGTGGTTTTGAGGCGGTGGGACGAGGCGAAAATGGGGCCTGTATTGAAACCGCTTCGCGGGAGCCTTGGATTTTATCCGCCCGTGGCCATGAAATAAATTCTTGGGAATTTGGTTAGTTACGTGTATAATCAACCCCGAGAAAGACGGTGGGGAGGGGCGGTGAATCCTGGCGTTTGTTATTTCATTGATTTATTATATAAAACATACGGTCGTCCAAAATGAAGATTCTCCTCATAAACCCGACGCAGCAACTGATCTACGGCGCCCGGAGAAGGCCGCCCTATCCCGCCCTGGGGCTCTTATCCATCGGTGCGGTCTTGAAGGGCGACGGTCACGAGGTGGAGGTCATCGACGTCGACGCCGACGGGTTTTCCGATGAGCGGATCTTAAGTTACGTCGCCCGAAAGAGGTTCGACCTCGTCGGCCTGACCGCTTCGACGCCGATGATCAACGGCGCCGTCAAAATCGCCGGCATGATAAAGAATCGCTTCGATTCGCCGACGATGATCGGCGGCATTCACGCCACCATGCGCCCCGAGGAGACGCTCCGCACCGGAGCCTTTGACTATCTGGTCCGCGGCGAGGGCGAGGCCACGGCCCAGGAGCTGGCCGCTCGCCTGGCCACCGGGGAAGACCCCCGCGCCGTGGCGGGTCTTTGTCATCTGGACGAGGCGGGCCGCTTCATCGCTAACCCCCCTCGGCCCCTCATCGATCCTTTGGACCAACTGCCCTGGCCCGAGAGAGATCTCATCAAGAACCCGAACAACTACCGGCCCCCTGACGCCAGACGCCTGCCGGCGGCGAGCATCATGCCCACCCGGGGCTGCTTCGCCAACTGCACCTTCTGCTGCACCAAGCACATCTTCGGGCGTCGCATCAGGAGCCGCTCCACGGCGAACATCATCGCCGAGATCGAGGACCTCATCAGCCGACACGGCGCCAAGGAGATCCACGTCGTGGACGACGTCTTCACCTATGCCAAGAAAAAAACCCTGGAGTTCTGTCGGGCGGTCAAAGAGGCCGGCCTCGAGGTCGGCTTCGCCTTTCCCAACGGCGTCAGGGCCGACACGGTCGATGAAGAGACGCTGGCCGCCTTGAAATCCGTCGGCGTGCGCTCCTTGAGCTTCGGCGTCGAGAGCGGCAACGAAGACATCTTGAAAAAAATTAAAAAGGGAGAATCCAAGGAGGACATCCGACGCGCCTTCGCCCTGGCCAAGAAGATGGGCTTCGAGACCTGGGGCTTCTTCATCATCGGCCTGCCGGGCGAAGATGAGGCCAGCGCGGCCCAGACCATCGACTTCGCCAAGGAGCTGGATCCAGACTTCGCCAAGTTCAGCATCCTCAAGCCCTTTCCGGGCACGGAGGTTTATGAGGAGCTGGCGGCCGCGGGGCTGGTGGACGACAGCGATTACGACCTCTTCGGCAACTACATGGCCCCGGTCCATCGCCTGCCGGGCATGACCAGCCAGGAGATCTGGCGCTGGCAAAAAAAAGCCACCCGGGCGTTTTATCTGAGGCCGCAAAAGATCTTAGGGCATCTGCGGCGCATCAAATCCTGGAGTCAAATAAAGACCAGCCTGGACGGGCTGAAATTCGTCATGACGGTCATGAGGCCGGCCCGGGGGCTTTGAGACGGTCAAAAGGGGGTCTCGAAGCGAGACCTCGCTGAGCGGCCTCAAAACGTGGTAGAATCCAGGCCTAAAGGCGCTGGTCGAAAATGAACGCCTCACAGAGGCCCAGAGTTTGAGGAGGCGGTCGCATGGTTCTGAAGCGTAGAATCATCCCCTTGGGCGTCGGTCTGGTTTTGGCCCTCGCCGTCTTGGCCTTGTACGTGGTCGGAACCCCCTTCTTGGACCTCATCGAACTCAAGGCTCTCGACGCCCTCTTTCTGGCCCGGGGCGAGATCGCCCCCAAGACCAACTCCGTGGCCGTGGTGGCCATCGACGAGCGCAGCCTCGACGAGGAGGGGCGCTGGCCCTGGCCCAGGGAGAAGGTGGCCGCCCTGATCCAGGCCATCTCAGATCAGGGCGCCCGGGCCATCGGGCTGGACATGGGCTTTTTTGAGCCGGACAACCGCTTCGACGCCCAGGCCGTGCTGGCCATCAGCCAGGCGGCCGAGAAGGGCAAGCCCTTGAGCGTCGAGGAGATCGTGACCCAGTTTCACCCCGACTACGTCCTGGCTCAGACCATGGCCGCGGTGGAGGCCGAGGTGGTTCTGGGCTACTTCTTCCACATGACCAAGGACGCCGTGGCCCACGTGCCGGCCGAGGAGATCAAGGCCAGGCGCAAGCTCATCAGCAAATTCGCCTATCCGGCCGTGCGCTTCCGCACCGAGGCGGCCATGGACTGGCCCCTGATCACGGCCTACGCCCCGGAGAACAACCAGCCCATCCTCATCGAGGCGGTCAGGACCGGCGGCTACTTCAACGTCCTGCCCGAACCCGACGGCGTGGTCAGGCGCATCCCCTTTGTCATCCAGTGTCGGGACCGCTACTTCCCGGCCCTGAGCCTGGCCACCCTGGCCGCTTTTCTGGGTCAGCAGCTGCCGGTGGTGGACATCCACGACTTCGGCCTGGAGTCCCTCCAACTCGGTCCGATCAAGATTCCGGTGGACGAAAAGGGCCGCATGTGGATCAACTTCCGGGGCGGCACCGGGCTGGTGGACGTCTTTGAGGCCAGCGATGTCATGAGGGGCCGCCTGCCCCCAGGAACCCTCAAGGACAAGGCCATCCTCGTCGGGGCCTCGGCCACCGGCATCGGCGACGTCAAGGCGACGCCCTTTGAGGCGGTCCAGCCCGGGGTCGAGGTCCACGCCCAGGCCATGGACAACGTCCTGGCTGGCGACTTTCTCATCCGGCCCACCTGGGCGGCCATCTTTGACATGGCCGCCATTCTGGCCTTGGGTTTGGCGGCCACGGTTTTGCTGGGCTTTCTGAGACCGGTCATCGGCTGGCCCGTCGCCCTGGGCCTCGGCGTGGGCTACGTCATCTTGGGCTATCAGCTCTTCCTGGGCGGCCACCTCTTGAACCTGATCCACCCCTTGCTGGCCCTGGCCGCCGCCGGAGTGGCCCTGACGGTCTATCGCTACCTGACCGAGGAGCGGGAGAAGAAGTGGGTCCGCCACGCCTTCCAGCACTACCTCAACCCCTCGGTCATCGCCCAGGTGCTCAAGGACCCCAGCGGCCTGATGCTCGGCGGCCAGAAGAAGGTCTTGACCGTTCTCTTCTCGGACATCCGCGGCTTCACCACCATCTCCGAGGGGCTGGAGCCCGAGGTCTTGTCCCAGGCCCTCAACACCTACCTGGACAAGATGACGGCCATCGTCTTCGACCGGGAGGGCGTGCTGGACAAATACATCGGCGACGCGGTCATGGCCATCTGGGGCGCGCCGATGGAGCAGCCGGATCACGCCAGCCGGGCCTGCCGGGCCGCCTTGGAGATGATGGCCGAGGTGAACGCCCTGCACAAGGTCTGGGACGAGATGAGGGTGCCTTACTTCAAAATCGGCATCGGTCTCAACACCGGGCCCATGGTCGTCGGCAACCTGGGCTCGCGGCTGCGCTTCGACTACACCGTCATCGGCGACAACGTCAACCTCGGCTCCCGCCTGGAGGGCCAGACCAAAGGCTACGGAGTGAACATCATCGTCAGCCAATCGACCCAGAATGCGGCCCAGGAGGATTACTTCTTCCGCGTCCTGGACCTCATCCGGGTCAAGGGCAAAAAGGAGCCGGTGGCCATCTACGAACTGGTCGGCCCCAGGGACGGCCGGGAGGCGCCGCGGTTCGTCACCTTGGCCGAGGAGGCCTTCAGGGCCTACCGCCAGCGCGACTTCGAGGGGGCCGTCAGGCTCTTGGAGCAGGTCTTGGAGGAAAAGCCCGAGGACGCGCCGGCCCAGCTTTTAAAGGAGCGCTGCCGAGACTTTCTCCAAGAACCGCCGCCCGAGGACTGGGACGGGGTGGAGACCAAGACGACCAAGTAGAACGAGAGACGCATACATGAAGTGGCCTTTGTGGTCTCCCGGGGGCTAATGGACCCAAGCGGGCCTGTTATGCCATTTTTCCTTTGTGATTTAACGAATGGCAAAATGGTTGATCGAGGACGCCCCTTTCGCCCTAGGCTTGAGGCTTTTGAGGAAGAGGCTAGGCCAGGCGAGCATCCAAGGGAAAGGCTGAGTTCAGGCGCAACGAACTGCTGCAAATCTGGATCGTCCATCATCTTCAAATCATCGGTGAATCAGCCTGCCGTCTGTCCGAGAAGCTGCGTCAGTCCCATTTTGAGACCTCTGCGAAACTGCCCCTTTGGCCCGATGACGGCGTTGCTCGGTTTTCTCGAATGCTCACATATTACCATCATATGCTGCGCTTCTCTAAAACCTCGCGCCTGGTCCTCGAACCAAAATGTTGTTTCGCAGAGGTCTCATTTTGAGATTCCTTGGCGGCGGATGGTTTGCGAAACTTCTTGCACGGCCTCATTTTGTCCAGGTGACGCCTCGGATTTGATAGACCAGGGCTTTGACCTGGCCGGCCGGAGCCCCACGGCTGGCGGGTGAGCGAGCGGATAAGGCACATTCATTACGACCCAGAGGGCAGGCTTTCGAGGCTTAATACCAAGTTGCGATCTAAAGAGTAATATGGTATGGTGCCTTCAGGAGA
>CAYXRH010000197.1:0-7985 GCA_964466355.1 uncultured Thermodesulfobacteriota bacterium
TTACTAACTACCCTTATCTATAGATTACTCCTTAGAACGCTAATTGGTATCAGGCCATTTTCAACAGTCTCAATCGAAACAAGCAAGCCTCAGCCTGCCCAGGGCTGGGGCTTTTTCCTTCGCCCTCCGCCCGCCCTTGACGGCGCCAGTGAGGCGGTGTTAAATACGCCCATGCCATCCAGGGCTGTATTGAGAGTGTGGCGCGGCCGCCCTCTTGTCCCCATCACGGCCACGATCCTGGCCGTGGGGCTTTTGATCGTCCCGGCCCTCGGGATCGAGGCCGGGTGCGGCGGGGCCTGCTGCGCCCGGCCCGCTTTCGGAGCCGGTCTCAAGTGGCACTCCCAGGGTCAGACCTGTTGCCACCCCAACGGATGTTGCCGGGTCGCCCCCGCCGGAGCGCCTCAGCCCGACCCGGCCGCTTTGACTTCCTGGTCCAAGGCCCCTGGCGGCGACGGGCCGGTCATCCCGCTCGCGGACCAAGGCCAAGGGGAGCCTTCCTCCCCTGACCCGGTCTTGTTTGACCCCGGCCCTTCAGAGCCGATCTATCTGCTCAAGGCGACCCTCCTCTGCTAGCCTTCTCTTGAGCTCCGGCGAGGTCTGGAGCGTCCCTCAAACCCGACGAAGTTTGCGACGACGTCAAGCTTGGACGCCCGAAAAGGCGCTCATGGAGGAGGAGTCATGTCACCCCAGACAGACAAAAAGAGAATCGCGGCCGACAAAAAAGCGGCCGTATTATCCAGCCCCAAAAGAAAGGGTCTTTACTTGGCCTTGGCCTCAGCGGCGGCGGTCTTGATCGTCGGCTTGAGCTTAATCACCATCAAGCCGGCCCCCCGGACGCGGCCCGCCGCCGCGCCGGCGGCCTCGGGGCCAAAGCAGAGTGAGGATGAGGTGAGCTATGCGGTGAAGCTGTTCGAAGACGGGCTCGCCCGCCACTTCGAGCACCGGCTGCGCGACGATCTCAGCGTGCGCTATTTCATCATCAAGAGCTCCGACGGCGTCATCCGGGCGGCCTTTGACGCCTGTGACGTGTGCTGGCCCTCGGGCAGGGGCTACATCCAGAGCGGCGACGACATGGTCTGCCGCAACTGCGGCCGACGCTTCGCCTCGGTTTTGGTCAACGAGGTCCAAGGCGGCTGCAACCCGGCGCCGTTGAAGCGCGTCGTGCGAGGTGATCGGGTGGTCCTGAAGACCTCGGACATCCTCGCCGGAGGCCGCTACTTTGATTTCGTCCCGCGAAATCGCGGAGGTCAGGGATGACTCTCCAGCGCATCGCCCTGACCAACCTCAGGCGCCGCAAGGCCAAGGCCGGCTTCGTGCTGGCCGGGCTGCTCATCGGCGTGGCCACGGCGGTGGGGCTCTTGAGCCTCGCCCGGGCCTTGAGCGGCGACATCAACCACAAACTGGAGAAATACGGGGCCAACATCCTCATCCTCCCCCGGACCGAAAACCTCTCCCTGGCCTACGAGGGGCTTTCCCTGGGCGGCGTCAGCTTTGACGTGGGCGAGATCGAACAGGCCGACCTGGCCAAGATCAGGTCCATCAAAAACGCGGCCAACGTGGCCGCGGTCGGTCCGATGGTCCTGGGGGTCGTTTCGGTGGCCGGCCGCCGCGTCCTCTTGGCCGGCGTCGATTTCGAAGAGGCCCGGATATTGAAGCCGTGGTGGAGGATCGCCGGCCGCGCGCCCGCCTCCGGCGAGGTCATCCTCGGCGCCGAGGCGGCGCGGGTCTTGGGCCTCGAGAGGGGCGGCGTCCTCGAGGTGGCCGGAGAGCGACTCAAGATCAGCGGCCGCCTTCAAGAGACCGGCTCCCAGGATGATCAGCTCATTTTGGCCCCCTTGGCCACGGCCCAGAGCCTTTTGGGCAAGCCGGGCCGCCTGTCCATGGTCGAGGTCGCCGCCCTGTGCACGGCCTGCCCCATCGAGGCGATGGTCAAACAGATCTCGGCGGCCTTGCCCTCGGCCAAGGTGATGGCCATTCAGCAGGTGGTCAAAGGACGCCTGGAGACTCTGGCTCAGTTACGGCGATTTTCCTACGGCCTCTCGGGCGTGGTCGTCTTGGTCGGCAGCCTGGTGGTTTTGGTGACGATGATGGGTTCAATCCGGGAGCGCACCGCGGAGATCGGCGTCTTCCGGGCGGTGGGCTTTCGGCGGTCCCACATCATCCGCGTCGTCCTCGGGGAAGCCTTGACCCTCTCCGTCTTGGCCGGGGTGTCGGGCTATTTTGCCGGTCTGGGGGCGGCCAGGGCCGCCCTGGCCCTTCTGACCGAGACCCCGGCGGCGGCCGCGCGGCTGGAGCCCTTGGTGGCCTTGGCGGCCGTGGTCCTGGCGGTGATGGTCGGCTTGGCCGCCAGCGCCTACCCGGCGCTCCTGGCGGCGCGGCTCGATCCCAGCCAAGCCCTGCGAGCCCTTTAGGAGGCGGCCATGAGTTACATTGAAGCCGCGAAGCTGGTCAAAACCTACGGCCGCGGACCAGAGGCGGTCGGCGCGGTCAGGGGGGTCAGCTTTGAGATCGAGGCCGGGGAGTTCGTGGCCGTCATGGGCGAGTCAGGCTCGGGCAAGTCAACTCTCCTGGCCATGATGGGCGCCCTCAACCGGCCCACGGCCGGCCGATACATCGTGGACGGGCTGGAGGTCTACGCCTTGAGCGCCGACCAGCGGGCCGATTTTCGGCGGGAGTACTTGGGGTTCGTCTTTCAGGATTTCCACCTCGTCGCCCACCTGACGGCCATGGAAAACGTGATGATCCCCCTGGCCGTGCTGAAATTGCCCCGCGCCCAAAAGCGGACCATGGCCCGCGAGGCTCTCGCCCGGGTGGGGCTGGCCCATCTGACCGAGCGCCTGCCCGGTCAATTGTCGGGCGGCGAACAGGAGCGGGTGGCCATCGCCCGGGCCACGGTCAACCGGCCGCTGATTCTCTTGGCCGATGAACCGACCGGCAACCTGGACACCCGGACCTCGTCGGAGGTGATGGCCCTGCTGAGCCAGCTCCGGGCCGAGGGCATGACTGTGGTCATGGTCACCCACTCGACTCAGTGCGCCGGTTGGGCCGAGCGCATCCTGAGGATGTCGGACGGCTTGCTGGTTTTAGAGGGCTCCGCCGTGAGGGCCGCGGCCGGTTGAAACAGGGTCCGAATCTAAGCCGGACCCCTCCTTGGCTCAGACAGAGTCTGCTATAATCGAGCCATGGCCGGACCGGATTGTTTCAGGTGCCGCTATTTAAAGATCACCTGGGACCAGGACCGGCCCTACGGCTGTCAGGGCATGGGCTTCAAGTCCCACGACATTCCCTGGCGGGTCGTCCTGGCCACCTCGGGCGAGCCTTGCCGTCTCTTCAAACCGAAGCTCAAGGGAGACCAGGATCAAGAGCCGCCGGACGAATGACGCCGGAGCTGCTCAGGCGGGGGCGTCCCATGAAGAGGGATTCAAAAGCGCCTCGTCGCCGAGGGCCAGGGCGGCGCTTTGGGCCAGGTGGTCCCTTGGCAGGGGGCCGGCTGAGGCGGCCTCGAGGGCCTCGTTCAGCTCGGCCAAGCTGCTCACGCCGATCAAGACCGCCCCCACCCCCGGGGCGCTGAGGGCGAAGCGCAGAGCCATGCCCGGCAGGGCGGCCCACGATCCGGCCAGCGCGTCTTTGGCCCGCTGGGCCGCCAGGCGCAGCGGGGCTAGCTGGGGGGGCAGATGCTCAGCCCGGGGGGTCAAAACCCCTTGCAGGAACACGGAGCGGACGACGAGGCCGAGGCCGGCCCTCTGGGCCGCCGCGAAGACCCGGCGGGCCATCTGTTGATTCAGGAGGCTGTAAGGAACCTGGAGGATCTCCACCCAACCCGAGTCAACGGCCGCCAGGGCCTCGGCCTCGGTGTAGACCGTGGCGCCGAGGAAGCGGACCAGCCCTTCCTCCCTCGCCTTCAAGAGAGCCGCGGCCATCTCGCCCCCGGCCAAAACCTCGACAGTGGCGTTGTGGAGCTGAACGATGTCCAGGCTCTGACGCCCCAGGTTTTTGAGGCTGGCGGTCAGGGAAGCGGCCACCGCCTCGTTGAGGGCCTGGCCTTTGCCCTCGCGGGGCGTCTCGACCTTGGTGGCCACCAAGACATCGCTCCGCCGGCCCAGGACGCGGCCCAAGAGCCTTTCGCTCCCGCCGTAGGCCGGGGCGGTGTCGAAGAGGTTGACCCCGGCCTCGACGGCTCGCTCCAAGAGGGCCGCCGCCTCGGCCTCGGAGGGGCGCTCGGCTTTTCCGCTGGCCGTAAAGCCGTAGTCGAGACCCAGCTCCACGGTGCCCAGGCTCAAGGCCGAGACCCGGAGGTTGGTCGAACCGAGGTGGCGGGGCAGAAACACTGGCCAGCAGCGCCTTTCGGCTCCCCAACAAAGCAGAGGGATGCTTTGATGTCAAGACGGCCCTTGGGATGGGCGAAGGCTGAAAGAGAGGCGACACTCAGTCTGAGCGATGTCGAATGATCTTGCCTTCGACCAGAAAAACGACGTCCTCGGCGACGTTGGTCGCCTCGTCGCCGACGCGCTCGAAGTGACGTCCGGCGAGGACGATCTCCAGGCCGCGCCTGATGAGGCGGCGCTCTTTCATCATCCAGGTGATGCTCTCTTCCAAGAGGCGGCGGTTCAAGAAATCGAGGTAATCGTCTCGGCGCAGGACTTCGTAAGCCAGGTTCACGTCCCGGCGGACGAAGCTGTCGAGGCTTTTCTTGACCATCTCCTGGGAGACCTCGACCATCTCCAGGACGGTCGGCGGAATCTCGATCGGATCCAGATGATCGAGCACCAGAATGCGCTGGGCGACGTTGACGGCCTGATCGCCCATCCGCTCCAGAAAGGACGAGATCTTCATGGCCGCGGTGATGAACCTGAGGTCCACGGCCACCGGCTGCTGGGTGGCCAGAAGCTTGACGCAGAGTTCGTCGACGCTGTTTTCCATGGCGTCGATGCTCTCGTCGCCTTCGATGACGCGCCGGGCCAAGGAGGCGTCCTGCCCGCTGAGGGCTCGGGCGGCGTCGTCGATGGCTCTCTCGACCAGGCCGCCCATCTTGAGGATGTCCTCCTTGAGCTGCTCCAGATCCCTTTGAAAATGAGACAAGTTCAACGTTTTCCCCTTTGAGACTGTGGCGAAACTGCCCTTTTGTCCCGATTACGGCGTTGCTTGGTTTTCTCGAATGCTCACATATGACCGTCATATGCTGCGCTTCTCGAAAACCTCGCGCCTGGTCCTCGAACCAAAATGTGGCTTCGCCACACTCTCCCTTTAACCGAAGCGGCCGGTGATGTAGGCCTCGGTCTGCTCCTTGTCCGGCTTGGTGAAAATCTTTTCGGTGAGGCCCATCTCGATCAGTTGGCCGAGGTAGAAGAAGGCGGTCACGTCCGAGACCCTGGCCGCCTGCTGCATGTTGTGGGTGACGATGATGACAGTGTATTTCTTCTTCAGATCTTTGACAAGCTCCTCGATGCGGGCCGTGGCCATGGGGTCCAGAGCCGAGGTGGGCTCGTCCATGAGCAGAATCTCCGGCTCCATGGCCAAGGCCCGGGCGATGCACAGCCGCTGCTGCTGGCCGCCGGAGAGGTCCAGGGCGGATTGATGGAGGATATCCTTGCTCTCCTCCCAGAGCGCCGCCGCCTTGAGGGCCCGAACGACCAACTCGTCCAGCTCGTCCCGATGTTTGAGTCCGTGCAGCCTGGGGCCGTAGGCGATGTTGTTGTAAATGGATTTGGGGAAGGGGTTGGGCTTCTGGAAGACCATGCCGATGCGTCGGCGTATCTCCACCGGATCGGCCTCCTCGGCGTAGAGGTCCGCGCCCTCGAAGACGACTCGCCCCTCCACCCGCGTGCCGGGGATGAGATCGTTCATCCGGTTCAACAGGCGCAGAAAGGTGGACTTGCCGCATCCGGAGGGGCCAATGAGGGCAGTGACCTCGTGGCGCTTGACATCCATGTTGACGTCGGTCAGGGCCCTGAAGTCGGTGTAGTAGAAGTTCAGGTCCTTGACTTCAATGATGGGCGCCGGTTCAGCTACCATCTTTTCTTCCTTCTCATCCTGGTGCGGACGACGATGGCCGTCAGGCTCAAGCCCAGGACCAGAGCGATCAAGACTAAAACGGTGCCGTACTGCAGGGGGCGGGTTTGATCGATGTGGGTCCCGGCCGTGGCCAGAACGTAGATGTGATAGGGCAGGGCCATGACTTCGTCCAGGGGCGAGCGGGGCAGGCTCAAGGTATAAAAGGTGGCCGCGGTGAACATGATCGGCGCCGTCTCTCCGGCGGCCCGACCGAGGCCCAGAATGCCGCCGGTGAGGATGCCGGGCAGGGCGGCCGGGAGGACGACCTTGCGGATGGTCTGCCATTTGGTCGCCCCCAGGGCCAGCGAAGCCTCGCGGAAGGTGGCCGGCACCTGCCGCAAGGCCTCCTCGGCGGCGCCGATGATCGTGGGCAGGATCAAAAGGCCCAGGGTCAGCGAGCCGGCGGCGATGCTCACTCCGAAACCGAAGAAGACGCAAAAAAGGGCCAGACCGAAGAGTCCGAAGACCACCGAAGGCACGCCGGCCAAGTTCTGGATGCCCAAGCGGATGACGTTGAGAACCCGCCCCTCTTTGGCATACTCGCTCAAGTAAATGGCCGTGCTCACGCCCAGGGGCAGGGCGACGATGACAGCCCCCAGGGTGAGATAGAGGGTCCCGACGATGGCCGGGAAGATGCCGCCTTGGGTCATGGACTCCCGGGGGGCCTCGGTCAGAAAAGTCCAGTTTATGGCCGTATAGCCGTTGATGAAGACGTAGAGCAGGATGCCGCCCAGAGAGGCGACCACCGCCCCGGCCCCGAGGCGTAGCCCCAGGAAAGCGAACTTCTCGACGTTTCGCCTCCGGCGGTTCAAGGCCTCGCTCATAAGGTGGCCGTTCCTTTCTGCTGGAAGCGGCGGGAAAAGTAGGCCGCTATTAGATTGAAGCCGAGGGTGAGGAAGAAGAGAACGATGCCGATGGCGAACAGGGCGTGATAGTGCTCGCTGCCGAAGGGGGCTTCGCCCATCTCGGCGGCGATGGAGCTGGGCATGGGCCGGACCGAATCGAAGATGCTTTGGGGAATCTGGGCCGCCCCGCCGGCGACCATGAGCACGACCATGGTCTCGCCCATGGCCCGGGACATGCCCAGGATGACGGCCGTGCCCATGCCGGACAGGGCGCCGGGCATGAGCACCCGGGTGATGGTCTCCCAGCGGGTCGCCCCCAGGGCGTAGGAGGCCTCTATCAGCTCCTGAGGCACGGCGTGCAAGGCGTCCTCGGAGATGGAGGTGATGGTCGGAATGGCCATCAGGGCGAGCATCATCGAGGCGTTCAAGATGTTGAGGCCGGTGGGGATGTCGAACCAATGCTGCATCAGAGGGGCGATGACGACCATGCCCACGAAGCCGAGGACCACTGAGGGCAGGCTGGCCAAAAGCTCGATGGCCGGCTTGACGATCTCCCGGACGCGGTAGCTGGCGATGCCGGAGAGGTAAAGGGCCGAGGACAAACCCAGGGGCACGGCCATGGCCGAGGAGATGAAGGTCACGGCCAGGGAGCCGACGATGAGAGGCCCGATGCCGAAATCGGGCGGGTCGTAGGTCGGGTACCAGTACTGACCGAAGAGAAAGTCCGGCAGGCTGACGAAGAAGAAGGTGGCCACCCCTTCCTTGAACAGGAAGAGGGTGATGAGGGCCATGATGACCACCGAGGCCAGGGCCAGCAAAAGAAAGGCCCGTCGGATCAGACGCTCCCTGGTCTGCCAGTTATTGAGGGCGCCTTTGGCTTTCCGCTCCTCAGCGGCGTCATTGGGGGCGAGGACGCCGACCATCTCTTCCGCGGCCTGGGAATTCATCCCACTCTCCAGCCAGCTCTCATCTTGTCGGAAAATCTAATTTTGGATTGTTAAGATTCATTGAACTCAATGTGACAGTCAGGTGACAAAGGTTGGATCACAGGGGCCCGCCGGCGCCGGCGGGCCCCTGTGATCCAACCTT
>CAYXRH010000198.1:0-7914 GCA_964466355.1 uncultured Thermodesulfobacteriota bacterium
CCCTTGACCACCTTGGCCACGCGGTTGATGTAGACGACCTTGTCAATCAGTTCGCGATCCCGGTCCATATCCTGGCTCATTAAAGCAGACATTCCTAGAACTCCAGACCGCCTTTCCGGGCTCCTTGGGCCACCGCCGCCACCCGGCCGTGATAAAGAAAACCGTTTCGATCAAAAACGACCTTGTTGATTCCCTTGGCCTTGGCCTTTTTAGCCACCAGCAGACCGACCGCCACGGCTGGCTTGACCTTGCCCTTTTCTTTGTCTTTCTTTTCTTTTAATTCCGGGCTCAAGGTGGACGCTGCGATGAGGGTCTGGCCCGAGGCGTCGTCGATGACTTGGGCGTAAGTATGTTTGGCCGAGCGAAACACGCTCAACCTCGGACGCTCAGGCGTGCCAAGAACCTTTCGCCTGACCCGCTTCTTGCGCTTGAGCCAGGCCTCTTTCCGGGGATTCTGCTTCGTCATTTCAAAAGGCTCCTCGAACTCACCTGCTGCCCGCCTTGCCGACCTTGCGGCGGATGGTCTCGGCGGCGTATTTTATGCCCTTGCCCTTGTACGGCTCGGGGGGTCTCAAGGCCCTGAGCTGGGCCGCGGTGTGGCCCAGAAGCTCCTTGTCGATTCCCCGCAAGGTTATGTTTGTCCGATCCACCTTGGCCTCGATTCCTTCGGGCAGGGCAAAGTCCACCGGCTTGGAGAAGCCCAAGCTTAAACTTATGCTCCGCTCGGCCAGCTCGGCCCGGTAGCCCACGCCGATGATCTCCAACCGGCGCTCAAAACCCCGGCTCACCCCCACGACCATGTTGTGAACCAAGGTCCGAAACAGCCCCTGAAAGGCTCTCGCCTGAGGGGAGCCGTCGGCCGGCTTGACGTGAATCATCCGACCGTCGATGACCATTTCGACGCGGGGCACCAGGGCCCGCTCCAGCTCACCCTTGGGCCCGCTGACCCTTATTTTATCCTCAACCACCTCGACCGTCACTTCAGCGGGCAGGGGGATGGGCTTCTTTCCGATCCGCGACATACTAGTAAACTCCCCGGCGGACTACCAGATGGAACATAAAACCTCGCCGCCGACGTTTTCTTCTCTGGCCTGCTTGTCGGTCATCAAACCCCGGGACGTGGAGACGATGTTTACGCCGAGACCGTTGAGGACCTCGGGCAGGTCGTCGGCTCCGGCAAAGACCCGCCGGCCCGGCTTGGAGATTCTCTTCAAGCCCTGGATGACCGGCCGGGCCTGTTCGTCATAGCGCAGGTAGACGCGCAACAGCCCCTGGCGGTTGTCCTTGATGACCTTGTAGTTCTTGATGTAACCTTCGGCCTTCATCACCTTGGCCACGTTGATCTTGAGCCGGGAGGCCGGAATGTCGACCCGGTTGTACTTGGCCATGATGGCGTTGCGCATCCGAGTGAGCATATCGGCCACGGGGTCGCTCATGCTCATGTGTTCACTCCTTGGGCTGTCACCAACTGGCTTTGATCACGCCGGGTATCTCGCCCCTCAAGGCCATGGAGCGAAAACAGATCCGACAGATGCCAAACTTGCGGATGAACGCCCGCGGCCGGCCGCAGACGGGGCAGCGGTTGTAAGCCCTGACCTTGAATTTGGGGAGCCGCTTGGCTTTATTGATCAACGCCTTTTTGGCCACGTAGCCTCCTTGATCCCTCAGTTTCGAAACGGCATGCCCAGAGCGCTGAGCAGGAACCGACCCTCTTCGTCGTTTTTGGCCGTGGTGACGATGGTGACGTTGAGTCCCTTGATTTTGTCTATGGCGTCGTAGTTGATCTCCGGGAAGATGATCTGTTCCTTGATGCCCAGAGAGTAGTTGCCCCGGCCGTCGAAAGCGTTTTTGGAGACGCCCCTGAAGTCGCGCACGCGGGGCAGGGCGATGTTGAAGAGCTTGTCCAGGAAATGGTACATCCTCTCCCCGCGCAGGGTGCACATGCAGCCGATGGGCATGCCCTCCCGAACCTTGAAGGCGGCGATGGACCGCCTGGCCCTGGTCACGACCGCCTTCTGCCCAGAGATGGCCTTGAGCTCCTCCTGGGCCGACTCCAAGACCTTGATGTTTTGGATGGCCTCGCCGAGCCCCATGTTCAAGATGACCTTGGTCACCTTGGGGGCCTGCATCGGGTTTTTGTAACCAAACTCCTTCATCATCAGGGGTTTGGCCTCTTGTTCGTACATCTCTCTCAGCCGCGCCTTCTTGGCCATGGTCGTCAAATCCCCATCCCTCGGGCTAATCGATCAGTTCACCGCACTTCTTGCAAAACCTGATCCGGCTGCCGTCTTCTAAAAGCTTGAGGCCCACCCGAGCTGGGTCGCCGCACTTGCCGCAGACGAGCATCAGGTTGGAGATGTGCAATGGCCCTTCCTTTTCGATGATGCCGCCTTGAGGGGCCTTCTGGGTCGGCCGGGAATGTCTCTTGATCATGTTGACCCGTTCGACCACCGCCCGGTCCTTCTTGGGCAGAACTTTCAAGACTTTGCCGATCTTGCCTTTCTCGCGGCCGGTGATGACCATGACCCGGTCTTCTTTGCGGATGTGATAGCTCTTGCCTTTCATGACGCTACAGCACCTCAGGGGCTAAGGAGATGATTTTCATGAAGCGCTTGGCCCTCAGCTCCCTGGCCACGGGGCCGAAGATGCGGGTGCCGATGGGCTCCCGCTGATTGTTGATGAGCACGGCCGAGTTGTCGTCGAAACGGATGAACGAACCGTCCGGCCGCGCCACCTCCTTGGCCGTGCGCACCACCACCGCCTTTAAAACGTCGCCCTTCTTGACTTTGGAGTTGGGGATGGCCTCCTTGACCGAGACGACGATGACGTCCCCCACCGAGGCGTATCGGCGCTTCGATCCACCGAGGACCTTGATGCAGTATAGTTTTTTGGCCCCGGAGTTGTCTGCGGCCAGAAGCCTGGTTTGGGGCTGAATCATGGCTCACCTCGTTTCAGACGCCTTCTCCAACACAGTTTGCACCCGCCAGCACTTGTGCTTGGACAGCGGCCGGCTCTCGATTATCTGGACCACGTCGCCCACTTGACATTCATTGTGTTCATCGTGAGCCATGTACTTGCGGTGGCTGCGGATGTATTTCTTGTAAGCTGGGTGTTTGAAGTAGCGCTCCACCCGAACCACCACCGTCTTGTCCATCTTGTCGCTGGTCACGACGCCGGTGCGGACCTTGCGATTGCCTCTCTGTTTCACCATGGCCTACCCCTGGCCCGCGGCCAGCTCCTTCTCCCTGATGACGCTCAGCACCCGGGCGATGTCACGCCTGACGATCTTGAGCCGCATCTTGTTCTCCAGCTGCCCGGTGGCGTGCTGGAACTGAAGGTTGAACAGCTCGTCATTCAGCTCCTTGGCCCGGGCTTCGAGTTCAAGCGGGGACAGCTCTCTTAGTTCACTCGCCTTCATATTTCATCCCTGACCACGAAGCGGGTGGCCATGGGCAGCTTGGCCGCGGCCAGGCGCATGGCCTCCTGGGCCACCTCGCGGGCCGGCCCCTCCATCTCATAGAGAATTTTGCCCGGCAGGATTATCGCCTCCCAGCCCTCGGGCGCGCCCTTGCCCTTGCCCATCCTGGTTTCGGCCGGTTTTTTGGTGAAGGGCCTGTCCGGGAAGATCCGAATCCAGATGCGGCCGCTGCGCTTGACGTGCCTCGTCATGGCCACGCGGGCCGCCTCGATCTGCTGGGCGGTGAGGCGGCCGCACTCCAAGGCCTGAAGCCCA
Source organism: uncultured Thermodesulfobacteriota bacterium (assembly GCA_964466355.1). GTDB lineage: Bacteria > Desulfobacterota > Desulfarculia > CAYXRH01. Next base: position 3,734 of record CAYXRH010000198.1, read on the forward strand.
TATCGGCCGAAGTTGAGGGTTGAGCCCCTGAGGGCCATCCCCCTGGTCCGCCCCTTTTGGACCTTCCGATGTCTGACTCTTCTGGGGCTGAGCATCCCGAGCCTCTCTATCCTCAGGCCGCTTCCGGCTGGTGGTCGATGGTCTCGCCCTTGAATATGGTGACCTTGACCCCGATGATGCCGTAAGTGGTTTTGGCTTCAGCGAATCCGTAATCGATGTCCGCCCTCAAGGTGTGCAGGGGCACCCGCCCTTCGCGGTACCACGTCCGGCGGGCCATCTCGGCCCCGCCGAGACGGCCGGCGCAGGCGATCTTGATTCCTTGGGCGCCGAACTTGAGAGCGGTGGCGACCGCCTTTTTCATGGCCCGCCTGAAGGCGATGCGCCTGACGAGCTGCTGAGCCACGTTCTCGGCCACGAGCTGGGCGTCCAGCTCGGGCTTGCGCACTTCCTGGATGTCGATGATGATCTCTCGGCCCAGCTTTTTCTCCAGATCGCGGCGCAGGTTTTCGATCTCCGCGCCGCGCTTGCCGATGACGATGCCCGGCCTGGCAGTGAATATGCGCACCTTGGCCCGGTTGGCCGCCCGCTCGACCTCGATGGAGGAGATGCCGGCGTGGAAGAGCCGCTCCTTGAGATACCTGCGGATCTGATGGTCCTCGTTGACAAATTCAGAAAAATCCTTGTTGGCGTACCACCGGGACGACCACGTCTTGCTGACGCCCAACCTGAATCCGACCGGGTGAACCTTTTGCCCCAATTCAAAGCCTCCTTTAGGCTTCGTCCAAAACGACGGTGATGTGGCTGGTCCGTTTCAATATCCTCGTCGCCCGGCCCATGGCCCGCGGGCGCCAGCGCTTCAAGGTCGGACCTTCATCCACGAATATCTTCTTGATAAAAAGAGTGTCCACGTCCACGTCGGCCCGCTGTTCGGCGTTGGCCACCGCCGAGGCGACGACCTTGTGAACCAGACGGGCCGCCTTCTTGGGGGTGAATTTTAAAATCTCCATGGCCTCTCCGGCCTTGCGCCCTCGGACCATATCCACCACGTAGCGGGCTTTGCGCGGGGCGATTCTGATGAACCTGGCCCTGGCCACAACCTCCATCTCACGCTCTCCTATCGTTTCCCTTTTAGTCGAGCCTTCTTGTCGCCGGCGTGACCGTAAAAGGTTCTGGTCGGAGCAAACTCGCCCAGCTTGTGGCCGACCATGTTCTCGGTGATGTACACCGGAATGAACTTGCGTCCGTTGTGGACGGCCAGGGTCAGCCCCACGAATTCCGGGATGATCGTCGAGCGCCGGGACCAGGTCTTTATGACCTTGCCCGGCTGGGACTGGGCACTGTCTATCTTCCTCAAAAGAGCGGGCTCAACGTAAGGGCCTTTTTTGAGCGATCTCGGCACGGCTACTCCCAATCACTTCCGCTTCTTGACGATGAATCGATCGGAATCCTTTGATTTCTTGCGGGTTTTATAACCCTTGGTCGGCTTGCCCCAGGGCGTGCAGGGGTGGCGGCCGCCCGAGGACTTGCCCTCGCCGCCGCCCATGGGGTGGTCCACCGGATTCATGGCCACGCCGCGGACCTTGGGCCGGCGGCCCAGCCAGCGCTTCCGTCCGGCCTTGCCCACAGAGGTGTTCTCATGATCCACGTTGCTCAGCTGGCCGATGGTGGCCTTGCAGTTTTGGTGAATCATGCGCACCTCGCCCGAGGGCAGTTTGATGAGAGCGTGCTTGCCTTCCTTGGCCATCAGCTGGGCGTAGGCCCCGGCCGTGCGGACCAGTTGGCCGCCCTTGCCCTCCTTGAGCTCGATGTTGTGAATGTGCTGGCCCAAGGGAATGGCTTTCAGCGGCAGGCAGTTGCCGGGTTGAATGTCAGCCTTGGGGGAGGTGATGACCACATCGCCCACCTTGAGTTTCAGCGGAGCGAGGATGTATCGCTTCTCGCCGTCGGTGTACTTGAGCAAAGCGATGCGGGCCGAGCGGTTGGGGTCGTACTCGATGCTGGCCACTTTGGCCGGGATCTCTTCCTTGTTCCGTTTGAAGTCAATGATCCTAAAAAGCCTCTTGTGTCCGCCGCCCCGATGCCTGATGGTGACGCGGCCGCGGTTGTTGCGGCCGCCGTTTTTGGACAGGGACTGGGTGAGGCTCCTCTCGGGCTTTTTCTCGGTCAGCTCCTCAAAGTCGGTGAAGGAGACGAACCGCCGGCCGGGTGAGGTTGGCTTGCACTTCCTGATGCCCATGTGCGCTCCTTTAGGCCCCCTCGAAGAACTCGATCTTTTCGCCCGGCGCCAGGGTGACGACGGCCTTCTTCCAATCCGAACGCCGGCCCATGTTCCGGCCCATGCGTTTCCTTTTGCCCCTCACTGACGAGGTCCTGACTTTGAGAACCTTGACCTTGAAGACCTCTTCCACCGCCTTGATGATCTCGACCTTGTTGGCCGTTTTGACCACCTCAAAGGTGATATGATTGGCCGCCTCCTTGGCCAAGTTGGACTTCTCGGTGATGAGGGGCCTTTTTAGGATGTCGTGGAGCTGCTTCATCCCAGTCTCTCCAGAATCATGTCCACGCTCGGCCGCAGCAAGACCAGATGGTCGTATTTGAGCAGGTCGTAAACGTTGAGGCCCTCGGGTCTGACGAGCTTGACCCCGGGGATGTTCCGGCTGGACAGCTCGACCTTCTCGTCAGGTTCAGGGGTGACGAACAAAGCCCGGTCAAGGTCAAGGGTCTTCAATAACGTGGCGAAGGTCTTGGTCTTGATCTCGGGCAGGTTCAGCTCGGACAAGACCATGAGCTGATCGGCCTGATACTTGGCCGAGAGGGCCATTTTTAGTCCCAGGAGCCGCATCTTCTTGTTGAGTTTGTGAGAGTAATCCCGCGGTTTGGGGCCGAAGACGACGCCGCCCTTGCGCCAGAGGGGGGAGCGGGTCGTTCCGGCGCGGGCCCGACCGGTCCCCTTTTGCCGGTAAGGTTTGCGTCCGCCGCCGCGCACCTCGGAGCGGCCCTTGGTCGAGGCCGTGCCGGCCCGGCGCTTGGCCATTTGCCAGCGCACGACCTGATGCAGGATATCGGGTCGCACTTTCAAATTGAAGACCTCGTCCGGCAGATCGAGGACGTCGACTTTATTCCGGACCGGGTCTAGGACATCCACCGTGGGCATTGAAAAAGCTCCGTTAGATCGAATCCGACTTCCTGATGATCACCCGGGCGTTCTTGGCGCCAGGCACCGCGCCTTTGACTAAAAGCAGATTGTCGCCCGGTCTGATGTCGACCACCTTGAGGTTCTTGACGGTCGTCTTTTTGGCGCCCATGTGGCCGGGCATTTTTTTGCCTTTTAAAACGTGCGACGGCGTGGCCGAAGTGCCGATGGAGCCGGGCGCCCGGTGAGTCGTGCAGCCGTGGGTCTCTGGTCCGCGGGAGAAGCCGTGGCGTTTGGTTGCTCCGGCGAAGCCGCGCCCTTTGGAGGTGGAGGTGACGTGGACTTTTTGGCCCACCTTGAAAATCTCCACCGTGAGCTCCTGACCCAGCTCGAACTCGCTCGCGTCCGGGCCCCTGAATTCCTTCAGGTGACGAAAACCGCCCCTTCCGGCGGCCTGGAAGTGGCCGCTCAGGGGTTTGTTTACTTTTCGTTCGGGCAGGGCCTCGTAGCCGAGCTGCAGGGCCTCGTAGCCATCTTTTTCGGCGGTCCTTTTTTGGATGACGTAACACGGCCCCACCTCGAGAACGGTCACGGGCAAGGCCTCGCCCGTGGGGCTGAAGAGACGCGTCATGCCTAATTTTTTGCCCAGCAGTCCTTGAGGCATCGTCTGGCCCTCTAGAGTTTGATCTCCACGTCCACCCCAGCCGGAAGATCCAGTTTCATCAAGGCGTCCACGGTCTGTTGAGTCGGCTCCAAGATGTCCATCAAACGCTTGTGGGTCCTGATCTCGAATTGCTCACGGGATTTCTTGTCCACGTGGGGCGAGCGCAGAACCGTGTAGCGGCTGATCCTGGTCGGCAGAGGGATCGGGCCGGCCACCTTGGCTCCGGTCCGATTCACCGTGTCGACGATGTCGGCCGCCGACTGGTCAAGCAGTTTGTGGTCGTAGGCCTTGAGCCTGATCCGAATCTTCTGGCTGGTGACCATCCCGGCTCACTCCAGTATCTGGCTGATGACGCCGGCGCCGACGGTGCGGCCGCCTTCGCGG
>CAYXRH010000199.1:0-7907 GCA_964466355.1 uncultured Thermodesulfobacteriota bacterium
ATAAGGGACTATGGCTGCTTCGCCAACCTCCTTCGTGAAATATCCGGGCTAGGGGCTTCGCTCCACCAACAGATTGTCAAAATATAAGATGCCTGTGAGATAAGATATTATATCATTTTCCATTTATAATACAATTAATAGGTGATATCCTTAATCTTAGGAGGAATCACCGACGGCCCGAGCCACGCGGTTGGCCCCGAGGCGGCCGCCCCGGCCGAGGTCATTCCACCAGCCGCGAGGCCGGCACCACCTGGATCTGGGTTTCAAGCTCTTGAGCCGCCTCAATGAGGACCCGCCGGGTCTGGGGGTGGGGGTGGCCGATGGCCACGGCCCGGCCCTCCTCCCGGGCCCGGGCGACGAGGCGGCCGAGCTGGGCCTTGATGGCCTGGGGCTCGGGCACGTTGTCTAAAAAAATGGATCGCTGGGCCGCCGGAAGGCCCAGGCGGGCGGCCACCTCCATGACCCGGCTGAAGGGCGTGGTCCGGGAGTCAATAAAATACATCCCCCGCGCCTTGAGCTCCCCTAGAATGATCTCCAGGCGCTCGGCGTCCTCGGTCAGGCGGGAGCCCATGTGGTTGTTGGCGCCCTTGGCCCAAGGGAGCCAACTCAGGTCTTCGGCCAGCGTATCTTCGAGCTGCGAGCGGTCCATGCTCCCCAAAAGCGCCCCCGGTCCGGGGTTTACTTGAGGGTAGCCCTTGGGCTCCATGGGCAGATGAAGCATCACCTCTCGGCCCTGCGCCGCCGCCGCCCGGCCCAGAGCCTCGCCCTGGCGGCTGAAGGGTAGGATGGACAGGGTCAGATCCAGATCGACGGACAGGAAGTCCTGGTCCCCCTGGGGATGGTAACCCAGGTCGTCGATGATGATCGCCGCCAGGACCGCGGCCTCGGCGGCCGGCGGGGCGGGGCGGGGCGGGACCTCCAGAAGCAGGGAGTGGGTCAGACGGCCGTCGAGCCAGACCTCCAGGGCTTCCTCCCGGCCGGTCAGAGAGGCCAGAAAGTCGAGGCGGCTCAAGGCGCTCAAGAGGGCCGATTCGATCTGGTCCGGGGTCGTCTCCTTCAAGTTGAGGCCGATCTCGACTTGATCGTAGTGGAGGTCGTCCTGAACGACGTTGCGCACCCGCAAGAAGCTGAAGTCCGATTCCTCCAGACCGGCCTGGGCCAGGGCGTCCATGATGGCCGCGTCGACCAGGGCCAGGTGGCGCTGAAAGGTCGAAGCCTTTTCTTCGTAAGGAGGGATCGACGACGAAGTCTCTTCGTCCAGGGGGGCGCTCGGGGCCGCCGCCGGGGCCGGGGGCGGCGAAGTGAAGGGTTTCGAAGGCTCCTCGGGCCAGAAAAGCCAGAGCACCACCCCGGCTAAAACGAGCCCCAGACCGACTCCGGCCCAGATGTCCCAGCGACGGTTCGAGGCGAGGCGGGCGATTGATCGCGCCCACTTCGAGGCGAGAGAGGGAGACGCGGCCGGCCGGGCGTGATTAGTGGCGCGCTCCCCCCCGACGGGCTTCTCGGCGGCCCCGCCCTCGGGGTCGATCACTTACGATTTGCTCCGGGAGAAGATCTGCCAGGCCTTGAGCAGGCCCAAGGCCTCTCGAAGCTGATTGTCCCGACGCAGCAGTCTGAGCGTGGCCTCCTTTTCGGGGTCGGTCGGCCCACTCTCCTCGGGCTTCTCCTCGCCCAGGTGGCCGACCAGGTCACCCTCGCGCACGGCGGTCTTGGGCTTGGTCTCCTCGGGCGGGGCGGGCAGGGCTTCGATGACCACGTCCGGAGTGATGCCCTTGGCTTGGATGGACACGCCGTCCGGGGTGAAGTAGCGGGCCGTGGTGAGGCGGAGTCCGGATTTGTCCTCCAGGGGAATTATGGTCTGGACCGAGCCCTTGCCAAAGGTCTGGGTCCCCAGGATGACCGCCCGGCTGTGCGCCTTGAGGGCCCCGGCCACGATCTCGGAAGCCGAAGCGGAGCCGTGGTTGACCAGGACGATCATGGGGTAGCGGCGCGGCGTCTTGTTGGGATGGGCGTAAAATTTCATGTCCTGAGAGCCGCCTCGGCCCTCGGTGTAGACGATGAGACCCTCCTCTAAAAAGAGGTCGGCTGAATCCACGGCCTGGTTGAGGAGGCCGCCGGGGTTGTTGCGCAGATCGAGGATGAGCCCCTTGAGCGGCGGCGAGCCGGTTTCGAGTTTTTCGAGGGCCTCTTTGATCTCGTGGGTCGTTTCGGCCTGGAAGGTGATGACGCGCAGATAGCCGAAGCCAGGATCGAGTATCCGGGACTTGACGGAGATGAGCGGAATGACGTCGCGGACGATTTCATAATCCACCAGCTCCTTTGACTCCTCCCGGAGGATGGTCAAGGTGACCTTGGTCCCCTTGGCCCCCCTGATGGCCTTGACCGCCTCCATGAGGCTCATGCCCTTGGTCAGCCGGCCGTCGACCTTGATGATCTTGTCGCCCGGTTTCAAGCCGGCCTTGTCGGCCGGGGTGCCCTCGATGGGCGAGACCACGGTCAGAATCCCGTCCCGGGTGGTGATCTCGATGCCGATGCCGGTGAACTTGCCGGCAGTCTCGATCTGAAAATCCTTGAACTCGTCGGGCGTCAGGAAAGCCGAGTGGGGGTCCAGGGAGGCGACCATGCCCTTGATGGCCCCGTAGATCAGCTTCTCCGGATCAGGCGGCTCGACGTATTTGGACTGGATGGTGTCCAACACCTCGGCCAGCAGCTTGAGCTTCTTGTAAGTGACGTCGGGGTCGGCTGATAAAACCGTCTGGCCCCGGGTCAGAAACAGGGCCAGACCGGCGAGGCCGATGACCGCCAGGAGCAAAACCCGCTTTGACGGCTTTGAGAGCATGTTTTAAACTCCTTTAATTAGACGCGCCGGCCAGCCAGCGGGTGGGGTCGAGGGCCCTGTCCCGGCGGCGTATCTCAAAATACACTCCCCAGACGGACAACCCAGCCCGCCCGAGGCGTCCGATCACCTGTCCGGCCTTGACCTCGTCGCCCACCTTGACGCTGGTTTCGGCCAGATGAGCGGACAGCGAATAATATCTGGCGCCGTGGTCGATGATGACCACGCGGCCGTACCCTTTAATCCAACCAGCAAAGGCCACCCGGCCGTCGCCCACGGCCTTGACCGGTGAGTCCGGCGGGGCCTCGATGAGCACCCCCGGCCGTCTCTGATCGACCATCCGGGTCAACCGACCCAAGGCCGGCCAGGGCAAGCGGCCTTTGCTCTCGGCCAAGCGGCCCTGGGACGGTCCCCGCGGCGCGGCCTCTTCGAGAGCGGCCAATTCACTCTCCAGCCTGGCCGCCGCCCGATCCAGTTCTTTCAGGGCTTGCTCGTAAGCCGCCTCGTCTCCTTCGAGTTTGAGGAGCAGCCCGGCCCTGGCCCGGCGGTGCCGAACCAATTCGCTCTCGGCCTTGATGAGCCGCTGGTTGAGGTCTTCGATCTTGGCCCGACGGCTCAAACGAGCCCGCTGGGCCTCAGAGACTTCAAGCTTCAGGCCATTATAGTCCTTGATGAGGTCAAGATCAAATCGGATCATTCTCGCCAAACCCTGCCAACCGAACAGCGCCTCGGTCAGGTTCGGAGCCCCGAAGATGAGCCGGCCGAAGCCTTGGCATTCCAAGATATAGAGGGCCTTGAGTCGAGCCTGGAGTCTTTTTTGGGTTACCTTCAGTTGGTCATCCAGCGTCTTTAAGCGACGCTCGTCCCGGTCCTGATTTTGGCTCAGGACGGCCAGTTCGGCGGCCAGTTGGCGGCGGCGGAGCTTCAGCTCGGCGAGCCTTTGGTCGATCCGATCCAACTGAGCGATGATGCCCTGTTCCTGATCCATCGCCGCGACGGTCTTTGGGGCCGCCTCGATCAAAGAAGGCCATCCCCAGGCCGCCAGGAGCGCGAGAGCGATGGCCAGGCGGGGGTGAGCCATTTAATCCGCTTCCAGACGGCGCAGGGCCAACCAGGCCCCCGTCAGCCCGGCCAGCAGACCGGCCAGGACCAGGCCGCATCCGCCGAGCCAACCGACCAGCCGGAGCTGAAAATATCCCGTCGGCAGGCTCAGAGATAAGGCCCCCTCAAAGACCAGCAGGGCGGCCAGGGCGGCCAGGGCGGCGATGATCCCCTGGCCGGCCCCCTGAATCAAAAACGGCCCCCGGATGAACCAGGGGGCGGCGCCGATGAGGCGCAGAATCTGGACCTCCTCCCGGGCTGCGGCGAGGCTCAGGCGGATGGTGGCGAAGACGATGAACACCCCGGCCAAGGACATGATCAAGGCCGCGGTCAACCCAGCCTTTCTGAGCAATGAGACCAAGGAGCGTATCCGCTCGACCCACGCCCTGGGGGAGGACGTCTCGGCCACGCCTTGAAGTTTTTTGAGCCGCTGCGTCAGCTCGCTCAGCTTGAGCGGGGCGAGGCTTTGGGGGGTGAGGTGGAGCTCGAACAGGGGCGGCATCACCTCCGGGCCCAAGCCTTCCCAGAGTCCTTTTTGCTCGCCCAGGAGGGCCTTGAGCCGGCTCAAGGCCTCCTCGGTCGAGACGGTTCTGACGCCGACCACTTCGGGCCAGGCGGCGATCTTTTGGGCCAGGGCGTCGCGGGCGGCGGGGGAGTCGGCCTCAAGAAAGACCAGAAGTCTGACCTGATCCTCTAGGGAAGCGGCCAGGACGTCCAGCTGGCCGTAGACCCCCCAGGCCAAGGCGGCCAGCCCCAGGGCGGCGGCCATGGCCGTGGTGGCCAGGCTCTGGGTGACGATCTGGCGCCTGGTCTGCTTGATGCCCCGCCTCAGGGCGCTGGCCAAATGGGGCTGGATCAACCTCAGACCTCCGCCCCGACCATCCGCCCTCCGGCCAGGCTGAGCACTCCGGCCGGCACCGAGCGGATGAGCCGGCGGTCGTGGGTGGCCACGATCACGGTGGTGCCCTTGTCATTGATCATTTTCAGGAGCTTGACGATCTCCTGGGAGAGCTCCCAATCCAGATTGCCGGTCGGCTCGTCGGCCAGAAGGAGCATCGGCTCCGGGGCCAGAGCTCGAGCCAGGGCGGCCCGCTGCTGCTCGCCGCCCGAGAGGGTCGGCGGCCGAACCCGAGCTTTGTCGCCCAAACCGACGGCTTTTAGTATCTGCTCCACCCGCGGCTTAATTTTGTGCGGCGACCAGCCCCAAACCTCCAGGGCCAGGGCCACGTTTTCGAAAACGCTGAGATCCTTGAGGAGCTTGAAGTCCTGGAAGACCACGCCGATGCGGCGCCTCAGGGACGGCATCTGGCGCTCCTTTAAAGCGCCCACGTCCACCGCGCCGATGACCAGACGGCCCCTGCTCGGCGGCTCCACCAAAGCCAAAAGGTTGATGAGGGTCGATTTGCCGGCCCCGGAGGGACCGGTGACAAAGACGAAGGCGCCCGCCTCAATGCGAAAGGATATATCCCACAGGGCCACGACCTCGCCGTAGACCTTGCGGACGTTGTACATTTCAATCAAGGCCGGCTCAGCCATGCCGGCTATTTCCGGTCCAACACCTCATGGGCGGCTTTGACCAGGTCCCGGGGCAGGAGGCCGAAGTGATCCAGGAGCCGGTCCGGCTTGCCGGAGATGCCAAACTTGTCCCTGATCCCGACCCGCCACAGAGGTGTGGGATGGTGTTCGGCCAAGGTTTCGGCCACGGCCGAGCCGAGGCCATTGATGACCAGGTGCTCCTCGGCGGTGACGATGGCTCCGGTCTGGCGGGCGGCGGTGATGACGGTCGTCTCATCCAGAGGCTTGATGGTGGACATGTTGATCACTCGGGCCTCGATGCCCTCCTCGACCAGGGCTTCAGCCGCGGCCAGAGCCTGATGGACCATCAGGCCGCAGGCGATGAAAGTCAGATCCTTGCCCGGGCGGACAATGCTGGCTCGGCCGATCTCGAAGCGGTAGGTCTTGTCGTAGATGACCGGAAAGGAGATGCGGGACAGTCTGACGTAGGCCGGATGGGGGTAGGTCGCCAGGGTCTCGATCATCTGATAGGTCTCGAGGCCGTCGGCCGGAACCAAGACTGTCATGTTGGGCAGAATGCGCATCAGGCCGATGTCCTCGATGGCCTGATGGGAGCCGCCGTCGTCGCCCACGGTCACCCCGCCGTGGGTGGCCACGATCTTGACGTTGACGTCGGAGTAAGCCACTGACTGGCGGATCTGCTCCCAGGCCCGGCCGGTGGCGAAGATGGCGAAGGTGGAGGCGAAGGGCACCTTGCCGGCCGCGGCCAGTCCGGCGGCGGTGCCGATCATGTTCTGCTCGGCGATGCCCATGTTAAAAAACCGCTCCGGGAATTCCCGGCCGAACAGGGCCGTCTGGGTCGAGCCGGAGAGGTCGGCGTCGAGGACGACGATCTCGGGGTGGAGCCGCCCCAGTTCGACCAGGGCCCTGCCGTATTCCTTGCGGGTGGCCAGCTTTTCCAAGGTCTCTTCCTCAGCCGCCCAGATCATCGAGGGCGCGGACCAGCTCTTCGTCGTTGGGGCTGACGCCGTGATACTTGACCTGACCCTCAAAGATGGACACTCCTTTGCCCTTGATCGTCTTGGCGATGAGAACGCTGGGGCCGTCCTTGACCCCCGCGGCCCACGACAGGCCGTCGAGGATGTCCGCAAAATCGTGGCCGTTGATCCGCCTCACCTGCCAGCCAAAGGAGCGCCACTTGTCGGCCAAGGGCTCGATGTTCATCACTTCGGCCACCGGTCCGTCGATCTGGAGGCCGTTGTTGTCCACGATGGCCGTCAGGCGGCCGACCTTGTAGTGGGCCGCGGCCATGGCCGCCTCCCAGATCATGCCCTCCTGGAGCTCGCCGTCGCCCAGAAGAGCGTAGACTCTGGCCTCAAGGTCATCCAGCCTCAGCCCCAAAGCCAGGCCCAAGGCCATGGACAGTCCCTGACCCAGGGACCCGGTGGAGACCTCCACGCTCGGGGTGAGCTTGCAGTCCGGGTGGCCCTGGAGATCGCAGCCCAGTTTGCGGAGGTTTTTCAGCTCGCCGGGGTCGATGTAGCCCAGCCTGGCCAGCACAGCGTAATAGGCCGGCGCGGCGTGGCCTTTGGAGAGAACGAAGCGGTCTCGCTGAGGCCATTTCGGCCGGGCGGGATCGTGGCGCATGTGCTTGAAAAAAAGCGCCGTTATGATGTCCACCGCTGAGAGCGACCCGCCAGTGTGACCCGAACCGGCGGCGTGGAGTATGTTGACGGTGACGATTCTGATCTGACGGGCCGTCTCTTCGAGGCGGCGAATTAGGCTTGGGTCCCAGCCGGCCGCCTCCCCTTCGTCACTCTCCTTGGGCCGGCCTTTGAGCGCCTGATCCGGCATCAGCATCTCCCGACGTGAGCTTGAGTCAAGTTCTCTTAGCACGCCTTTAAAACGGCTGCAACCTACATCTCCCCCAAGGCCCTTTTCAATCTGGCCAAAGCGAGGTGATAATCGTACAAGGCGGCGTAATAATTGCGCTCCGCCTGGGTCAATCTCGTCTGGGCGTCGAGAACCTCGGTCGAGGTGGTGACCTGCTCCTTGTAACGCTCCTCGCTCATGCGGAAGTTCTCCTCAGCCTGCTTGATGGCCAGCCGGGCCACTTCGATGTTCTCTTCGCTGGCGGCCAGGTTTAAGAGCGCCTCCTTGACGGCCAAGGCGATGCCGTCCTTGAGCTGGTTCAGGGTGTGACGGGCGGCGGCGACCCCGCTCTGGCTCTCCGAGACCTTGGCTTTGGTCTGGCCCCAGTTCCACACCGTCCAGCTCAAGGCCATGGCGATGGTCGTCTCCTCGTCGTTGCCTTCCGGGCCGGGGCCCCAGACGTTCAACTCCTCGTTGCCTCGCTCATAGGACGCCTCGAAGGAGATGGTCGGATAATACTCTGACTTGGCCATGGTGATGCCCTTTTCGGCGATCTCGACCGCCTTCGAGGCCTGCTTCACCT
>CAYXRH010000200.1:0-7884 GCA_964466355.1 uncultured Thermodesulfobacteriota bacterium
CCCTCCTGGTGCCCCCGCAGGCCTCCCGGGAGGAGATGGAGGTCATCAGACAAAAGCTCGAGACCGAGCTTCAGCGGGTTCACGAACTCATCGCCGCGGAAGATTGAGTCATGGAAGAGAGAAAGGAGACAGCCGGTGAATCAGCGACCCTTTGTCATCGTGGACGTCTTTGCCGAACAGAAATACCAGGGCAATCAACTGGCCGTGGTCCTGGACGCTCAAGGCCTGAGCGATGAGGAGATGCAGCTCATCACCAAGGAGATGAACTACTCGGAGACGACCTTCATCCTCTCGAATCGCCCCCGCAAGGGGGGCTGGGATGCGCGCATCTTCACGCCGGCCACTGAGATCCCTTTCGCCGGCCACCCCACCTTGGGCACGGCCTTTGTCATACTGACCGAACTTCTCGAGGCGCCGAGTCAGGAGGTCCGGCTCAATCTCAAGGTGGGCCAGATTTTGGTGACGCTCGCTTCGGTGGAGGGCCAACCTGACGTCTTGTGGATGAAACAGGTTGAGCCGAGGTTCGGTCAGATTTTGGAGGCCGAGCCCACGGCCGAGGCCCTCGGTCTTGATTTGGCCGACGTGGACCAGAACCTGCCCATCCAGGACGTCTCGACCGGGTTCCCCTTTTTCGTGGTCCCCTTGAAGTCCCTGGAGGCCGTCAAGAGGGCCAGGCTTGATCCGACCAAGTATTGGCCGCTGATCGAACACACCGAGGCCAAGGACTTCCTTCTCTTTTGCCGCCAGACGTACAAGCCGGAAAACGATCTCAACGTCCGGGTCTTCGTTGAGTATCACGGCATCCCCGAGGATCCGGCCACCGGCAGCGGCAACGGCGACCTGGCCGCCTATCTGGTCAAGCACCGGGTCCTGGGCCAAGACAGAATCGACGTGCGCGTCGAACAGGGTTACGAAATTGGCCGCCCCTCGCTCCTGTTCCTGCACGCCGCCGAGAAAAACGGCCGCATTGAGGTCCAGGTCGGCGGGCAGGTGATCCTGATCGCCCGCGGCGAGTTGGTCTAGTGTCGCCTCTTGGAGGTTGAGGACCACAAGTCAGTGTGGCCGCCCCGCCCTCTTATATCAACCAGGACGCGACACTTAAGATCGCGGTCCGTTGAAGAGCCTGACCGGGCTCTTGATTTGGTCAGTCACGGCCAGGGCGATGCCCAAAAGCATCACCGCCCCGCCTAAAAAGAAGAGGGTGGAGATCTTCTGCCCAAAATAGAGATACGAGAAAGCGGCCGTGAGCGGTGGATTCAAAAACACAAAAAGTGATACATTCGACGCCCGCCACTGCTTGACCCCGAGCAGCCACAGATAAAAGGCCACGATGGTGCAAAGAAGTGACAAGAAGAGCCAGGCCGAGGTCTCCACCGGCGTGAGGCTGAGGGCCTTTTTGATTAAACTCGGCCTCAGCGTGAAGTAGAAGGGGAGGCAGCCCACGGTGAGGACGGAGAAATTCAAGCCGGCCGGGGAGCACTCCGTGGAGATCGGCTTGGCCAAGACCGTGTACCCGGCCCAGCTCAGCGGGGCGAGCATGACCGCGCCGGCAAAGGGAAGCTTGGCCAAAGGGATGACGAGGCTCTCACTCAGCCCCACCTGACCCCAGACGACGACCAGGCCGAGGCCCAAGAAGGCGATGATGGTCCCGCCCAGACGTCTGATGGTCAAGGGCTCGCCCAGGAAACGGACGGCCAGAAACAGAGTGAACAGGGGGTTGAGAGTGATGATCAGCGAGGCGGCGTTGGGGCTTATGTAGGCCTGACCCCAGAACAGAAAGAAGTTGTAAGAGGTGACGCAGAGGAGGCTCATGACCGCCAGACGACAGAAATGGCGTTTGATGAGGTCATAAAACTCCAGACGGTAGAACAGGCCGACCAGGACGGAACTGATGAAGCCCACGGGAATGAAGCGTATCGAGACCAGCTCCCAGACGCTCAGCTTTTGACGCAAAAGGCCGACGGCGATGAAGGAGTTGGACCAGATGACAAAAGTGGCCAAGAGGATCACAAAGACGGCGAGGTCTGGTTTTTTGCTCATGAGAGGCTTTTTCACTCGGGTCTGAAGGCCTTCTCCGGCGGCGCCTCTCGGCCGGGGCGGTGGTCCGCTGGTCGAGCAAGCATCAAAGCCGGCCGCCCCGCCCGAGCGGCCACACTGACTTATGATCCTTAACCTCCAGGAGGCAATACTTGACCCTTCCGCAAAAGCCTTGAGTTCAGATAGAAAGGCGTATTTGTTTCATTTCAATGGAAAAAATGGTGGACATCGCCGAGACGCAACCCTAGACTCCCACCTCGCCCTTGGACCACAAGCCCCATCTCTCCAGGCCCAGAGAGTCCATGAAATGACTGACCCGCTCCGGCTCCGGGGAGACTGGAGCCTCGGGCAGGGAGCGGTCGATGACGCCCAGCTCCTTCAATCCGGCCATCAGCCAGCCGAGGGTCTGCCCCTTGCTCCGGCGGCCCAAGCCGCGCACCGCTCGGGCGCAAGCCAGAAGTTCGGCCAAACGGGAGGGGCGGTCAGGGTGAAAGACGGAGTGGACCACCTGGGCCCAGGCGCCGGGCAGGAGATTGGCCCCGGCCGAGACCACCCCGGCCGAGGAGGGCTGGTCCAGAAAGCGGGACTCGTCGGCGTCATAGATTCTGAAGCCGGGCCGAGTCCTGAGTGCCTGGTGATAGTTGATCAGGCGCTTGAAGCCGCCGCGGAATATCAGTCCGCTGAGGGCCTCCACCTCCTCGGCCGTCTGCTTCAGGACCGCGGTCCTCAGGTTGCGGTGCTTGGTCGCCGAGCCCCGGTTGATCAGATTGGGGTTGTTGTAAAGGGCCAGGGAGAGGTTGGAGCGCTCGGCCAGCCAGGCCAGCCAATCGGGCAGGCCCCGGTTGGAGCGGACCACCAGGGGGGCGTCGATTAAGACAAGGCGGCTGTCCCTTTTGGCCTCCAAGAGGAGGTCAACGCATTCCACGGTCTGGGTCTTGGTCGTGCAGGTGATGAGGGCCATGAGGGGCAGCTTCGTCCGCGCGGCGATGAAGGCCAGCATCTCGGCCCTGGTCTCGGCTTTCAGCTCAGGCCCGCCGCCCACTCCGGGGCCAAAGAGGAACAGCCCGTCAGCGTAAGGCTCGACGTGGTTCAAGAGCCGGGCCAAGGAGTCGAGGTGAAGCCACCCCGAGCGGTTGACCGGCGTGATCAGGTCAACGATTAAGCCTCGGGGAAGTGATGGCGGGGCCTTTTCCATGGCCGCTCAAATATCCTGTTCGCCCAGGTGCGTCTTGAAGCTGAAGCGGCCGCGGCCGAGGAGATCGTGGAGGTGGACGATGCCGTCGACCCGGCCCTCCACGTCAACGATGGGCAGGGCCGTGATCTCGAAGCGCTCCATTATCTCCAAGGCGTCCAAGGCCAGGGCGTTGGCGTCGATGACCTTGGGGCCGGCGGTCATGATGTCCGCGGCCTTGAGGCCATGGACGTCCCGACCGTTTCGCAGAGTCCGCCTCAAGTCGCCGTCGGTCAGGATGCCGACGAGGCGCTTGTCGTTGTCGACGACGAGCGCCGTGCCGAGGTCTTTGCGGTCCATCTCGGTGATGACTTCGTCCATGGGCGTCTGGGGCTCCACCAGGGGCATGCGGCTGCCGGTGGACATGACCTGGCTGACCTTTAAAGTCAGACGTTCGCCCAGGCGGCCGCCGGGGTGGCGGGCCTGGAAGTCGGCCTCCTTGAAGCCCCGTCGGGTGAGGAGACACACGGCCAGGGCGTCGCCCATGGCCAGGGCGGCCGTGGTCGAGGCCGTCGGAGCCAGGCCCAGGGGGCAGGCCTCCCGGGGCACGCCCACATCGATGGTCAAATCGGCCTGTCTGGCCAGGGTGGAGGTGAGGGAGCCGGTCAAGGCGATGATCTTGGCGCCCAGTTTCTTTAAAGGGGGGATGATGGCCGTCAGTTCGTCAGTCTCCCCGGAATTGGACAGGGCCAAGACCACGTCCTGGGCGGTGACCACGCCCAGGTCGCCGTGCATCCCTTCCACCGGATGCAAGAACAGGGCCGGCGTGCCGGTGGAGTTCAAGGTGGCCACGATCTTGCGGGCGATGATGCCTGACTTGCCGATCCCGGTGACGATGGTCCGGCCCTTGGATTGGTAGATCAGATCGACCGCTCGGGCGAAGGACTCGTCGACTCGTTCCATGAGCGATAAAAGCCCTTCGGCCTCGATGCGCAGGACGCCTTTGGCTTGATTGATGCTCACCGCCTCATTCCAGACAGTGCTTGGACACGCCCTCGATGGGTCCTTCGGGGTAGTCGCCGTTGAAGCAGGCCAGGCAGAACCATTCTTTCTCAACGCGGGTGGCCTCGATCAAACCCTCCAGGGAGAGGTAGTTCAGGCTGTCCAAGCCGATATATCTAGCGATCTCCTCGACGGTGCTCTCGCTGGCGATCAGTTCGCCCTTGGAGGAGAAGTCGATGCCATAATAGCACGGAAAGCGGTGGGGCGGGCAAGAGACGAGCATGTGAACCTCCTTGACCCCGGCCTCGCGGATGGCCTTGATCCTCGTCTTGGAGGTGGTGCCCCGGATGATGGAGTCCTCGATGACGACGACCTTCTTGTCTCGAAGCAGCTCCTTGACCGGGTTGAGTTTGACCTTGACCCCGAAGTCGCGCATGGACTGGGAGGGTTCGATGAAGGTCCGGCCGACGTAGTGGTTGCGGATCATGCCCATCTCCAGGGGCCGGCCCAGGGCCTCGGTGTAGCCCAGGGCGGCGTAGTTGCCGCTGTCCGGGAAAGGCATGATGACGTCGGCCTCCAGGGGATACTCCCTGGCCAGGGCCGCGCCCTGGCGTTTGCGGATGCGATAGACGTTGTGGCCGAAGATGGAGGAGTCGGGCCGGGCGAAATAGATGTACTCGAAGATGCAAAAGGCGCTGCGGGTCGCCGGCCAGGGCTTGATTGATTTGAGGCCCGATTGGTTTATGACCAAGATCTCGCCCGGCTCCACGTCGCGGACGTACTTGGCCTCGATGAGGTCAAAGGCGCACGTCTCCGAGGCGACGATCCAGGCGCCGTTGAGCCGGCCGAGGCACATGGGCCGAAAGCCTTTTTTGTCCCGGGCGGCGATGACGGCCTCCTCGGTCATCATGACCAATGAATAGGCTCCCTTGACTTCACTCAAGGCCTGGACCATCGCCTCTTCGAAGCCGAGCTTCATGTTCTTGGCGATGAGGTGGAGGAAGACCTCTGAGTCCATGGTGGACTGAAAGATGGAGCCCTCGTCCTCCAGGCGCCGCCTCAGGAGGTGGGCGTTGATGAGATTGCCGTTGTGGCCGATGGAGATGGTGCGGCCGCCGTGGCGGACCGAGAAGGGCTGGGCGTTTTTTTTGAGGGAGGAGCCGGTGGTGGAGTAGCGGACGTGTCCGATGGCCTGGTGGCCCTTGAGTTCGTTGAGCCTGGCCTCGTCGAAGATGTCGCCCACGAGGCCCATGTCCTTGTGCTCAAAGACCTGTCGGCCGTTTGAGGAGACGATGCCGGCCGACTCCTGGCCCCGGTGCTGGAGGGCGTAGAGCCCGAAGAAGGTCAGCTTGGCTGCTTCGGGGTGGCCGTGGACGGCGAAGACGCCGCAGGCCTCCTTGGGGCCGTCAGGGGATGGCATGAACGCTCCGGTGATGCTCCTGGATTGATTTGACCGTCAGCGCCTGGGTGTTGAGGGCTTCGATGGCCATGGCCGTGGCCTTGGCCCCGGCCACGGTGGTGACGTAGGCGATGCCCAGCCCCAGGGCGGTCCGTCTCATGCTGATGGCGTCAACCGAGGTCTCCTTGTCCAAGGTGGTGTTAATGACCAGGTCGATCTCCTTGTTGGTCATGTAATCGATAATGTGCGGCCGCTTCTCCTTGAGCTTGCCGACCTCGACGACCTTTAAGCCCCCCCGTCTCAAGCGCCTGGCCGTGCCTTTGGTGGCGAAGAGCTTGAGGCCCTGCGCGGCCAGCCTGCGGGCGACTTCCAAGATGGCCTCTTTGTCGTCGTCCCTGACCGAGATGAAGACGCCGCCGCTTCGGGGCAAGTTCTGTCCGGCCCCCAGCTGACTCTTGGCGTAAGCCAAACCAAAGGACTTGTCAACGCCCATCACCTCGCCCGTGGATTTCATCTCCGGACCCAAGAGCACGTCCACGCCCGGAAAGCGGACAAAGGGAAAGACGGATTCCTTGACCGAGACGTGTTCGGGCTCGACCTCGACGATCTTCTGCTCTTCAAGCCCCTGGCCCATCATCACCCGGGTGGCCACCTTGGCCCAGGGCACGCCGGTGGCCTTGGAGACAAAAGGCACTGTCCGGGAGGCCCTGGGGTTGACCTCCAGGACATACAGGTTTGGGGCTTGATAGGCGTATTGAATGTTCATCAGCCCGACCACGCCCAGCTCCTGGGCCAAGGCTCTGGTGGCGGCCTTGATCTCGGCCACCAACTCCACGGGCAGGGAAAGGGGCGGCAGGACGCAGGCCGAGTCGCCGGAGTGTACGCCGGCCTCTTCGATGTGCTCCATGATGCCGGCGATGAGGCAATGGCGGCCGTCGGCCACGGCGTCGACGTCGATCTCCACGGCGCGTTTTAAAAACTTGTCGATCAGGACCGGATGCTCCGGCGAGGCCAGGACCGCGTCGCGCATGTAGCGGTTCAAGTCATCGTCGTCGTAAACGATCTCCATGGCCCGTCCGCCCAGAACGTACGACGGCCGCACGAGCACCGGGTAGCCGACCCGCCCGGCCACCTTCAAGGCGCCCTCAAAGTCAGTGGCCGTGCCGTTGCGGGGCTGCTTCAGATTGAGCTTGTGCAAAAGCTCCTGGAAGCGTTTGCGGTCCTCGGCCCGGTCAATGGCGTCCGGCGGCGTGCCCAGGATCTTGACCCCGGCCCGGTGAAGCGGCACCGAGAGGTTTAAAGGGGTTTGACCCCCAAACTGAACGATGACCCCCTCCGGCTTTTCGGCCTCGATGATGTTGAGCACGTCCTCCAGGGTGAGCGGCTCAAAGTAAAGCCGATCCGAGGTGTCGTAATCCGTGGACACGGTCTCGGGGTTGGAGTTGACCATTATGGAGTCCAGGCCCATCTCTTTGAGGGCAAAGGAGGCGTGGCAGCAGCAGTAATCAAACTCGATCCCCTGGCCGATGCGGTTCGGGCCGCCGCCGAGAATCATCACCTTGCGCCTCAAGGAGGAGCGGACCTCGTCTTCCTCGTCATAGGTGGAGTAGTAATAGGGCGTGTAGGCTTCGAATTCGGCGGCGCAGGTGTCCACCAGCTTGTAGACCGGCTTCAGATTCATGCTCCTGCGCCGGCGGCGGACGTCGGCCTCGCTCACTTTGAAGAGCTGGGCCAGTTGGCGGTCCGAAAAGCCCCAGGCCTTGGCCCGGCGCCACAGCTCGGGATCGGGCGAGGGGTTCTGGGCGGCCTCCCTCAGGGACGACTCCAGATCGATCAATTGCTTTATCTGGGCTAAAAACCAGGGGTCGATGGCCGAAAGCTCCTGGACCTCCTCCACGGCCATGCCTTGCTTGAAGGCGCGGCGTACGAAAAAGATCCGTTGGGAGTTGGGCACGGACAGCTTGCTGCGCAGCTCGGTCTCCGGGATCGGCGCGTCGTCCTTGGGCCGGTCGGCCCCGAGGCCGAAGCGGCCCGTCTCCAGGGAGCGGATGCCTTTCTGGAGGGCCTCCTTGAAGGTCCGGCCGATGGACATGGCCTCGCCCACCGAGCGCATGGAGGTGGTCAAGACGTCCTGGGCGCCGTGGAACTTCTCAAAGGTCCAGCGCGGTATCTTGACCACGCAGTAGTCAATGGTCGGTTCAAAGCAGGCCAGGGTCTCTTGGGTGATGTCGTTGGGGATCTCGTCCAGGGTGTAGCCCACGGCCAGCTTGGCCGC
>CAYXRH010000201.1:0-7863 GCA_964466355.1 uncultured Thermodesulfobacteriota bacterium
TCGGAGCACCACGGCGCCCACCTCGTCCCGCTCGGCTTCGGCGATCAAGGCCCTGATGAGCGCGGCCATGACCTCAATGGTCACCAGGGGCGGCCCCTCGGCCTCGAGGGTCACCTGGCTGACGCCGCCTCCTCTTTCCGATGGCCAACCGATGATCGGCACGACGAAATCCTTTTCATCTTTGATTGTCTCGCCTCTTAAGGGGAGAGCCGAACCGGGCCCATCAAAAATGCCCCGGGCCCACGAGGCTGTCATCAGCTTCGGCCCTCCCCTCCTGATCGATCCTTGAGCTAATAATCAGGCGGCTTCTATTTGAGTATGCCGGCCTCCTTGAAATATTTCTCGGCCCCGGGATGGAGCGGAATCGGGCTCTTCGGAATGGCGTACTTCGTCTCGAGGTCTTTGAAGGACTTATTGGTCCTCACCTCGTCCAGATGGGACCAGAAAGCCTTGGTCAGTTCGTAGATCGGCTCGGCCGGGGTATCCTTTTTGGTGAACAAAACGGCCGCCAGGCCGGCGGTCATGACCGTCTCCGCCTGGCCTTTATAAGTCTTGGCCGGAATGGCCACCCTGAAGAGGGCCCCGCCCATGCTCTCGTTCATCCGCTCAAAGACGTCATCAGGCATGGACAGCAGGCGAACGTCGATGTTGTTGGCCAGTTCGATCAGCCGCCCCATGCCGGCCGAGTAGACGTTTCCGGTGCCGTCGATGACCCGATCTTGCATGGCCCTGAAGGTCTGCCCAGTGGACATTTCAAACTTCTTGACGTCGCTCAGCTTCAAGCCGGCCGCGGCCAAAAACATCTCGTTGATGGCCCGGGTGGTCTGGGCCGGAATGCCCACGTTGTACTTCTTGCCTTTTAGGTCGGCCACGGCGGTGATGCCCGCCTCGGTCCGGGTGACGATGTGAAAAGGAGCGACGATGAATGAAAACAACATCCTCAGCTCTGGGTGGGGTTTGCCCTGGAAGGACCCGACGCCGTTGAAAGCGTCGTGGAGGCCGATCATGTCCCCCTCGGCGATGGGAATCTGACCGCCGCTGACCAGTTCGATGTTCTCGTTGAACCCGGCCGTGGCCTGGGAAGAGATGCTCACGGCGTCTTGGTTCTTGTTGATCATCTTGGCGATCCAGGCCCCCCAGCGGTAGGGGCCGGAGCCGGCCGAGGCGGTGCCCATGGCCCATTTTTCAGCCGCCGGGGCGCTGCTGGCCAAAAGACCAATCAAACACAAAACACTCACCAAAAAGACGACTCGCTTCATGACGACCCTCCCTTGTAGTGATTAACTGCTCGGCGGCGCGAAAGCGACAACGCCTCGGCGGCGCCTCTCTTCTCCCGCTTGAATGAGGCCCACTGGACCGCCAGCACGGGCAGGCAAATACCCAGGCCGACGAGGGAGCCAGCCAGGCCCCAAAACATCATCACTCCTGAACCGATGAACAAGACCGCCGCCTGCCACGGGCTCAACCGGGTCAGCATCCGGCCCAACAAGGCCGCGGCCACGCCGCTGGTGCCCAGGAGGCCGAAGAAGGCCGTGAGGACGATGCTGAGCGCCGTCCCGGACATGAGATAGGACGGATTGTAGACAAAGGCGAAGGCGATTACGGCCCCTGGAAGGCTGTACAAGAAGGACTTCACGGCGGTCTTCCACCAGTTGGTCTCGGCGATTCCGGCCGCCACCACGGCCACCACGGCGATGGGCGGCGTGGAGCCGGACTTGATGGCAAAATAGAACAAAAAGAGGTGGGCCGCCAGCTCAGGAATGCCCACCGCCACCAGGGCCGGAGCGACGAAGACCGCGCAGAGGAGGTAGGCGATGGGCGTGGGCATGCCCATGCCGAGGATGATGGACACGACCAAGGCCATGAAAAGGAGAATCAAATTGTTGGATCCGGCCATGCTGATGAGCAGGTCGGACAGCCTCGGGCCCAGCCCGGTGATGGTGAAAGCTTGCTGGACGATGCCCAGGCAGCCGATCATGGCCACTATCTCGGCCGATATCCTGGTCCCCTTGTCGATGACGCCGAGAACCTTGGCCGCGCTGATGCGGGTGTTCTTGCGGACTTGGTTGAGGAGGATGGTCGCCAGGACGGTGATCATGCCGGCGTACATGGCCGTGAACCGGGCGACCAAGAGAAGGTATATCAGCACGGCCAGCGGGGCGAGGAAATGGGCGCCATCCCTCAGCACGGGCCAGATTCTCTCCAGGCGGGCCAGGCCCTTGAAGCCCAGCTTGACCGACTCAAGATCGACCACCACGAAGGTGGAGACGTAGTAGAGCACGGCCGGGATGAGCGCCGCCCAGGCGATGTCGGTGTATGGTATGCCGGTCAGTTCGGCCATCAGAAAGGCGCCGGCCCCCATGATGGGGGGCATCATCTGGGCCCCCTCCGAGGCGAGGACCTCGATGGCCGCCGCGGTGTCGGCCGGGTATCCGGCTCTCTTCATCATCGGAATGGTGATCGAACCAGTGGTGGCCACGTTGCCGATGGAGCTGCCGAT
This sequence comes from uncultured Thermodesulfobacteriota bacterium, assembly GCA_964466355.1. Classification (GTDB taxonomy): domain Bacteria; phylum Desulfobacterota; class Desulfarculia; genus CAYXRH01. Next base: position 2,501 of record CAYXRH010000201.1, read on the forward strand.
GACCGTGCCGGTCAGGCCAGAGGCGATGACCGCCGTCTTGGCCGGACCGCCCCTGGCCCAGCCCACCAGGGCGTTGGCCAACCGGAAAAAGAAATCACTCGCCCCGGTCTCCTGAAAGGCCTTGCTGAGCAGCATGAACATGAACAGGTAGGTCGAGGCCACGGCCACGCCCAGGCCAAAAATGCCCTCGTGAGAGAAGGCGGTGAGGTAGATGAAGCGCTTGAAGCTCATGCCCGGATGGCCGAACTCACCCGGGATGTAGTTTCCAAAAAGGGTGTAGAGGACGGCCGCCAGGGCGATGCCCATCAAGGGCGGGCTGATCCGCCTGACCGACTCCAACATGACCAGGATGAGGCAGAAGCCGACCGCGATCTGGACGGGGCTGAGAAAGGTCGCCCCCACCGCCCCCAGAATCCGCTCCCAGAAGATGATCACGTAGCCGAACGAAAAAACGGTCAGGGCGCTCAAAAAAAGATCGATCCCCCTGGCCAGCCAGCGGCCGGGCAAGGGTTTGGTGGTGTTGAAGAAGATGAGCAGCATCACCGCCAAAAATATGGCCCGGTGGACGATGGTCGTTTTGTAGGGGCCCCAGATGGTGGCGTAGGAGATGTAGGCGCACAGGCACACGGCCAGAGTCGAGATGACCCCCTCGGTGACGCCGCGGAAGGTGATGATCCTTTTGGGCGCCCGCGCGGAGTCGTTCATCAACCTCGCCTCCTCTTTTTTCTTGGCCGCCGCCGGGGAGAGGCAAAACGGCCCCTCCCCCCCTCAATCGAGCCCGCCCCTCAGGCGGGCAGGCAGAACTTCTTCCACTCGGGGGCGTTGCGCCGGTGATACTCGGGCAGGTAACGCTCCTGCCCGACGTTGCGATTTACCTCGCACCGAAGACCCAGCCCCCGGCGGGTCCTCTGCAGGCAGCCCAGGCAGCGGATGCACTTGCGGATTTTCTTCTCCTCACCGCTGGCTATCTTGTTGGGCAGCTCGGGGTCGGCGATCAGGGGCCGGCAAAAGGAGACCATGTCGGTCTTGCCCTCCTTGATCGCCTTCGCGGCCTCGGCGGGCTCATGGATGGCCGGGGTGATGACGGGAATGGAAAGCTCGCCCTTCATCAGCGCCGCCTCGGGCAGCATGGTGCCGTCCTCCTCGGGCACGTACCACTTCACCGCTTCCCAGCAGCCCGAGGTGAGGTGCACGTAGCTCAGCCCGACCTCCTGCCCCGCCTTGGCGATGCGGGTGGACTCCTCGGGGGTGGTCCCGCCCTTCATGTGCTCGTCGCCGGTCAAGCGCACGCCGACCACGTAATCAGGCCCCACCTGCACCCGGGTCTTGATGATGGCGTTGCGGAAGAGGCGAACGCGGTTGTCGAACGAGCCGCCGTAGCCGTCGCTGCGCAGGTTGGTGCGGGGCGAGAGGAAGTTGTCGCCCAGGTAGCCGTGGGCAAAGTGCAGCTCCACGCCGTCAAACCCGCAGCCCTTCATGAGCCGGGCGGTGGAGGCGTAGGCGTCTTCGATCCATTTGATCTCATCCAGGGTCAGCTCCTGCGGGGTCGGGGCGTCGGCGTACCTGTCCCACAGGCAAGGCAGCCCCCGCTTGATCTCGTACTCCCGGGACTGGGGCGGGATGTTCTCCGGCGGCACCTTGACGAAAGGCAGGGCCGAGGGCGCCTTGGAGACCGTGCCCTGGCCGCTCTGGCGGCCGACCCCGCCGACCAGGATCTGGCCAAAGACCTTGGCCCCGAAGGCGTGGATCCCCTCCACGACCTCGTTCCAGAGGGGCAAGTGCGCCTTCTCGGAGAGAACCGGAAAAATGACGTGGGCGGGGCTGTCGGGGAAGAGATTCACCGCCGGCGGCGCCACCATGAGCCCCACCCCTCCCTTGGCCCGGGCGTTGCAGAAAGCGAGGAACTCCTCGGTGGGGTATCCCGCCTGGGCGAAGTTGGTGGTCACCGGGGCCATGGCCATGCGGTTTTTTATCTCAACGTCGCCGATCTTGAAGGGCTCAAAAAGCTCCGGATATTGATCCTTGGACATCCCGTGGTCTCCTTTCGGCGGCTTTGAAACTTTTCTCGAAGCCGATCGCAATCTCATCCTCCGCCTATTTGGCGAAGCCCAGCGACGTCGGCAGATACAGGGCCAGCCAGGGTATGTAGGTCACCAGGACCAAGGCCAGCAGCTCGAAGAAAAGGAAGATGAGCACCGACCTCGACATCCTCTCCAAACTCACCTTGGTGATCCCGCACAAGACGTGCAGGCACAGCCCCACCGGCGGCGTTATGAACCCGATGGACAGGTTCAGGACCACGATGAGCCCGAAGTGGGTGGGGTTGATGCCCCCCTGCTCCGCCAGGGGAGGAAGCAGCGGCACGGTGATGATGATCGCCGCCCCAGGCTCCATGAGGCCGCCGGCCACCCCCGGAAGCTGGTGTTGCGTCTCGGAAGTTAAGGATCATAAGTCAGTGTGGCCACCCGCCCTCTCATATAAACCAGGACGCGACACTGGCGCTCCTCCAGCACCTTGACGATCGGCCTTCCGGGCTTTTCATCCCCGGCGGCGGGCCTCAGACATGGATCGTCAGTCTTTTAGTCAGCAGAAGATCCTCATACATCCGCCTCAGTTGGTCCGCGACCTCGGCCGCGGGCCAGGCGCGGGAGAGCTCGCCCCTGATCTCCTCGACGGTGTGGCGGCCGTCGAGGAGAGGCAGAATGGCCCCCTTGATCTGACTCTCCTTATCCTGGGGAGAGAGGGGATAGAGGAGCTTGAGCCGGTAGTCGTCTCGCAAGGGGGAGATGTTGAAGCCGGTCTGCTCCGGGGCCATTCTCTCGGCCCGGCTGGGGTAAAAGGCGTAGAGAGGCGGCTCGACCCCGAACTTGCGCCGATAGGTGTAGCGGTAGGCGTTGAAGCCCGCGGTGACGCCCTCGCCGATGGCCTTGGCCACGCCAAAGGGCGGTCCGGTGCAGTCCCCGGCGGCGAAGACTCCGGGCTGATTGGTCATCAGCTCCCGGTCCACCTCAAGAAACCCGTCCCGCGTAGCCAAGGAGAGCTGGCCAAAGGAAGTGGAGTTGGTGACCTGCATGTAGCTTTCAAAATCCAAGACCAGAAGGTCGGTGGGCCAGGTGGTCTCTTGGGCCCTGAGGCTGAGGACGACGGCTTCCAGATGGTCTCGGCCTTCAAGCCGGCGCAGCCGGCCGACGACGGCCTCCGGCGGGGCCTCGAAGCCCTCGGGGATCGGCGGCTCGATGACCAGCCTGGCCTCGAGCCGGCCCTGGTTCAGGCCCTGAAAATAATCCCACAGCCGGACCACGGGGTGGGTCCCGACAAAGAAGACTCGTCGGCCCTCGAACTTGGCGCAGACCTCCTCGAGCAAATCAGCCATGAAGCCGTGGTCCTTGAGGGTCGGAATGAGGCCCCGGGTGAGAAAGGCCCGCTCGTTGGTCACCCGCAAAAGACCGGTGGCGATGATGAGGCTGGGCGCTTTGTACTGGCCGGTCTCGGTCTTGACCGTCTTCAGCTCCGCCTTTAAATCAAGGCCCGTCACCTCCGCCTCGATGACTTCGACCGGATAGAGGCTGAAATCCTTTTTAAAAAGATCGGTCAGCTCCTCCTCGGTGTAGCCCCAGCTCGGTCCGGTCAAAAGGACCGTCTTCCAGTTGGACAGCCCCCCCAGGCCCAAGGGGTCGATGACGGCCACGCTGGCCGGGATGGAGAAGTAGGTTCTGAGCCACCGCGCTCGCAGGGCGGCGGACATGCCCGCCGGCCCGCCGCCGATGACGATGATGTCGAAATCATAAATTTGGGCCTGGCGTTGATCACTCATGGGCCAAAACTCCTGACGTTCTCTCCGGCGCCCAAAAGTGGACCGGGCTCAAGGGTCATTTGATCAACCAGATCACCAATCCATGCGCAGCAAGACGGCATAGCCCATGCCGCCGCCAGCGCACAGGGAGGCGAGGCCCTTTTCTGCGCCGCGGCGGATCATCTCGTGGACCAGGGTGACGACCAAGCGGCATCCGGTGGCGCCGACCGGATGCCCCAGCGAGATGCCGCTGCCGTTGACGTTGACCTTGGCCCGCTCAAGGTCGAGCTCCTTTTCACAGGCCAGGTAGTAAGAGGCGAAGGCCTCGTTTATCTCGATCAGGTCCAGGTCAGGGATGGCCAGCTTGGCCGCGGCCGCGACCTCGCGTATGGCCGGCACCGGCGCCACGCCGGTGCGTTGGGGCAAGACGGCCTTGATGGACCACGGCCCCAGCCTGGCCAGGGGCGAGAGGCCGTGCTCGCGGCAGGCCGCCTCGGTGGCCAAGACCACCATGGCCGCGCCGTCGTTGAGCCCGCTGGCGTTGCCGGCCGTGACCGTGCCCTCGGTGGAAAAGGCCGGCTTGAGCCGGGACAGCTTTTCCAGGGTCGCGTCCTCGCGGGGGTGCTCGTCAAGGTCGAACACAACTTGGCGGCGGCCGTCCTTGATCAGGATGGGGACGATCTGGTCATCAAAGCGTCCGCTGGAGCGGGCGGTCAGGGCCCGCTGGTGGGACAAAACGGCCAGCTCGTCCTGCTCCTGGCGGGAGATGTGGTACTCCTGAGCCAGGAAGTCGGCCGCCAGACCCATGCCGCCCATGATCGGGTCCTCCTGAATGCCCCACCACAACAAATCCGCGGCCTGGGCGTGCCGGAGACGTTGACCCCACCTGATGGCGGGCAGAACGTACGGCGCGTTGCTCATGGACTCCACGCCGCCGACCACGGCCGTCTCGGCCTCGCCGAGCATCAGGGCCGAAGCGCCGCTGATGAGGGCCTGCATGGCGCTGGCGCAGGCGCAGTGAATGGAAAAGGCGGGCCGCTCGGCCGGGATGCGACAGCTCATGGCCGCCGCCCGGGCGATGTTGGGGGTCAGGGGCGCCAGGGTGTTGCCCAGGATGACCTTGCCGATTTTATCAACAGGCAGGCCCGAGGCGTCCACGGCGGCCTGGATGACCTGGGCGGCCAGGTCCAAGGGCGCAACCGCGCGCAGCCCCCCGCCGAAATCACCGATGCCGCTTCTTTTGGCCGCGACGATGAAGACATCCCTAAAAGCCATCGCTGCTTTCCCATCCGAGTGTTTTTCAACACTCCCGATCTGATCCCCGCCGCGCGGCTGAGGAAGCCGATCCGGCCCATTTCTGGCTCTAAGAATCGGTTCACATAAAGCGGCCGCGGGGTGGATCAAGAACGACTAAAAAACCATGCCACCTCTGGACCACGACGCGCCCGCCATTGCTTAGAGAGCCTCACTTACTAAAAAGACTAAACGTTTAGTCTGGAAACTGTCAAGGGCAAACCCATCGCCGGCGGCCTCGAAAAGGCGACCGACGCCCTGACTGATAGATGACGTC
>CAYXRH010000202.1:0-7781 GCA_964466355.1 uncultured Thermodesulfobacteriota bacterium
CCCAAGGGTCGGTCCACCAGGCCCACCGCGGACAAGGTCAGGGAGGCCCTCTTCGCTCTTTTGGGCGACGTGAGCCAGATGGCGGTCGCTGACCTCTTCGCCGGCTCGGGCGCCCTGGGGCTCGAAGCTTTGAGCCGGGGCGCCGGCCGGCTGGTCCTGGTCGACTCGGCTCCGGCGGCCTTGAAAGCCATCGAGGCCAATCTCCGAGCCTTGGACCAAGGGGAGGCGAGGGTGCTCAAAAGAGACCTCAGACGCGGCTTCGGTTTCTTGAAGACCTTCGCCCCGCTGGATCTCATTCTGACCGACCCGCCCTACCAGCGGGGCTGGGTGGCGCGGGTGCTAAACTCCCTGCCCCCGGGCGTCCTGGCCCCCCCAGGGCGCCTGGCCATCGAATCCGCCCTGGATGAGGCGCCGGAGGTCAACAGCCCCTGGTCGCTAATAACACAGCGCCGATACTCCCAAACCCTGATCACCATCCTCGCTCCGGAGGTCGCATGAACTCCTCGCCCCCGAAGACGCTGGCCATCTATCCCGGCTCCTTTGACCCCATCACCTTCGGCCACCTGGACATCATCACCCGCGGTCTGGAGATCTTTGAGCGCATCGTCGTCGCCGTGGCCGTCAACCCGGACAAGAAGACCCTGTTCACCATCCCCGAACGCATCGAACTGATTCAGGCCTCCTTGAACCACAACGAGCGCATCGAGGTGGACACCTTTGAGGGCCTCCTGGTCGACTACGCCGCCCAAAAGGGGGCCAAGGTGATCGTCAGGGGGCTGAGGGCCATGTCCGACTTCGAGTATGAGTTCCAGCTGGCCTTGATGAACCGGCGCCTCAACCGCCAGATCCAGACCATGTTCATGATGACCGGCTATCGCTGGTTCTACATCTCCTCGACCATCATCAAGGAGGCGGCCCAGCTGGGCGGTTCGGTCGCCGGCCTGGTGCCGCCGGCCGTGGAGAAGGCCCTCCAGGAAAAGTTCGGCCGGACCGGCTAGTGTCGCCTCCCTGAAGTGGTTTATATAAGAAGGCGGGGCGGCGGTCCGCTGGCCGAGCGAGCATCAAAGCCGGCCGCTCCTCACTCAGCCAGCAGTTCCTCGGCCACGGTGTAAGGATCGAGCTCCCTCTTGACCACCCGGTCGAGTCTTCTTTGAAAGACCTCGTCCTTGTCCAAGGCCGCCAGGGCGCGGCGCACGGTCTCCTCCTTGACCATGTCCAGGATCAGCTCCTTGAGGTAAAGACGGTTTTTTTCAGTCAGGATCTCGGGACGCTCCTGGAGGAGAAAGGTTTGATGCTGCTCCACCTCGGCCATCAGCTCGTCCAGGCCCCAGCCCTCCAGGGCGCTCAAGCGCACGATCGGCGGCCACCACTCTCTTGGCCGGCCGGCGAACTTGTTGAGCTCGAGCATGGAGCGCAGGTGCTGGACCGTCTGCTCGGCGCCGGTTTTTTCGGCCTTGTTGACCACTAAAACGTCGGCGATCTCCAGAATGCCGGCCTTGATGGCCTGGACGTCGTCGCCCAGGCCGGGCACGGTCAGAACCAGAGTGGTGTGGGCCAGGCGGACGATGTCCACCTCGTCCTGGCCGACGCCGACCGTCTCGATGATGATCCTCTCAAACCCGGCCGCGTCCAGAATCTGGACCACCCAGCGGACGGCCGGGGAGAGCCCGCCAAAGGCCCCCCGCGTGGCCAGGGAGCGGATGAAGACGCCGGGGTCAATGGCGTGCTGCTGCATGCGCACCCGATCGCCCAAAAGCGCCCCGCCGGAAAAGGGCGAGGTCGGGTCCACGGCGACCACGCCCACCTTGAGCCCCTGGCCCCGAAAGAGGGTGATGAGCCGGTCGACCAGGGTCGACTTGCCCGTTCCGGGCGCGCCGGTGAGGCCCACCAGACGGGCCCGGCCGGTGTGGGGGAAGAGGTCTTTGAGGGTCTGACGGGCCTTGGGGGGCTCGTCTTCGATCTGGCGGATCAGTTTGGCGATGGCCCTGGTTTGGCCGGCCAGTATGGCGGCGGCCTCGTCCACCTCATTCACATCTGGTACAGCTCGTCGCCGACGATGATGATCCAGTTTTGGCGCAGGGCTTGGCGGGCCTTGATCAGGTCGCTGACGCCCAAGAGGAGCACGGTCTGGCCGCCGGAGGCGGTTCCGATGCAGGGATAGAGGTGCTCGACATTTACGCCGGCCTCCTTTAAGGGCTTCAGGATGGCGTTCAAGCCGCCGGGGTGGTGGGGGGTCTGGCAGGCCAGGATCTCGTCCTTGATGACTTCGTAACCGTTTTTCTCGAGGATGGCGGCCGCCTTTTCGGGCTCGGTGGACACGAAGCGCAGAATTCCGTCCCCAAAGGCGGTGGTCACGCTCAAGCCGAGAATGTTGATGCCGCTCTCGCCGATGAGGTTGCTCACCTTGGACAGCTCGCCCGGCTCGTCGGCCAGCTTGACCGTGACCTGAATGATGGCCACCGACTAACCACCCTCTTTAGTGAACTCGGCGCCGCGGCGGATGCCTTTCTGGTTGAGGTCGAAGAACTTCTCCTTGCCTTTCAAGGCCGCCTCCATGCCCTGGATGGCCTCCTCGATGGACAAAAGCCCGGTCTTGGCGCAGAGCGCCCCGATCATGACCATGTTGGCCGCCCTGTCCGAGCCGACCTCCCGGGCCAGCTCCACCGTGGGCACCTTGACCACCGCCAAGTCCGACCGGCCGACCTCCTCCTTGATGAGGGTGGAGTTTAAGAAGACGAGGCCTTTTGAAATGACGCTCGGCTCGAACTTTTCCAGGGAGGGGTAGTTCATGGCCACCAGGATGTCCGGCTCCGAAGCCACCGGCGAGGCGATCTCCTTGTCGGAGAGGGTGACGGTGCAGTTGGCCGTGCCGCCGCGCATCTCGGCGCCGTAGGCCGGAAAATAGGTCACGTTGAGCCCCTTGAGCATGGCCCCGTGCGACAGAACGTAGCCCATGAGCAAGACGCCCTGGCCCCCGAAGCCGGCGAATATGGTGCGCGTGGTCATGTCTGATCCTCATATCCGGTGGTGTCTTTGATCAGGCCCAGGGGATAGGTCTTGACCATTTCTTCGTTGATCCACTTCCAGGCTTGCTGGGGCGTGACCTTCCAGTTGGTCGGACACGGCGAGAGCAGCTCGACCAGGGAGAAGCCGAGCTTGTCCAGCTGGACCTGGAAGGACTTCTTGATGGCCTTTTTGGCTTGTCGGATGAGCTTGACCGAGGTCAGGGCGCAGCGCTCGATGTAGACCGAGCCCGAGGCCGCGGCCAGCATCTTGGAGATGTCGATGGGCCAGCCGTCGCGGTCGGGGTCGCGGCCGCCGGGGGTGGTCGTGGCCTCGAGACCGATGGTCGTCGTCGGGGCCATCTGACCGCCGGTCATGCCGTAGATGGCGTTGTTGATGAAGATGGCCGAGATCTTCTCGCCGCGGTTGGCGGCGTGGATCGTCTCGGCCGTGCCGATGGCCGCCAGATCGCCGTCGCCCTGATAGGTCAGGACGAACTTGTCTGGATGAACGCGCTTGATGCCCGTGGCCACGGCCAGGGCCCGGCCGTGGGGCGCCTCGACCATGTCGAAGTTGAAGTAGTTGTAGGCCAGGACCGCGCAGCCCACCGGCGGCACGCCGATGGTCTTCTCCCTGAGCCCCAGCTCGTCCAAGCACTCGGCCACCAGACGGTGGGCGATAGAGTGCCCGCAGCCGGGACAGTAGTGGGTCGGCGCGTCCTTCAGGGAAGCCGGCCGGGAAAAGATCTTTTTGTACGCCGCCTCGCTCATATCTCTATCCTCCGCCCCACCTGCCCGTCGCCTCTGTCCACGGAGTTTAAAAAAGCGGCCACGTCGGCCGGAGTGGGGATGAGACCGCCGGGGATGCCGTAAAAGTAAATCTCGGCCCTCTCGCCCACCGAAAGCATCACGTCCTCGACCATCTGACCCAGACAGAGCTCGAACACGGCCACCTTTCGGCCGTCCTGAGCCAGGCTCCGCAGATGCTCCTTGGGGTAGGGCCACAGGGTGATCGGCCTGAACAGACCGGCCTTCAAACCCTCCTCCCGGACCTCCTCGATGGCCGCCTTGGCGATGCGCGAGGCCGTGCCGTAGGCGACGACGATCAGCTCGGCGTCATCGGTGAGATAGGTCTCCCAACGCTGCTCCTGGGCAATGATGCGGTCGTATTTTTCCTGAAGGTGGAGATTGTGGTGATAAAGCTCGCCCTGCTGGCCCAAGAGCATGGAATAGATGGCTCTCGGCTCCCGGCCCTGGCAGCCGTCCAAGATCCAGTCCTTTTGGGGCAGGTCGTCGAGGTCGATGAAATCGGGAAAGACCACCGGCTCCATGACCTGACCCATCAGGCCGTCGCCGAGTATGACCACCGGGTTGCGGTACTCGTCGGCCAGGTCAAAGGCCAAAAAGGTCAGCTCGGCCAGCTCCTGGCAGCCGGCCGGGGCCAGCACCGGCGTGCGGTAGTCGCCGTGGCCGCCGCCACGTGTGGCCTGAAAATAATCCGCCGCCGAAGGGGCGATGTTGCCCAGGCCGGGGCCGCCGCGCATCATGTTGACCACCACCGCCGGCACCTCCTGGCCGGCCATGTAGGAGATGCCCTCCTGCTTGAGGCTGACGCCCGGCGAAGAGGAGGAGGTCATCGCCCGGCCGCCGGCCACCGCCGCGCCGAGGACCATGTTTATGGAGGCGATCTCGCTCTCGGCCTGGATGAAGGTCCCGCCCACGTCCAAAAGCCGGGCCGACATGTACTCGGGCAGCTCGTTCTGGGGGGTGATGGGATAGCCGAAATAGTAGCGGCAGCCGGCCCGCACCGCCGCCTCGCCGGCGACGTGGGAGCCCCGCATGAGCATCTTCTCACTGGGCACGGTACACCTCGATGGCCACCTCAGGACAGACGATGGCGCACATGGCGCAGGCCGTGCAGCCCTTTTTGTCCTCGCTGGCGGAGACGTACACGGCCGGCTGGTAACCTTTCTTGTTCAAATCTCCGTCCATCTCAATCACGTGTCGGGGACAGACATCCAGACAGAGGTGGCACCCCTTGCATCGCTCCCGGTCGATGACGATTTTTCCCTTGGCGGCCAAAGCTATTCTCCTGGAGTGAATTCAGAAAATGCATAATAGGCGACCGTCTTGGTCTTGTCAACCCTCACGCTGGCGTGTTATTTGATCAAGGATGACTTCTCCGATCTTAGAAAAAGCGTCTCTTTTGGGTCTTAAAAAATTGAGCCCCGGCGTCGTGCTCATGGACCTGGACGCGCCTGGCGTGGCCCCAGGAGCCCGACCAGGGCAATTCGTCATGGTCAGGATCGGTCCTGATCATGACCCTCTTCTGCGCCGGCCGTTTTCAATACACGACCGCTTCGGGCGGACCGTGCGGCTGCTTTTTAAAATCGTCGGCCGGGGCACGGCTCGTTTGGCTGACAAAAGGCCGGGGCAGAAGGTGGACCTCTTGGGACCCCTGGGCCAGGGCTTTCCAGAGGTTGAAGGCTCCACACTGCTCATCGGCGGCGGACTGGGCGTGGCCCCGCTGCTCTTTCTGGCCAAGGAGCGGCGGAGGGAGGATCAGCTCAGGCTCAGGCTCGGGGCGGCGCGTCAGCGGGAGCTTTGGTCCCTCCACGAGTTCCGGAGCCTGGAGATTGAGGCCAGGTTTTTCACCGAGGACGGCTCTCTGGGCCACAAAGGCCTGGTCACGGCCGGTCTGGCCGCGGAGCTTAAGAAAAAGCCGGCCATTGTTTACGCCTGCGGTCCGGAGGGGATGCTCAAGGAGGTGGCCCTGGCCGCGGCCCAGGCCGGAGTGAAATGCTACTTCTCCCTGGAGCGGCGCATGGCCTGCGGTCTGGGGGCTTGTCTGGGCTGCGCCGTGGAGGCCAGGGGTGGGGGAGTGCGGCGGGTGTGTCAGGAGGGGCCTGTGTTTGAAGCCGGGGAGGTGATCCTCTAAGTCATGATCGACATGACCGTCCAGATCGGCTCGCTGAAGTTGAAAAACCCGGTTCTGACCGCCTCGGGCACCTTTGGCTACGCCCTGGAGTATTCTTCTTTGGTCGATCTCAACCGTCTCGGCGGGGTGGTGGTCAAGGGCCTGAGCCTCGAGCCCCGGCCGGGGAACCGGCCGCCGCGCATCTGCGAGACGAGCGCCGGGATGCTCAACTCCATCGGCCTCCAAAACGTCGGCTTGAAGGCCTTTGTCGAGGAAAAGCTGCCCCGGCTCAAGGAGTTCGAGACCGCCATCATCGTCAACATCCTCGGCGAGAGCGTGGACGATTACGCCCGCCTGGCCGAGGCCCTCGGCCGCCAGAAAGGCGTCGCCGCCCTGGAGCTGAACGTCTCCTGCCCCAACGTCAAGGCCGGCGGCTTGAGCTTCGGGCTGGATGTGGAGGCGACGAGGAGTTTGACCAAAGCGGTCAAGGAGGCCTGTGATGTGCCGGTGTGGGTCAAGCTGACCCCCAACCTGACCGACCCCAGCCATATCGCCCGGGCGGCCCAGGAGGGCGGGGCCGAGGCGGTGAGCCTCATCAACACCCTTTTGGGTCTGGCCATCGACCCCAAAACGAGGCGGCCTCGGCTCGGCGGCGGACTGGGGGGGCTCTCCGGCCCGGCCATAAAGCCGGTCGCCCTGCGCATGGTCTGGCAGGCGGCCCGAGCGGTGGACATCCCGGTCATCGGCCTCGGCGGCATCACCTCGGGCCTGGCGGCGGCCGAGTTCATCATCGCCGGGGCCGCGGCGGTGCAGGTGGGCACGGCCAACTTTGTAAATCCCCGGGCCAGCCTGGACATCCTGGAAGAACTGGAAAGATTCTGCTGGGAGGAGGGGCTCAAGAGGGTCAGTGAACTTCGAGGGAGTTTGGTGATGGAGGCGCAAGTGACTCCCCTGGGAAGCGCGACCTGAGGGGCGCGTTCGCCGCTGGATTTTAAGCTTCGTTATTACCAGGAAGAGGCCGAATCACAAAAAAACTAAAAATTTATTTGCATAACCTCTTCGGAGAGGATATAGTTGGTCTGTCTGATTCGGAAGGGATTCATACGTTCTTCTTTGAAGAGCAGTCGGGTCACTCAGGGGCTTTGAAGATTATCTCGCCTCCTCCTAGCCCAGCTTTTGAGCTCTTTGGGCCTTTGCTGCGCTTGGTTCCGGACAGAAATTAAGTTGCTTAGGTATCAAAGGGGAAAGAAAAAATGACGATCACAATGTACGTGGGCAATCTGCCCTACACCGCCTCCGAGGACGAGATCCGTGACCTGTTCGCGCAGCACGGCGAAGTTTTTTCCGTGAAGCTGATCACCGATCGCGAGACCGGCCGGCCGCGGGGTTTTGGCTTCGTCGAAATGGATGACGACCAGGCGGAGGCGGCCATGGAGTCGCTCAACGGCACTGAAATTGGAGGACGGCTTCTGCGGGTCAACGAGGCCAAAGGGCGCGGCGAAAGAAAGCCCAGACGACCCTATTGATCCTTTCCACGGCCCGAAAAGACTAACTCTTTAAAAGGCGAGGCCGGTCCCGCCCTGCATGGGGCGGGACCGTTTCTTTTGGCCCTCTAAAGCAAGACTCCCAGAAAAATCAGCACCGCCGCGCCGCCGAGGATGTAGGGGCAGGCTTTTATGGGCCCGATGGAGGTCTTGGCCCCGGTGAAATAGGTCAACCCGGCCAGGGCCAAAAGCATCACCGCGGCCATAATTAACACCACAGCCGCCAGCGAATCGCCGGGTCCGCCCCACGTCGTCACCGCCGCCACCAGCGAGCCGATGAAGCAAAGCATGAACCCTTCGGCGATCCACTCCATGGTG
>CAYXRH010000203.1:0-2800 GCA_964466355.1 uncultured Thermodesulfobacteriota bacterium
GACATAAATCGCGTCTTAGCGGCCAAGCTTCCGGGCTTGGAGGTTCAACCGGACGGGAATTTCATGCCCAACCGCTTCGTGCGGCGGCAAGAACTGGCCAAAATAGCCGTCGCCCTGGTGGTCGCTGTTTCCGGCCGGCCCAACCCCAATCCGAGCCCCTTTCCGCCTGACGTGAAAGATCTGCCCGGAGACCCACGCTTTCGAAACGACGTCAGTCTGGCCTTGGAATGGAACCTGATGGAGCCAGTGACCATCGGCCGGTTCGACCCGTGGGCTTCGGTCTCCGGCTCCACGGCCCTGTTGGCCGTTCGCCGGGCCGAAAGGCTGGGTCTCGAGATCAAGGAGAGGCGCTCGTGAGACGGGCCGCGGGGAGCATATTTTTGAGCGCCTGCCTTTTTCTGACCTTGCTTCCTTGCGCGAACGCCGGGCCGATCATCGCCCTGGGCGTCGCCGCCCCAGAAAAAGAAGAGGCTGTCCCGGCCCCTGAGCGGGCCTTGGCCAACGCCCTGAGAACGGCCGTGACCGAAGCGCTGGCCAAAATCTTGGGCTGGCGGCGTTTTGAAGGCAGTCTGCCCCTGGTGGCCGGCCCCATTCTGGACGACCCGGCGCCCTACGTCGGCGGATTTCAAATCAAGTCAAAGACCGAAGGGGAAAAACTGGTCTACGTCCTGGCGACGGTGGACATAAATCTGCCGGCCTTGAAAGAGGCCCTGACCAAACTGGGTCTGGGGCAGACCACCAGACTCAACTTGCTGCCCCTGCTCAGCTACGGACCAGAGAGTGAACCTTACGCTTGGTGGGTTGACCTCGAGGCCACTCCCCCGCCCTGTCAGACCCTGGAAGCTCTTTTGACTCGTTTGAGCGATCTGGGCGTGAACGTGCTCCCGATTCCACACGCCGCCCCAACCCTGGCCGAACGTTTCCCGACCGCCCAGCAGGTCGTGACCTTGGGTCTTCATTTTGAGGCGGATCTGGTGTTGGTCGGTCGGATCTTGGAGAGTGAAACCGCAGACGGGGTCATGGTCCAAGCCGGCTGCCAGATCATCGACACGGCCAGCGGACAGGTGGTCGCCGGCCCCATCCAGCTCGGGGGCCCCTTGCCGGCCCCTCCGGCCTCTGAGGTGACCCCGACCACGGCCCTGATGACCGAGTACCCTCCCCCGCCGTCTGGCCTGGAAGAGCCGGCGCCTGAGGAGCTGGCCGAACAGAGGCCTCCCGCCTCTCAAGAGCCGAGCCAAACCAGCGCCCTCATGACCGAGCAGCCCTTGACGGGGCCCCAAGAATTGAGCCCGCCTGGGCCCGAAGCCGGGGAAGCCGCCCCCAAGGCCTCGCCACCGCCGGTGGAGGTCTTGCCCGCCCTGCCGCCCCGAGAAGCCGGATCGCGTCTGGCCGTCTTGCTGACCGACGGGCTCAAGGCCTCTGGCTGGGTCCTGACAGCCAAACCAACGCTCATCCAAATCCAGGTCGAGGGCATCAAGCGTTATCTGGATCTCAAATTCTTCCTCCAGGCCTTGGCCCGTTTCCCTGACCAGATTCAAGACGTCAAACAACACTCCATTCAGGCCGGTAAGGCGGTATTTAGCGCCAAACTGCTGACCACGGCCCAGGATTTGGCTGATTTATTAGTCTCCCAGGATTATCCAACCTTCTTTGTCAGCGTGGTCCAGGTGGCGGCCCAGACCATCCAAATCAAACTGATTCCTAAATGAAACCCGGGGGCCCTTGCCTCCAAGGCAAGGGCTTGAGGAGCGCCTTGGATCTGGATTGAGAGTGTTGAAAAACACTCTCAATGTTGACGCTGTCAGGAGTGGGAGACGGCTACTTGAGGCGGTAGGTGATCAGACCGTGGGTCGGATCATAGGGCGAGACAGCCACCCTGACCCGGTCGCCGACGAGGACTTTAATGCGGAACTTTTTCATCCGGCCTGAAAGTACGGCTCGAATGGTCAAGCCGTTGTCCAGGGCAACCTCCATGGTCCCGCCGCCAAAGGTGCGCGTGACCTCCCCCTCCAGTTGAATCAAATCGTTGCGACTCAAACTCACTCCTAAGCTTGGAATTTCTTTAACGCTTGATCTGCCAACACACCAACTCCCCGGCTATATGCCACACACTTGGGACCAGGTCAACCGAATTGAGAAGGTTAGGAGTGAAGTTGAAAAAGGCCGGGATGGCCTTTTTCAACCATCTCGAATGGGAGATTCTTCCTCATCGTCAGCGTTTGTGTTAGATTGTCTCATCCCGCCCTGAACGGAGAAAAGCGGTGCTTTTATCCATTGTCATCCCCGTGTTCAACGAGGCGCTCACGCTTGAAAAGATCATTGCTCAAGTGCAAAAGGTTGATTTGGGCCACGTCGAAAAGGAGCTGGTCATCGTTGACGATGGCTCCACGGACGGCTCGCGGGCTATTCTGGCGGAGTTGAAAGATAAAACCAGCCTCAACGATGAGCGAAAGCCCTTTGACCGGCCGATCAAGGTCATTTTTCATCAAACCAACCAGGGCAAAGGGGCGGCCTTGAGAACCGGATTCGCTCACACCGACGGCGATTACGTGATCGTCCAGGACGCTGATTTGGAGTATGATCCTGAAGATTACCTCAAACTTCTCACGCCGGCCCTCAAAGGCAAGGCCGAGGTGGTCTACGGCTCCCGGTTCACCGGCGAGCGGCGCAACATGTTTTTTCATCACTGGTTGGGCAACCGCTTCCTGACCTTTATCACCAACGCCCTTTACAACACCACCCTCTCTGACATGGAGACCTGCTACAAACTCTTTCCCGGCGATCTGATCCGGAGAATGAC
>CAYXRH010000203.1:2810-6176 GCA_964466355.1 uncultured Thermodesulfobacteriota bacterium
GAGAATGACCATCCGCTCCGATGGCTTTGATTTCGAGCCAGAGATCACGGCCAAGATACTCAAGAAAAAAATCAGAATTTACGAAGTGCCCATTTCATACACCGGCCGCGAATTCGAGGAAGGCAAGAAGATCACCTGGAAAGACGGCTTGGTGGCCCTGGTCGCCCTCATCAAGTACCGCTTCGTGGATTGACTTTGCCCCCCGGCCGCTGCTCGGGCTTTGACGGCCGGGGGATGTATAACCCATCTTGCTCCCTGACTTATTTTTACTGAGACGTTGGACAAGGTGCTGATCATTGGTTAGAATGATCGCGTCGTCGGCCTCAGAGGGGCTTTTGGCCTTGAAGAACCAGCATCCCACTTTTATACTCGCCGAATCAGATCAATCCTTGCGCCGCAGCGAAGCCGAACTCCTTCAAAGGATGGGCTACTCCGCCGTGGTGGACGTGGCCGACGGCGTCGAGGCCTGGTCAGCCCTGAAGAATTTCGGGGCCGATTTTGTCATCGCCGGCTGGGAAATGCCGGAGATGAACGGCTTGGCCCTGCTCAAGGTCATGCGCGCTGACGCCAATTTCTACTCCACGCCCATGGTTTTAATCACCGACGGCGTGACCAAGGGTCAGGTCATCGAGGCCGGCGAAGCCGGAGTGAGCGACATCATAATCCGCCCCTTCACCCCAGAGACCTTCAGGAAGAAAGTGGCGCTCTTCCTCAACGTGGATCGAGATCCTCAATACGTTGAGGCTGAAAAAAGCTACACTCGCGGCCTCGAGTTGATGGATCAGGGACGCTACGAGGAAGCCCTCGAGGCCTTTAAACGCATCCTGAGCATTTATGAAAACGCCGAAATTTACTACAACATGGGCTACATTAAGACAGCCCAGGGGTTTTATGAGGAGGCGATCCACTTTTTTCGCCGGGCCACCCAAATCAACAACGCCTTTGCCCGGGCCTACCAGAAGATGGGCGAGTGTCACCTCGCTCTGGGCAATGAAAGCGAAGCCCAGATGTGCCTGGAGCGGGCCGCCGAGATTTACATGGACAAGCACATGGATGACAAGGCGGAGTCAGTCCTCAAAGAGGTGGCCGAGCTCAACCCCAAGACAATCAACGTCTACAACTCGCTGGGCATCATTTACCGTCGGCAGGGCCGGCACCGTGAGGCCATCGACCAGTACCGCAAGGCCCTTCGCGTCAACCCCATGGACGCCAACATTTATTACAACATCGCCCGGGCCCACCTGGAGATGGAAGAGCTCATCCAGGCTCAAAAAATTCTGCGCAAGGCCATCAAGATCGAACCGGAATCGCTGGAGTTCGCCAGCATGCTCAAGTTCATCGAGAGCCGTCTGCCAACCAAGCTCAAATGAATTCTCACGCCTGGGGATGCGAGGCCGAAGAGATTTCCTGGCGGAAAGATCCCCGAGCTTCACTGCTCCGCGTCCGCCGGCGGGGAGATCAAGACCTGGCGGGTGTTGGTGTGATCCGGCGCTGAGACTATCCCTTCGGCGGCCATGCGCTCTATCATTCGGGCCGCCCGATTATAGCCCACCCGCAGCTTGCGCTGGATCATGGAGATCGAGGCCTTGCCCGTGGTCGTGACCAGGCGGACCGCGTCCTCGTAATGCTCGTCAGTCTCTTCGGCCAGGATGGCTTCGCTGCTCATCGGATCAGCGGCGGCGAGAATGTTCGGCTCGTAGTTTGGATTGCCCTGGCGTTTGAGGAATTCGACCACGCGCTTCACTTCCGCGTCGGAGACGTAGGCGCCGTGGACCCTGACCAGCTTGGCCACTCCGGGCGGCAGGAAGAGCATGTCTCCCAGGCCGAGCAGGTTTTCAGCCCCGTTTTGATCAAGGATGGTCCGCGAATCAGTCTTGGAGGCCACTTGAAAGGCGATGCGAGCCGGAAAGTTGGCCTTGATGACACCGGTCAGCACGTCCACGCTGGGCCGCTGGGTGGCCAAGACCAGATGAATTCCAGCCGCCCGGGCCATCTGGGCCAAGCGGGTGATGGCCTCCTCCACCTCCCGGGAGGAGACCATCATCAGATCAGCCAGCTCGTCAATGACCACGACGATGTAAGGCAACCGCGGTGGCAGCTCCTCGTCGGACTCCTCGTCCACGACCTGGCGCCAAGTGGCTGAGGGGGGCGCTTTCTCCATCTTCCGGTTGTAGCTCTCAATGGATCGAACCCCGGCTCGGGCCAGAAGATGATAACGGTGCTCCATCTCCCCGACGACCCACCGCAAGGCTTTGGTGGCTGATTTGGGGTTGGTCAGGACCGGATGGAGAAGATGGGGCACGCCGTCGTAAACGGACAGCTCGATCCGCTTCGGGTCCACCAAGAGCAGCTTCACATCCTCGGGCAGGGATCTGAAGAGAATGGACATGAGCATGGCGTTGAGGCAGACCGATTTCCCAGAGCCGGTCGCCCCCGCGATGAGGAGATGGGGCATCCGAGCCAGATCGGTCAAATAAATCTGGCCGACGATATCCTTGCCCAGGACCAGGGGCAGGGCTTCTTGAGCCTCTTTGAACTCCGGCCGGCCCAGGAGCTCCTTTAAGGAGACCGGTTGCCGTTTGGAGTTGGGAATCTCGACGCCAAGGCAGCCCTTGCCCGGCAGCGGGGCCACGATCCTGATGGATGGCGCCCTGAGGGCCAGGGCCAGGTCGTCGGCCAGGGAGACTATTCTGGCGATTTTTACTCCCGGAGCCGGCGCGAATTCATACTGGGTGATGACTGGTCCGGGGTGGACCTCCTGAACCTGCCCCTCCACGCCGAAATCGAACAGCTTCTTCTCCAAGAGTCTGGAGTTGAGCTCCAGGCTCTTGGCCTCCAGGCGGGAGCTGTCCGCGTCCACATCATCCAAAAGGGAAAGCATGGGGATCTGATATTCTCCTCCCCCGGTCGTGAACGGAAGGCGGTCCTGGGTGGGACGGGCAGGCGGCCACTCCTGGGGCAGGTCGATGCGAGGCGGTTCGTGATCCAGCCTTTCCTTGAGCCGTTTGAATTCGGACGAGCGCTCCTTCTCCTTCTTTTCCTGGAGCCTGATGCGAGCGGTGTTCAAGCGCCCCACAAAAGAACCGCCCCGATTCCGAACCGCCTCCACGAGGGCGATCAGGGAAAGATCAGTGGCCAGCATCAATCCAGCCAAAGAGGCGGCGATCAAGATCAAGGCCGCGCCCAGAACCTTGAGCCACCTGGTGAGCACTCCGGCCAGGATGGCGCCGACCCAGCCGCCGCTGGCCACGGGCTTCCCGGCCCAGATGATCTTGGGCCAGATGAGGCTGAACAGACCCGCGGTGGCCGGAATCAAAAGAGCCAGACCGACGAGCACGCCCAGACCAGGCCGGGCATGACTTTGCG
>CAYXRH010000203.1:6186-7766 GCA_964466355.1 uncultured Thermodesulfobacteriota bacterium
GCTTGAGGGCCCAACACCCGATCAGAAGCGGAAACCACAGGGCCGGCACGCCCAAAGAGGCGAACAGGGCGTCGGCCAGATAGGCTCCGCTGCGGCCGACCCAGTTGTGAAACTGCTTGCCCGACTTGAAAGGCTGACCCCAGGCGGGGTCGAGCGGATGAAAGGACAACAGGGCCACAGCGATCAAGACCGCCGCCACCAATAAAATGACCCCACCCACCTCGCGGCCGATGGATTTCGACTGCGAATCCCTCAGCAGACGAACCATGATCAATATATAGTCTTTTCTTGGGCATATGTCAATATATGTTGTGCTCTTAATCCCGAGGCGGCGCTTTGGATCAGATTCGACGTTCGCCTGTTCCGGGAGAGGGCTTAAAAATGGCCTGGACAGCCGTTGGCCATAGGGTACGGCGCGGCCGTTCCCCAGACTCCCGGCGAATGACGAGCCGGACGCGGCCTTCGAAAGCTGAGGCATCGCCTCGGACAGCCTTCAATCATACTTGTCCAAGTATTTGATTACATTTAACAAATTACCCAATATTCTAAAAAGTCAAAAAAAGCTTGACAGGTTCGTTTAATTTGGTATAAAGGTACCTAAATATCATTAAAGAGGTGCCTTGATGAGCTTTGGCCTTCTCAGAGTATCGGAAGCGGCCTCCATCGCCCTTCACACCACTGTTTTTTTAGCCTCTGATGCCAAGGGTATGGTCTCGGTCAAACAAATCGCCTCGCGCTTGAAAGTCTCTGAGGCCCATTTGTCCAAGGTGCTCCAGCGCCTGGCCAAGGCCGGCGTGGTCAGGTCGGCCCGCGGCCCCAAGGGCGGGTTTGTTTTGAATCGCCCGGCCGGAAAGATAACCCTCCTCGAGGTCTACGAGGCCATCGAAGGGCCGTTGCGGCCGACCAAGTGCCTGTTGAACAAACCCATCTGCCGGGGCGATAAATGCGTTCTGGGCGGTTTGCTCAAAAAGGTGAACCAGCAAACCAGGGATTATCTGGCTCGAACCAGCTTGTCTGAATTCAAGGATATATTTACAGGAGGAGCAGATGCCATTGCGTCAGATCATTGAAATCGACGAGGAGAAGTGCACTGGCTGCGGTGAGTGCATCATCGCTTGCGCCGAGGGTGCCTTGGCGCTCATCGACAACAAAGCCAAACTGGTGTCCGACATCTACTGCGACGGACTGGGGGCTTGCCTCGGGGAGTGCCCTGAAGGGGCGCTCAAGGTCATCGAGCGGGAGGCTGCGGGGTTTGACGAGACCGCGGTTGAGGAGCGCTTGAAGCGGCAGAAACAGGAGGCCGCAGACACCCCTGCCCTGGCCTGCGGCTGCCCTTCAACAATGAGCATGACCTTCACCCCGGCCGAGCCTGACAAAAAGAGCCCCCAAGCCTCCTCCACGCTCGGGCACTGGCCCATAAAGCTGCAGCTCCTGGGACCTCACGCCCCGTTTTTAAAGGGTTCGGATCTCGTTCTTTTGGCCGACTGCGCCGCCGCGGCTTATCCGAGCCTGCACCAAAAGCTTTTACCCGGACGCGCCGTGGCCATGGGCCTGTCTCTTATACAAATCACCGACCCCAC
>CAYXRH010000204.1:0-5367 GCA_964466355.1 uncultured Thermodesulfobacteriota bacterium
GCGCATGGCCACGATGGCGATGGCCAGGAGCATGCCCGGAAAGGCCAGGGCCAGGTCGGTCAGCCAGACCAACGCCGCCTCTATCCGGCCGCCGTAGTACCCGGCGATGAGGCCGATGACGGCGCCCAAGACCAAGCCGATGGCGGTCGCGGCGAAACTGACGCTCAGGGTCAGCCGGGCGCCGTAGAGAATGCGGGCCAGGATGTCCCGGCCGAGCTGGTCTGAGCCGAGCGGATGGCCGAGGTCGGGCGGAGCCATGATCCGTTTGAAGTCCTGGGCGAAGGGATCGTGCGGCGACAAGACCGGGGCCAGAATGGCCGTCAAAAGCATCAGGACGAGGACGATGAGGCCGCTGAGGGCCAGCCGGTTCCGCCCGAGCCGTCTCCTGAGCCGCCCTCTCGGTCCGCGCCGTTCAGTCATAACTGATTCTGGGGTCGAGGTAGGCGTAGAGGACGTCCACGGCCAGATTGACCAGGACGAAGCAGAAGGCGAAGAACATCACCCCAGCCTGGACGACCGGATAGTCCCGGGCGAAGATGGCGTTGACGATCAGCCAGCCCAGACCGGGCCAGGTGAAGATGGTCTCGACCAGAACCGCCCCGCCCAGGAGGTAGCCGAACTGGAGGCCGACGACGGTCACTGTGGGGATGAGCGCGTTTTTCAGGGCGTGGCCGACGATGACCTTGAACTCGCCCTGGCCCTTGGCCCGAGCCGTCTTGATGAAGTCCTGGCGCAGCACCTCGAGCATGCTCGAGCGGATCATCCGGGCCATCATCGCCGCCGCCGGCGCGGCCAGGGTCACCGCCGGCAGAAGGAGATGGCTCCATCCCTCCGCCCCGCCGGAGGGCAGCCAGCCCAAGGAGAGGGAAAAAACCAGTATCAGCAGCAGACCGGACCAAAAGGTCGGCGTCGACACCCCCAAGAGGACCAAGAGCATGATCGCGTAATCGGCCGGCCGGTTTTGACGCCAGGCGGCGGCGACGCCGGCCGGCAGGCCCAAGAGGAAGGCGATGGCGATGCTGGCCGCGGCCAGGCGAACGGTCAACAAAAAGCGGGGCCAGATCTCCTCGAGGACCGGACGGCTGGTTCTGATGGAGCGGCCGAAATCGCCGCCGGCCACGTGGCCCAGAAAGCTGAGATACTGATAGGCCAGCGGCCGGTCCAGACCCAACTGGCGCCGCACCTGGACGACCGTCTCCTCGTCGGCGTCCATGCCGGCGATGATGCGGGCCGGATCGCCGGGCACCAAGTGGAGAATGAGAAAGGAGACGACGGTGATCCCGATCAAAAGGGGGACGAGCATCAACAGCCGACGCAGGATGTAGGCCGTCATCGCTTCCCCCGGCGGCTCGAACTCAAGTCTCCTCCCTTTCGGCGGCCGATCCTCCCTAGTCCAGCCAAGCCTCCTTGACGCCGAACTGGTCGGCCACCGGGATGGGCAGGGTGGTCACTCCGTGGACGTTTTTTCGCATGCCGACGATGGAGTTCAGATACCACAGACCGATGACCGGCACATCCTTTTGATAGTATTCCTGGACCTTATGGTACATGGCAAAACGTTTCTTCAAGTCCGGCTCGACCATGGCCGCGTTCAAGAGGCGGTCCACTTCGGGGTTTTTATAAAAAGCGGCGTTGGAGCCGGCCGGAATCCACAATTGGGAGTGGAAGGTCTTGTGCAGGGCGTACCAGGCGTCGCTGCGGGAGGACCAGGAGACGATGAAGGCGTCGCCGGTGGCCTTGTCCACCGGCCGGTAGATGGCCTGGATGAAGGCGCCGAACTCCATGAGCACCACCTTGGCCTCGAAGCCGACGCCTTTGAGTTGGTTCTGGATCGCCTCGGCCACGACCGCGTCCATGGGGTAGCGGCCGGAAGGCGTGCGGATGGTCAGGCTCAACTTCTGGCCGTCCTTCTCCCGGACGCCGTCGCCGTCGCTGTCGACCCAGCCGGCTTTTTTGAGAAGCTCGGCCGCCTGTTTGGGGTCGAAGGTCAGGGGATCGACCTCCTCATGGCCCCAGGTGAACCTGGAGACGGGCGAGGTGGCCGGCTCGGCGTGGCCCTTCAAGATCGAGGCAACGATGCCCCGCCGGTCGATGGCCAGCTTGATCGCCTTCCGGACCAGGGGGTCGTTGGTCGGGACGACCTGATTGTTGAGCATCATCAGCAGGAGTTCGGCCGTCGGGTAGGAGACGACCTCGATGTTCTTGTCAGCGGCCAGCTTGTCCAGCACCGGCACGGGCAGGTTGTAGGCCACGTCCACCTCGCCGGTCTGGAGCATGTTGGCCCGGGCCATGTCGTCCGGGACGAACCGGAACTCGATCCCCTCCAGCTTGGGCTTAAGACCCCAATACTCTTTGTTGGCCACCAGGACCAGCTTCTGGCCGGGAATCCACTCCTGGAAGCGGTAGGGGCCGGTCCCGACGGGGTTCTTGACCACGTCCTGGCCGTACTTGGCCACCGCCGCCGGAGAAACCATGGCCAGGTAGCTCTGCTGGAGCATGTCCAAAAACGGGGCCACGACCAGCTTGCAGTTGAGCCGGACGGTGTACTCGTCGACCACCTCGGCCCCGGTCAGGAAGAGCTGGTATTCGCGGGACATGAGCATCTTCTGGGTGATCATGCGCTCAATGTTGAACTTGACCGCCGCGGCGTTGAAGGGCGTGCCGTCGTGGAACTTGACCCCGCGGCGCAGATGGAAGGTCCAGCTCTTCTTATCCGCCGAGGGCTCCCAGCGCTCGGCCAGGACCGGGATGAACCTCCGCGTCTTGGTCGCCTCGTCGTAGCGCACCTCCAGGAGGCGCTCGAAGATGTGGGAGTTGATGATCATGTCAGAAGCCCCGGTGGCGTTGGGCGGATCGAGGCGCATCGGGTTCATGCCCATGGCCACCTTCAAGACCCCGCCCGCGGCGGCCGCGTCACTAGGCGGGCCAGAAAACAGCAAGGCCGCTAAGGCCAGGACGATTAGGGATAACCGGAATTTTCCCTCCAAGGACATCTCTGCCTCCCTTTCTCCTGATTGGATTTGGCCGCCTCTGGCCGGGCTCAGCCGAGGCCCAGCAGGCGGGCGGCGTTGGTGTATCGCCAGTGGGTTTTGGACTCCTCGTCGAGGGGCAGGGCGGCGAACTCGTCGTAGACCTCAAAGAGGCCCATGCCCAGATCGAGCCAGGTCGACCCGAAGATCACCTTGTCCTGGATGACGTTCCGGCCGAAATGCAGCAGCGGCTCCCAGCCCGCGCCCGGCGCGGCCAGGTAGCGGGGCCGGTGGTTGGCCAGGTTGATGTACAAGTTGGGGTGGCGGATGGCCAGGCCGACCAGCTCGGCCACCCAGGGCCAGCCGCCCAGCCGGGCGATGATGGACAGCCGCGGGAAGTCGATGGCCACCTCGTCCAGGTGGATCGGCCGGGAATAATCGACCCGCCGACCGGTGGCGTAGTGCATCGAGCAATGGATGCTCACCGGCAGGTTCAGCTTCTGGCATTTCTCGTAGAGCGGGTAGTAGTCCCGGTCGGTCGGATAGCGGTCGTCGAAGAAGGGGATCAGAAAGAGACCCTTGAGCCCCTGGTCCATGGCGGCGTCGAACATCTCGAGGGCCTTGGCCGGGCCGTCGCTCAGGCTTACTTGGGCCAGACCAGTGAACCGCTCCGGGTGGGCCTGGACCAGCCGGGCGGTGTAGTCGTTGTCCCGGTGGCTGATCACGCCGTGGACCAGGCCCAGGGCCGGCCAGGTCTCCAGGAAGCTCTCCAAAGGCACCGCCGCCCGGCCTCTCAAGCGGGCCATCTTCTCCAAGATGGCCTCGGTGTCGCCCTTTTTCAGCAGGCTGGCGTACTCCTTGGCCTCGACGCCCAGCCAGGCGGCCAGCCGGGGGCCCAGGATGCGCAGGTAGTTGGTCATGAACGCCGGCAGGTCGCCGTGGAGCAGCTCCAGCCCCTTGGTGGTCGGCACCTGGCAGTTGAAGTCGATTATCTTCACCCGGGCGCTCCTCATCTCCAGACGCCGTCGAAATTCGAACGCAACCTGGTCTCAGCCCTTTTCCTGATAGGCCTTCTCGATCAGCTCGCCCTTGTGCTCGGACCGCCCCAGGGATTGGGGCGGGACGAGAATGATGTCCGGGTTGAGGCGCAGCATCTGTTGGATTTTGGCCTTTAAATCGCCCCGCAAAGCTCCCAGCGCCTCGTCCGTCAGGTCGGGGCCGTGCTCGACCTTGATTTTGAGCGGCGGATCGACCCGGGGGCCGGGCTTGTCCAGGACGACCCGGATCTCGCCGGTCATGCGGGGGACGAAGCCGTTGACCAGGTCCTTGATCGCCGAGGGGTAGACCATGACCCCCTTGACCTTGAGCATGTCGTCCACCCGGCCGATGACCTGGATGCGGTGGGAGGGGTGGCCGCAGGCGCAGCGGCTGAAGAAAACCCGCTCGATGTCGCCCCGCCGGTAGCGGATCAGGGGGGCGCTGTCCTTGTCCAGGTGAGTGACGACCTTCTCCCCGACGACGCCGTCCTCCTCGGGCAGGCGCTGGCCTGTGTCCGGGTCGATCCACTCGCAATAGACGTGGTCCGGGGCGAAGAAGTGCATCCCGGCGTGCTCCTCGCAGGAGACGTAGGCAAAGGGGGCCGCCTCGGTCGCCCCGTGGCAGTCGAGGACGTGGGCCTGGTAGGCCGTCTCCAGCTTGGCGATGACGTTCGGCTCTCCGGCGCCCGTCTCACCGGTGCACATGAGGAACCTTAAGCCCAGGTCGCCAGGAGCGATCCCGGCCACTTCCGGAATCTTGTCGATCAGATACTCGGCGTAGGAGGGCGTGCAGCCGAGGACGTCGGGTTGAGTGATCCGGGCCATCTGGACCAGCTTTTCCGTGCCCGGCAGACCGATGGGCACCACGCAGGCCCCGTAATCGATGCTCATCAGAATCGGCGGCACCCCGGCCGAGAACATGGACAGATTGAAGGCGTGGAGGAGCACGTCGCCGGGCCGGATGCCCGACCACCACAGACAGCGGGCGGCGATCTGGTGACTGACCGTCAGGTCGCTTTCGGTCAGCCCGCAGAAGGTCGGAAAGCCGGTCGTGCCCGAGGTGGCCGAGACGAGTCGGATCCGCCCCCGGTCGACGATGTTGTGCAGGCCGAAGGGATGCCTGAGCCGTCGCATCGACTCCTGCTGACTGTCCCGGATCTCCTGGGTGGTGATGAAAGGAAGACGCTTTAAGTCCTCCAGTGTATTGACGTCCTCGGCCCGGACCCCGGCCTGGTCGAACTTGCGGCGATAGTAGTCGCTTTCGGCGTGGACCCGCCTGATCTGCCGCCTGAGCTTCTCCTCCTGGAGAAGGCGCATCTTTTGGGCCGGCATGGTTTCGATCTCTTCATCCCAGAATGTTT
>CAYXRH010000204.1:5377-7722 GCA_964466355.1 uncultured Thermodesulfobacteriota bacterium
CCCGCTGGACAAAGGGCGGTTTGAATTCTTTGTTTTCATTGTAAAAGATGCACAAAGCCAGGGCCTTCTTCTGGCCCAGGCTGCAACCGGAGTGGGGCACGTCGGTCTCGAAGTAGACGCAGTCGCCCGCTTCCAGGACGTACTCCCGGCCGCCGTAGCTGAGCTTGATCCGACCTTCCAACAGGAAGTAGAACTCCTCGCCCTGGTGGCGGTAGACTTGCTGATCATCAAAAGGGATCTCGATCAAGTACGGATCGACATTCCGGCCCGGCATGCCGGCGGCGAGAGGCCAATTGACGAAGCGGACGCCGCGGAACTCGGTCACCAGCGGCTTGCGGTCTGATTTTCTTAAAATGGATATCTTTCTGAATTCAGCCTCAGCCTCGTCCTCGGCCAGCAGCCAGGTCAGCTTCACCCCGAAAGCCTCGGCGATCTTGTGCAGCGTGGACAGCGGCGGCAGGTTCTTGTATTTGGAGTTTTCGATTTTAGACAGGTAGCCCTTTGACAGGCCGGTCATGTCGGACATCTGATCCAGGGTCAAAGCATAGCTTTTCCTGAGCTGCTTTATCTTCTCCAGAATTCTGGCGCGGTCCACAAGACGGGTCCAGGCTCACATTTCTCAAGTATTTACCAATAGGAAACATAATGGAAATAAAGATGTCTGTCAAGATTCTTTTCAGGGGGTGAGGTTAGGTCTTGAGCGGTAGTGGGGGCAGATCTTGCTTTTCTCAGCGCTAAACGTTAGGATATACACAAAATTCTCACGGCCCCGGTTATCCTCGAAGATTGGCCTTTCGGCCTCGCCTTGGGGTGTGAGATGATATACGGTATCAAGGTATCTTTATATGAAGTGGCCTGGTAATAGAAAAAACTATCACAAATGAGCAAAAAACAAGACCTGACCCCACAGCAGCGGTTCGAGGGGTATCTGGACGAGCTAATCAAGGACAAGGAATCTACTAAGATTCTTACCGTGCTGGAGTAAAAGCCCATGAAATCCTTTGATGCCGGTTTCCTGCTGAATCAAACAGTTCCTCATGGGTTGCTTAGCACAATCCGTCTAATCGGTGAATTCAAAGGCAAAGAGGCCCTCTTCACCCAGCAGACGCCCCAGGTGCTGGAAACACTCAAGCAGGTGGCCATCATCCAGAGCATCGAATCCTCCAACCGCATAGAGGGAATCGAAGCCCCGCCTGATAGAATCAAGAAGTTGATTGAACAAAAAATCAAACCCAAGAATCGATCCGAGCAGGAAATCGCTGGCTACCGGGATGTCCTGGCCACGATCCACGCTAATCACGCCAATATTCCGTTCACCACCGGCGTAGTGTTGCAATTCCATCGTGAGCTCTACCAGCATCTCCCGCAGCAGGGCGGCCGTTGGAAACCTATTGACAACGAGATCGCGGAGATCCAAGCAGATGGAACGAAGCTGATCCGATTCAAGCCTATTCCAGCCCACCAAACGTCGGAGGCCATGGAAAAGCTACACGCGGAATTTGGGGATCACTGGAACCGCGGCGAGGTCGATCGGCTCTTGCTCATTCCGGCCTATGTACTCGACTTTTTATGCATTCATCCATTCATAGACGGCAACGGCCGCATGGCCCGGCTGCTAACCTTGCTGCTGCTTTATCACGCCAGCTACAAAGTCGGCCGGTATATCAGCCTGGAGCACCTAATCGAAAACCAGCGCCAGGGCTACTACGAATCCCTGTTTCAATCGTCTCAGGGCTGGCACGAGGGAGGGCACGACCTGCTGCCCTGGTGGGAATACTTCCTGGGAGTTATGCTAGTTGGGGCCTACCGGGAATTTGAGCACCGGGTTGGTGAGCTGACCACCTCTCACGGCGCCAAATCGGAGATGGTCCTCTTTGCCATAGAAAGGCTTCCAACCCAATTCCAATATGGGGATCTGGCTCGGGCTTGTCCCAACGTCAGCCGGCCGACGATCAAGCGGGTTTTGCGCAAGCTACGTGACGAGGAAAGAATCACCTGCATCAAAGGCGGTCGGAACGCAGTTTGGGAGAAAAGGGGATCATGATCCCATTAATGGGATCATAAATGGCTATACTGAGGCGATATAAAAATGGGATCACGGAAGCGTTAATGGGGTCAACAATGGCTATATTATGATCTGATACCAATTAGCGTTTATTCAAGTAAGGTAGTATTTTGGTTTGGTTGTTCGAACGAATTTGAGGGTGAGGGTGACAGGCCTTGGCGAGCGGAAGGAAAAGCGGCCCCGCCGGAGAAGAATTCGACTCGGGGCCGCCCTAAAGCGAGCCTAATACCAATTAGCGTTCTAAGGAGTAATCTGTAGATAAGGGTAGTTAGTAAGGGTT
>CAYXRH010000205.1:0-4366 GCA_964466355.1 uncultured Thermodesulfobacteriota bacterium
CGACCCCAAAAACGTGCCCCGCATTCCGCCGGTGCGGCTCATCTTCGCGGCCAAGAAAAAGCCGGTCCGCAAATGGAGCGCCCTCCCGGCCGAGGCCGCGGCCCTCGAGGAGCAGGGGGTGGAGATTCCCAAGATGGAGTCGATCTGCGAGTTCCTGGACCCCGAGGAGCCGGGGGAGGCGGTTCGCCTTCTGCTCTCTCGCCTCAAGGAAGAGAGGCTCCTGTGAGATCCATCGTCATTGACGTCTTGGATCCGCAGAGGCTGGGCGAGCTGATCACCGCCGCCAGGCTCCTCGGGGGCGATCCCCACGTCCTGGCCCTGGGCCAGGGGGAGGTCCCGGGCCGCCACGACCAGGCCTTCATCTGCCTCGAGACCCTGGGCCCGAATTTAATCTCCGGCCTGAGCGAGTGGCTGAAAGACCAAGGGTACGAGGCCGTCATCTTGAGCGCCACCGCCTTGGGCACGGAGCTGGCCGGCCCCCTAACGGTGAGGCTCGAGGGCGCGGTCGTCACCGAAGTGACCGCCCTGAGCCTCGACCAGGAGGCGGTCATCGTCGAAAAGCCGATGTACGGTGGCAAGGCCGTGGCCACCTACCGCCTCACCGCCCGGCCCCTCGTCTTGACCGTGAGGCGGAAATACTTCGAGCCCGAGGCGCTTTCAGACGCCACCGCGCCGAAGGAGCTGGACTTGAGCGAGGAACGAGTGAGCCTCATTGAAGAAAAGGTGGACCAGCCCGCGGGGGTGCCCTTGGAAGAGGCGGCCGTCATCGTCACCGGCGGCCGCGGCGTCGGCGGTGAGAAGAACTTCGGCTCTCTCTACGAGCTGGCCGGCCTGCTCCAGGGCGCGGTCGGGGCCTCCCGGGGGGCGGTGGACGAGGGTTGGGCCTCGCCGACGCTGCAGATCGGCCAGACCGGCAAGATCGTCGCCCCGACCATCTACTTCGCCGTGGGGGTCTCGGGGGCGAGCCAACACCTGGCCGGGATCGCCAAGGCCAAGTGCGTGGTGGCCATCAATAAGGACGAGGAGGCCAACATCTTCAAGCGGGCCCAGTTCGGGATCGTGAGCGATTACAAAAAGATAGTGCCGGGACTCATCGAAATTCTCAAGGAGGGCCAATAATTTGGTCCGGGTGGCCTACTGGAACATAAGCCACGGCTGGCTCATCGACGTCCTGGCCGCCCCGGCCCTGGCCGCGCTGGCCTTTGGATTCCGCCGCCACTGGAAGCTGATTCGCCGCGGCCGAGCCCGCCGGCCGAGGCGGGCCGGGGGCCTCCCTGGGGCCTTGAACCCGGCCTTGCTGATCAAGGCCGTCCTCGGCCTCCGGCTCTATCAAGATCTCGTGCCCGGGCTCTGTCACGGGCTTTTGCTGTGGGGCATGGCCCTCCTCTTTCTGGGCACTTTCCTGATCCTGCTCAACATCCTCTTCGGCCTGCCCGTCTTTGAGGGGCGCTTCAACGTCTGGTTCACCTCCTTTGGCCTGGATCTGGCCGGGCTGGCGGCCCTGATCGGCCTCGGCGGGTTTTTGTTCTTGAGAGCGTCTCCCAAGAAGCGGCTCGAGGCCGTGAAGTCCAAAAAAGGCTTTGTCTTGAGCGGGCTCTGGCTCCTGGCGGTGATCGTCAGCGGGTTTTTGGTGGAGGGGTTGAGGCTCTCTCTGACCGGGCCTGAGGAGGGCGCCTTTGTGGGTAACCTCCTCGCCCCAGTCTTGGGCCACCTGGGCGGCCAGGGCCGATGGCACGCCTTGGCCTGGTGGGCTCACGGGCTGGGCGCTTTGGGGCTCATCGCCTCGATCCCTTTCTCGCCCCTGAGGCATCTGATCCTCGTCCCCTTGAACGCCGCCGTGGGCGACGATGAGTCGGGCATCAAGATGGAGGCCATTGACTTCGAGGCCTTTGAGGACGAGGAGGCTGTGGAGCCCGGCCTTGGCGTGGCCGCCCTGGCCGAGTTCGACCAGAAAAGCCTCCTCGATTTCGCCGCCTGCGTGTGGTGCGGACGCTGCCACGAGGTCTGTCCGGCCGTCTTGAGTCAAAAAAGCCTTTCGCCCAAAGGGGTCATCATCACCCTGGCCGAGTACCTGGCCCGGGAGTGGATGAACGATGCTTCGCTCCTCGAAGCCGTCGGGCCAGAGGCCATATTTGAGTGCCGGACCTGCGCCGCCTGCCTGGAGGTCTGCCCCGCCTACGTCAAACAGCCCCAGGCCATCGGCCAACTGAGGCGGCATCTGGTCATGGAGCGCTCCGAAATGCCGGATGTCATGGCCCAGGCCCTCAAGAGCCTCGAAGCGAGGCAGCACCCCTTTTTCGGAACCGGCGCCGGCCCCAGGGACTGGCGCCGAGACATCGAGGCGCCCCTTTTTGAAGCTGGCCGGAGCGAATATCTCCTCTGGACCGGCTGCGCCGTGACCTACGAGGAGCGGGCCCAGGCCGTGGCCCGGGCCATGGTCCGCATTCTTGAGGCGGCCGGGGTCTCCTTCGGCATCCTCGAGGAGAGCCGCTGCACCGGCGACCCGGCCAAGCAGATGGGGCACGACTTTCTCTTTTTCGAGATCGCCCGGCAGAACATCGAGGACCTGGACACCTTGGGCGTCAGAAAGATCATCACCCTCTGCCCCCACTGCTACACCAGCTTTGACCGCGACTATCGGGATCTGGGGGCGGATTATGAAGTCATCGCCCACCCGGTTTTGTTGAGCCGACTCATAAAGACGGGCGCCCTCACCCTCACGGCTGACCTCGAGGAGATGGTCTTTCACGATCCCTGCTACCTGGCCCGACACAACCGCATCGTCAACGAGCCACGGGAGGTGCTCGCCTCGGCCGGACGGCTCATAGAGATGAAGCGCAGCCGCACGGAAAGCCTTTGCTGCGGCGGCGGGGGGGGCAATTACTGGAGTGAGGAGGCCGGCGAGCGCATAAACCAGCTCCGGGCCCAAGAGGCCTTGGAGAGCGGGGCCAAGACGGTGGTCACGGCCTGCCCCTTCTGCCTGCTGATGCTCACCGACGGCGTCAAAAAGTACACCGCGGACAAGGTCGTCTTTGACCTGGCCGAGATCGTCAGTTCAAGACTGAGACCCGGCTAGCCGCCCGGCGAGGGCGATAAAAGGGAGTCTGGGGGAAGAAATGAAGCCTCGGGGCGTGATCTCCATTGAGGTCGAGCCGAAAACCCTGAAAACAATCCGGCCGCCGAAGCCTCATAAATCGCGGGCCGAATCAGCGGCTGGTCAAAGAATAGGGTTGTGGATTAGAATGAAAGGCGCTTAACATTCACCAACATCTACGGGAGGGATTGTATGTTCAAGAAAGGTGTGTGTTGGTTTGGGGTTTGCCTGGTCATGGTTTTGGGAGTCGGCTTGGTCAAAGCCGGCCCGGCCGCGGCCGAGACGATGAAACTGACCTTCGCCTCGGCCCTGGCGCCCAAATCCTGCCTCGAGCTGGCGGCCAAGAGATACGCTGACATCATCGCTCAGAAGACCGACGGTCGGATCAAGATCACCCACCACGGCGCCGGCTCCCTTTATAACCACAAGGACATGATCCCAGCCCTGGCCAAAGACCAGGTCAACATGGCCATCCTTCACGTGGCCATGGTCGGACGCCGCTCGCCGGCCCTGGAGTTCATCGGCTCCTTCGGCGCCCAGGGCTGTTGGAGCAGCTACGAGCACTATTACCGCTTCGTTGACAACCCCAAAGTCCGCCAGATCGCCGCCGGCGAGTTTGACAAGTACTTCAACGCCAAATTTTTAGGCGCCCTGGCCTACGGAGCCGGCCTCGTCGGCCGGTCCGACAAACCGATCAAGACGGTCGAGGATTACAAGGGCCTCAAGATGCGCACCTCCGGCACCGCCCAGGCGATCGTCTACAAAACCCTGGGCGCGGTCACGGTGGAGATGAGCTCCTCGGAGATCTACACCGCCCTGCAGCGGGGCACCATCCAGGCCTGCACCACCGGCCCCTCCCGCTTCCGCCGGGCCAAGCTGTACGAGGTGGCGCCCTACCTGACCGTTGACCCGACCCTGCCTTTCATGAGCTTCTGGCTGGTCATCAACAAGGACGTGTGGCAGAAACTCTCGCCCGAGGATCAGAAGCTCTTCGCCGATCAGGCCCAAAAGCTGGAGAAGTGGACGCGGGATTTTGTGGCCAAGGAGCACAAGGAGGATCTGGCGTTCCTGAAAACCAAGGCCAAGCTGCTCTACGACATGCCGCCGGCGGAAAAAGCGAAGCTCATCGCCATCGTCAGGCCGGCGATGATGGCCTATTCCAAGAAGGTTCTCGGCGACAAGTACGAGGAGCTCTGGGCCCTGTTGGACGAGACCAAGTAATCGCTTCGATGCCCGTGCGGGCCCACTGGGCCCGCACCGGTCCGCCCCGGC
>CAYXRH010000205.1:4376-7709 GCA_964466355.1 uncultured Thermodesulfobacteriota bacterium
GTCCCGGGCCCGATCGAGTCCATCGACTACGAATCTGCCATCGATCAGACCGAGCCCTTCCGGGGCGATCCGCCGCCCACCACCACCCACCCCCCCGCCCACCTCCCCCCCCCCGGGGGGGCCCCCCGCCCCCCCCACGGGTCCGCCCGGACCGAGAGGAAGCTTCGGGGACGTCTGAGGCCGCGGGGGAGGGAGCACCTTGTTTGGATCCACAGGCAAGCTCATCGACAAAATCTCGTTCACCGGCAACTTCATCGCCGGCGTGCTGATGCTTTTAGTCTCCTTGGTGGTCTGTTACGAGACCGGAATGCGCTATTTTTTCAACCACCCCCACGACTGGGTCATGTCCTTGTGCCTCTTGGCCTTCATGTGGTTCCCTTTCCTCTCCTCGGCCTACGGCATCAGAGAGGAGAAGCACGTCTCCTGCGACGTCTTCGTCACCAGATTCGCCCCGAGATCGAGAGAAATTCTCGGCGTGGCCACGGATTTGACGACCCTCTTCTACATCGTCTCCTTGGGCGTCTTCGGCTTTGACGCCTTCATCGAGTCCTATGAGATGGGCTCCATGAGCTCCGGGGCGATCCGCTATCCCCTGTGGGTCCTGAGGTTGGCCTTCCCCCTGGGCATGGCGGCTTGTCTGCTCCAGACCCTGCGCAAGGTCTTTTGGCGAGTCAACGCCTTGAAAAATGGTCAGGTGGAACGGGGAACCGGCTTTTCGGCCAACTCCGGGGCAATGCTCCTGCTCTATTTTATCTCCATCGGAGTGGGCCTGGGGGTCTTCAGCGTGAACCAGGCCCTGGGCGTGCTGATAACGGCCCTGGCGCTGCTCTTGTGGGGGGTGCCCATCGCCTTCGGCCTGGGCGTGGTCGGCTTCATCGGCCTCTTGTTCTTTCACGGCTCCATCAACGGACTCTACACCCTGCCCATCGTCGCCGAGAAGACGGTCCACAACTTCGTCCTGCTGGCCATTCCCCTCTTTTCCTTGGGCGGGGTGATCCTGGCCCGGTCAGGGCTGGGAGAGCAGATGTACGACCTCAGCGCCAAGTGGTTCGCCTGGCTGCCGGGCGGACTGGGCGTGGCCACCTGCATCACCGGCGGCGTTTTGGCGGCCATGATCGGCTCCTCCACCGCGGTCACGGCCATCGTCACCCTGGTGGCCATGAAACCCCTTCTGGACCGGGGCTACGACAAGACCCTGGTCATCGGCACGGTCACGGGCACCTCCCTGGGGTTGATCATCCCTCCTTCCATCGGCTTCATCGTTTACGGATTTTTGACCGAGACCTCGGTCGGAGAGCTGTTCATGGCCGGCTTCATCCCCGGCTCGATGCTGGTGGTCATGTTCAGCATCTACGTCATCGTCGTCTGCAAGCTGACCGGCCAATACCAAAAAACGCCCTTCTCCTGGCGCGAGCGCTTCATCTCCCTGAAGAAGTCCTTTTTAATCCTGCTGGGGCCGATATTCGTCCTGGGGAGCATCTACTCCGGCCTGGCCACGCCCACCGAGGCCGGCGCGATTCTGGTCATCTACTCCCTTCTGTGCACCATCATTTACCGGCGCATGACCTGGCACGACTTCGTCCTCTGCTTGATGGAGTCCAGCACCATCTCGACCATGATCCTGATGATCATGGTCGGGGCCCTGACCATGTCCAACGTGATCACCCTTCTTCAGGTCCCGACCAACCTGACCGAGGCCATCGTCAACTCCGGGATGTCCAACTTCATGCTGATCATGCTCCTGGTCCTGTTCTACATGCTCCTGGGCATGTTCCTGGACGGCGGCTCGATCACCGTCCTGACCGTTCCGGTCCTGGCCCCCATGCTGCCGGCCCTGGGCATAGACACGGTCGTCTTCGGGGTGGTGCTGATGATGCTCATCGAGACCGCCCTGCTGACGCCGCCGGTGGGCCTGAACATCTTCACCGTCAAGGGGATCGTCAACGAGCCGCTGTCGCTGATCATCATCAGCGTCCTGCCCTTTGTGGCCATTCTGCTCATCGCCACGGCGCTTTGTCTCCTCTTCCCCCAGATCTCTCTCTGGCTGCCCTCGGTGATGATGAGATAGCCCTACGGACCGCGGCCTTGAGGATGCCCCAGGAGAACCCCTCGATGCCCCAAGACTCGCCACCCGATCTCAGACCGCTGCTTTCGCCGGCCTCGGTGGCCGTGGTCGGCGCCTCTAGGAAGGCCAGCGGCGGCTACGCCCACCGCCTCATCAACAACATCCTCCACGGCGGGTTCGACCCGGACAAGCTCTTTTTGATCAACCCCAAATACGACCGCATCGGCGACAGGCCCTGCCACCCCAGCCTCGAAGACCTCCCGGAGCCGGTGGACCTGGCGGTGATCATCGTCTCGCAAAAGAGGGTCCTGCCCACCCTAAAGCAATGCGTCGCCAGCGGCGTCAAGGCGGCTTTGATCATCAGCGCCGGGTTCGCCGAAGCCGACGAGGAGGGCCGGAGGGAGCAAGAGGAGATAAAAAAGCTGGCCCAAGGATCCGACTTGCTGGTCTGCGGCCCCAACTCCCTCGGTCTGGCCGCGCCCGGTGGTAAGGCCATGATCCACGGTTACTTTCAGATGAACATAAAGCCCGGCCACGTCGGCCTCGTCTCCCAGAGCGGGGCCATGGCCTTTGCCTCGATCCTCTCCCCGGCCATTGACCGCCACATAAAGTTCTCTCACGTCATCTCCACCGGCAACGAGGCCGCCCTGGAGTCCATCGACTTCATCCGCCATCTCGTCCGCGACCCCCAGACCAAAGCCATCGCCTGCTTCCTGGAAGGCCTCAAGGAGGCGCGGCGCTTCCCTGAAGCGGCCGCGGAGGCGCTTGAGGCCGGCAAGCCCATCATCGCCGTCAAGGTCGGCCGCTCCGCAAGGGGCGCCCGCCAGGCCCTCTCCCACACCGGCGCCCTCACCGGCGCGGACGAGGTTTACGAGGCCGTGTTTGACCAGTGGGGGGTCATCCGGACGCCTTATCCGGACGACCTGGCCGAGGAGGCCAACCTCTTCGCCGCCTGTCCCGAGCCCGAGTCGGAGGGGCTGCTCATCGTCTCCACCTCGGGCGGCATGTGCTCCCTCCTGGCCGACATGTGCGCCGTGAACGGACTCGACCTGCCGCCCCTGAGCGACCCCGTGGTCAAGTTCGTCAAGGAGCGGGAATACCTTTTGGTCTACGGCGAGCCCATCAACCCCTTGGACATAAGGGGCCAGGGCTCCTTCCATCTGCCGGATCTGCTCCAGCCCTTCGTGGGCGACGACCGCTACGGGAGCATCGTCGTCCCCCCCCGCGCCCCCGCCCGGGGCGGGAAATACACGCGGGTGGGGCCACCC
>CAYXRH010000206.1:0-7686 GCA_964466355.1 uncultured Thermodesulfobacteriota bacterium
GCGTGCGAGTCGTCCATCTCCTCGGCCTCGTCGCCGGGGCGGTCGCCGCCGGGGTGGGCCTGATCGTCATGGCCCCCTACCGCGTCGAGCGGGTCATCGCCTTCGCCGATCCCTGGCGGGACCCCCTCGGCTCCGGCTTTCAGATCATCCACTCCTTCCTGGCCCTCGGCAGCGGCGGCCTGTTCGGGGTCGGGCTCGGCTCGGGACACCAAAAGCTGGGCTATCTGCCCGAGCCCCACACCGACTTCATCTTCGCCGTCCTGGGCGAGGAGATCGGCTTCGTCGGTGTGGTCGGGGTGGTCGGGTTGTTCGTCATCCTGGCCTGGCGCGGGCTCCACTGGGCCCGGACGACGAGCGACCCTTTCAGGCGCTACCTGGCCTGCGGTCTGACCCTGCTCATCGTCCTCCAGGCCTTGGTCAACATGACCGTGGTCCTGGGGTTGGTGCCCACGACCGGCTTGACCCTGCCCTTGATCTCTTACGGCGGCTCCTCCCTGGTGGTCACCTTTATCACCGCCGGCCTGCTGATGAGCCTGGCCGCCGAGGCGAGGAAGGGCTGATGTACAAGCGCCATCAGCACATCCACCTCGTCGGCGTTGGCGGCATCGGCATGAGCGGCATCGCCGAGCTTCTCTTGAACCAGGGCCACGTCGTCTCGGGCTCTGACATCAAAATGAGTTCGGTCACGCAGCGCCTGGCCGAGCTGGGCGGTCGAATCTTCGAGGGGCACAGCCCTGATCACGTCGCCGGCGCGGACGTGGTCGTGGTCTCCTCAGCCATCGGGCCGGACAACGTCGAGATCGCCGCGGCCCGGGCGGCGCACATCCCGGTCATCCCCAGGGCTGAAATGCTGGCCGAGCTGATGCGCCTCAAGTACGGCGTCGCCGTGGCCGGGGCCCACGGCAAGACCACCACCTCGACCATGATCGGTTCGGTCTTGGCCCACGGCAACCTGGATCCGACGATGATCATCGGCGGCCGCCTCGAGGTTCTGGGCTCGACCAACGCCCGTCTGGGCGAGGGCGAGTTTCTGGTGGCCGAGGCCGACGAGTCGGACGGCTCATTTCTGTCCTTGAGCCCGACCATCGCCGTGGTGACCAACATTGACCACGAACACCTGGACTTTTACCGGGACATCGACCACATCCGCCAGACCTTCCTCGATTTCTTGAACAAAGTCCCCTTTTACGGCTTCTGCGTCATCTGCCTCGACGACCCCAGCCTCCAGGGGCTCATTCCAGAGCTGACCAAACGCTACTTGACCTACGGCTTTTCGGCTCAGGCTCATCTCCAGGCCGTGGAGGTCCAGGTCCAGGGCCTGGGGATGAGATTCAAGGTTCTTTGCCAGGGAGAGGCTTTGGGCTTCATCGACCTTCCGGCCCCGGGCCGCCACAACGTCCTCAACGCCCTGGCGGCGGTGGGGGTCGGCCTGGAATTGGAGCTGTCCTTTGAGGCCATCGCTTCGGGGCTCAGGAACATGGGTCGCATTGAGCGGCGCTTTCAGATCAGGGGCCAAAGAGACGAGGTGACGGTCCTGGACGACTACGCCCACCACCCCACGGAGATCATGGCCACCCTGGAGACGATCAGGGCCTGCTGGCCAGAAAAAAGGGTGGCCGTCGTCTTTCAGCCCCACCGCCACACCCGGACCGACTTTCTGCTGGATCGCTTCGCCACCGCTTTCTACGCCGCTGACCTGGTCTGGGTTCTGCCCATCTACGCCGCCGGGGAGCCGCCGGGACGGGTCACGGCCGCGGAGCTGGCCGAGGCGGTGAGGCAACACGGCCACCA
Source organism: uncultured Thermodesulfobacteriota bacterium (assembly GCA_964466355.1). GTDB lineage: Bacteria > Desulfobacterota > Desulfarculia > CAYXRH01. The sequence continues at coordinate 1,792 of CAYXRH010000206.1, forward strand.
GGGCGTCAGGTACGCCGCGGGGTGGGCCGAGTTGGCCCCGGATCTGGACCGGCGACTGGAGCCGGGCGACCTGCTGGTCACTCTCGGCGCCGGCGACGTGTGGCGGATCGGGCCCAAATTTCTGGCCAAAGAGGGGCGGCCGTGACCGCCTGGCCAGAGGTGGAGATGAGGCGAGAAGCCTCTCTGGCCGAATGGACGTCTTTTGGCATCGGCGGTCCGGCGGAGATGCTCTGCCTGCCCCGCAGCCTCGAGGAGCTGGAAGCGGTCGTGGCCTGGGCCAACCAAAAAAACCTGCCCTTGATTGTGTTGGGCGCTGGCTCAAACGTCTTGATCAGCGACGAGGGGTTGAGGGGGGTGGTGGTCGTCCTGAGGCGAGGCTTTGACCGCCTCCGCTCGAAAGGCTCTGGCCGCAGCTTTGTCCGCCTCGAGGCCGGGGCCGGGTTGAAGATCAGCCGCCTGACGGCCGAGGCCGGGGCAAAGGGCTGGGTTGATCTGGTGTTTTTGACCGGGGTGCCCGGAACCGTGGGCGGGGCGGTGGTCACCAACGCCGGCACCGAGCAGGGCAGCATGGGCCAGGTGGTCCGCCGCATCGAGATGATAAACGGCTCCGGGGCCCGCCGGAAGGTCGAGGCCCAGGATTTGCGGTTTGAATACCGGGCCTTAAGCTTGCCCCCCGGCGCGGTGGTGGTGGCCGTGACGCTCGAAAGCCGCCTGGTCGAGCCAGAGGCGGTGGCCGCTCAAATCAAGCGGGCCTTGGAGCAGAGACGCCAACGTCAGCCCCGGGGCCAGCTTTCGGCCGGGTCATTTTTCAAAAACCCGGCGGGCGACTTCGCTGGTCGGCTCATCGAGGCGGCCGGCTTGAAAGGGGCCCGGGAGGGCGAGGCCCTGATCTCGCCGGTCCACGCCAATTTCATCGTCAATCTCGGCCGGGCCACCGCCGCCGAGGTCCTCACCCTGGCCGAGCGCGTCAGGGCCGAGGTGGCGGACAAGTTCGGCGTAAATTTGGAGCCTGAAGTGAGATTTTTGGGTCCAGGGAGGGAGAGATGGCCAAGGCTGCTGCGATGAGGCTCGGGTTTTTCCTCGGCTGGGCCAAGGCCAACCGCAAGGTCAAGCCCAGGGTTGACTGGGGTTTGAGAGTGAAAAGCTTTGGTTTGGGCTTGACCCTCCTCGGCGGCTTGAGCGTTGTCAGCCTCGGCTTGGTGGTCGGCTACCAGGTCCTCATGGCCAGCTCCCTGTTCCAGTTGACCAGGCTGAGCGTGGTCGGTCAGCGCCATCTTGACCAGAGCCAGGTCATGGCCCTGGCCGGGTTGAAGTTAGGGGTGAGCCTTCTCGAACTCGACCTGACCGCGGTGGAGTCCAGGCTCAAGGCCTCGCCCTGGGTGGCCCGGGTCAGCGCTCGACGAATCTTGCCCGACGAGCTGAGGATCCATCTGACCGAGCGTCGGCCGGTGGCGGTCATTTTGACGGACAAGGCGTGGTGCCTGGGCGACGAGGGCGTCGTTTTCGCGGCGGACGAGGTGGCGAAATCTCTGGACCTGCCGGTCATCACCGGCCTGGACCCCGAGCGCTTGGATCGCCACGAGGAGCGGCGCTCGCTGTCCGCGGCCAGGGAGGTGATCCGGCTCCTCGACGGCCGGGGCGCGCCTCTCAGCTCGAGTCAGATCTCGGAGATTCAGGTCACGGCTGAGCAGGGCCTCATCGTCCATCCCTTGGACAGGGGCCCGCGGGTCATCCTCGGCAGCGGGGGCTTCGGCCTCAAGCTTGAGCGTTGGCGCAAAGTCAAGTCAGACCTGGAGTCCAGGGGCCTTTGGTCCCGGGCCAAGTACGTCGACCTGCGCATCATTGACCGGGCGTACGTCGGCCTGGACAGAGGTTGAGGGATGAGCGGTCAAAAAAAAGAGCAGGGGCGGGTCGTCGTCGGCTTGGACGTCGGCTCGACCAAGGTCTGCGCCGTGGTCGGCGAGGCCATGTCCGACGGGGTGCACGTCATCGGCATCGGCACTCACCCCTCCAAGGGCATCCGCAAGGGGGTGGTGGTCAACATCGAAGCCACGGTGGCCTCCATCAAGCGGGCCATTGAAGAGGCGGAGCTGATGGCCGGCTGCGACATCTCGGAGGTCTGGGTCGGCATGGCCGGCGGGCACGTGCAGAGCCTCAACTCCCCCGGCGTGATCGCCGTCAAGGGGGGCGAGGTGTCTGATCAGGACGTGGAGCGGGTCATCGGCGCGGCCAAGGCGGTGGCCATCCCCACCGATCGGGAGGTGATCCACACCTTGCCCCAGGAGTTCCTTCTGGACGGGCAGGGCGGCATCCTCGACCCCCGGGGCATGACCGGGGTGAGGCTCGAAGCCAAGGTGCACATCATCACCGGCGCCTCCACGGCGGTTCAGAATCTGGTCAAGTGCTGCAACCGGGCCGGGTTGGACGTTCGCGGGGTCGTCTTGGAAGCCCTGGCCTCGGCCGAAGCGGTCTTGTCCCAGGACGAGAAGGATCTGGGCGTGGTTCTGCTCGATTTTGGGGGCGGCACCATTGACATGGCCGTGTTTTTGGGCGGCACCATCCGCCACAGCTGGGTCCTCTCCTTGGGCGGAGCCAATCTGACCAAGGACATCGCCATCGGCCTGCGCACCCCGGACGCGGCGGCCGAGAAGATTAAAAAACGCTACGGCTCGTGCCTCATCAGCCGCATCGGCCGGGATGAGAACGTCGAGGTTCCCTCCACCGGCGGACGGGAGCCGCGGGTCTTGTCGCGCCAGATTCTGGGCGAGATCATCGAAGCCAGAGTGGAGGAGATCCTGTCCCTGACCGAGATAGAGCTTTCGCGGCAAGGACTCAAGGAGCTCGCCTCGGCCGGGGTGGTCGTCACCGGCGGCTCGGCCCTGGTGGACGGCCTGACCGAACTGGCGGAGCAGGTCTTCAACCTACCGACCAGGATCGGTTATCCCGTCGGGGTCAGCGGCTTGACCGACGTCATCAACTCGCCCCTCTACGCCACGGCGGTGGGGCTGGTCCTTTACGGCGCCCAGGAGGAGAGCGGGGCCAAACCAAGACTCAGCGACAAGGCTCCGGGCCTCAACAAGGCCTGGACCCGGTTTATAAATTGGCTCAGGGAGGTTTTTTAGGAGGCCAGAGGAAAGGGGAGGTAAGGAGTATGACATTTCAAATGGTTGAGACCAATCAAGGCGCCAAAATCAAGGTCATTGGCATGGGCGGCGCCGGCGGCAACGCCGTGAGCAACATGATCAAGGCGGGCTTGAGCGGCGTGGAGTTCATCGTGGCCAACACCGATCTTCAGGCTCTGGAGAACTCGCCGGCCGAGGTGAAGATCCAACTCGGGTGCGAGCTGACCCGGGGCCTCGGCGCCGGCGGAGACCCAGAGGTGGGCCGCCGGGCGGCCGAAGAGAACCTGGACACCCTGAGGCGGGTGGTCGAAGGGGCGGACATGATCTTCATCACCGCCGGCTTGGGCGGCGGCACCGGGACCGGAGCGGCGCCCCTGGTGGCTGAGGTGGCCAAGGAGCAAGGCGCCCTGACCGTGGCCGTGACGACCAAGCCTTTTCATTTCGAGGGCCGCCGGCGGATGAAGGTCGCCGAAGATGGCATCAAGGATCTCAAGGGTCGGGTGGACACCTTGATCACCATCCCCAACGACCGGCTGTTGGCCTCGGCCCCCAAGAACGCCAAGGCCCTGGAGATGTTCAAACAGGCCGACGACGTCCTCTTGCAGGCCGTGAGGGGCATCTCGGACCTGATCACGGTTCCAGGATACATCAATCCGGATTTCAATGACTTGAGGGCGGTCATGGCCGAGAGAGGGTTGGCCCTCATGGGCACGGGCGTGGCCAGCGGCGACAACCGGGCCGTGGAGGCGGCCAACCGGGCCATCTCCAACCCGCTGCTCGAAGACATCACCATCGACGGCGCCCGGGGCCTTTTAATCAACATCACCGCCGGGCCAGAGGTGACCCTGACCGAGCTTCAGGACGCCAACACCCTCATCCAGAAGGAGGCCGACGAGGAGGCCAACGTCATCTGGGGCTGGGTGGTCGATCGTGAGGCCGGCGAGGAGTTCAGGGTGACGGTCATCGCCACGGGCATCGGCCCCCAGGAAGACGTTTTGACCAGGCCGAACATGAGGGTCATCCGCCGGGAGGCTGAAAACGAGCTGCGCCGCCGGGTTCAGGAGGATTTGGATTGGCCGACCTGCCTGCGCGAGGGGGCGGCGGCCGAGACCGAAACCGAATCAAAGTTCGACAGAAACGGCTGGGATCTCAACGATCAAGATGTTCCGACGTTCATCAGGCGAGCCGCGGATTAAGCTGTCATGTCCTGGCGGATAAGGGCCGCGTTGAAGGATCTTTTGGCCGCCGAGCAGCCCGTCAAAAAGGGCCGGGCGGGCGGAGGGGCCAGATTTGTGGCCGCCTTTGCCAACACCTATCATCTGGCCATGTCCAATCTGGGCTTTCAGGCCGTCTACGGGTTGTTGCAGGATCGACCCGGCCTCGAGTGCCGCCGGGCCTTTCTGCCCGACCCGGAAGCTTTGAAGGAGCACCGCCGGACCAAGACGCCGTGGCTGACCCTGGAAGAGCAGCGGCCCGCGGCCAAGGCCGAGGTAATCGCCTTTTCCCTCCCCTTTGAGAACGATTACCTCAACCTGCTGACGCTCATCGACCTGGCCGGGCTGCCTCTTCTGGCCAAGGAACGCCTCGCCGCGCATCCGCTCATCATCGCCGGCGGGGTGGCGCCCAGCCTCAACCCCGAACCCCTCGCCCCCTTTGTGGACGCGATTCTGATCGGCGAAGCCGAGGCCATCCTGCCCGACTTCCTTGAGGCCCTCGAAGCGGCCAGGGGGGCTGAGAGAGAGGAGCTGCTCCATTACATCGGCCAGCGCGTCGCCGGAGCCTACGTGCCTCGTTTCTACCGCCCGCGATACAACGCCCGAGGTCGGTTCAACGGCTTCGAGATCAAGGCCTCAGGCCTGCCCTCCCGCGTCAGGCGCCGCTGGCTTGAGGAGCTGGCGGAGCCGGTCCAATCGAGGATAATCACCCGCGGGACCGAGTTTGACAGACGCCTTCTCATCGAGATCTCCAGGGGATGCAGCCGCGGGTGCCGTTTTTGCGCCGCAGGCTACATCCATCGCCCGCCCCGGGCGCCTCGATTCGAGAGACTTTTGGCCGCGGTCAAAAAAGGGGCCGAACGATTCGGGCACGTCGGCCTCATCAGCGCCGCCGTGTCAGACCTGCCCGGCGTGGAGGAGCTGTGCCTGGCCGCGGTCCACTCTGGGGCCAGATTGTCCGTCTCCTCGCTTCGGGCCGACACCCTCACCCCGACCCTGGCCAGCCTTTTAGCCCAGGCTGGGGTCAAGACGATCACCTTGGCTCCCGAAGCGGGGAGCCAGCGCCTCAGAAACCTGATCAACAAAGACTTGAGCGAGGCGGACGTGCTCCAGGCCGGCCTCATCAGCGTGGAGGCCGGCATCAGCAATCTCAAGCTCTACTTCATGATCGGGCTGCCCAGCGAGACCGAGGCGGACGTGAAGGCCATCGGCGATCTGACCAAGAAAATAATTCACCACGTCAGCCGAACCTTTGGCGGACAAAAGAGAATCGGCCGCCTGACCCTTTCGGTGAGCACCTTTGTGCCCAAGCCGCACACCCCTTTGCAGTGGGCGGCCATGTGTCCCATTAAGGAGCTGAACCAACGGGGCAGGATGCTCCGCAAGGCCCTCAAGGGTCAGAGAGAGGTCAGGGTCACCTTTGACCGGCCCAAGTGGGCCCACGTGGAGGGGCTCATCGCCCGGGGGGACAGGCGCGTCGGCGAACTCCTTCTGGAGGTGCACCATGGGGGGGGGGATTGGCGGGGGGTTTGCGTCGGGCGGGGGCCGAGGTCGCCATT
>CAYXRH010000207.1:0-7673 GCA_964466355.1 uncultured Thermodesulfobacteriota bacterium
GCTCATCACCACGGCTTGATCGCCCTCTCGGCCTGCCTCCACGGCGAGGTGGCCTTTTACCTGGCCCAGAGGGACGAGACCCGGGCCAAGGAGGCGGCCGGACGGCTGGGCGAGATCTTCGGCCCGGAAAGCTTCTTCATCGAGATTCAGGACGCCGGTCTGCCCGATCAGGCGGCCATCAACCCCGGCCTCTTGAAGCTGGCCAAGGATTTGAACCTGGCCGCGGTGGCGACCAATGACTGCCACTACCTCGACCAGGATGACGCCAGGGCCCACGACGTCCTCCTGGCCATTCAGACCGGCAAGCAGCTCGAGGATGAAAAAAGGCTGAGATTCTCCACGGACCAGCTCTACTTCCGTCCGCCCGAGGAGATGATCGAGCGGTTCAGGCATCAGCCGGAGCTGATCAAAAACACCCTCGCCGTGGCCGAGCGCTGCTGCCTCGAACTGGAGCTGGATCAGCACCGCTTCCCGCGGTTTCCTCTGCCCGAAGGGCAGGGCGTGGACGAGGTCTTTCGCCAGCGGGCCGTGGCCGGATTGACCGGCCGCCTGGCCAACGGCCGCTTTAAAGGCCGCCAGGCCGAGGTTTATGAGCAGCGGCTCAATTATGAGCTGGACGTCATCACCAAGATGGACTTCGCCGGCTACTTTCTGGTGGTGGCTGACTTCATCGACCAGGCCCGGGTCCAGGACATCCCGGTCGGGCCGGGCCGGGGTTCGGCCGCCGGCTCCCTGGTGGCCTGGGCCCTGGGCATCACTGATCTAGACCCCATCCGCTACGGCCTCCTTTTTGAGCGTTTTTTGAACAGCGAGCGCGTTTCGCTGCCAGACATTGACGTCGACTTCTGCTTTGAAAAGCGCGACAGGGTCATCGCCTACGTCATCGAGCGCTACGGGTCGGATCGGGTGGCCCAGATCACCACCTTTGGCAAGCTTCAGGCCCGGGCGGTCATCCGCGACGTCGGCCGGGCCCTGGGCCTGCCTTACGGCCGGGTCGACCAGATCGCCAAGCTCATCCCCAACGTGCTCAACATCACCCTGGCCAAGGCCCTGGCCCAGGAGCCCCGCTTGCGGGAGCTGAAGAAGAACGATCCCAAGGTGGCCGAACTGCTGGCCCTGGCCGAGCGCCTGGAGGGGCTCTTCCGCCACGCCTCGACCCACGCCGCCGGGGTGGTCATCGCTGACAAGCCCCTGGTGGAGTACCTGCCCCTTTATCAGGATCACAACGGCAAGATGGTCACCCAGTACTCCATGAAATGGGTCGAGAAGGTCGGTCTGATCAAGTTCGACTTTTTGGGCCTCCGGACCCTGACCGTCATCGACGCCGCCTCCCGGTTGGTCCGTCAGAGCCAAGACCCGGCCTTTGACATCCGCCGCATCCCCATGGACGACAAAAAGACCTTTGAGCTGCTCTCCCGCGGTGACAGCACCGGCGTCTTCCAGCTCGAATCCTCGGGCATGAAGGACCTTCTTGTGAGGCTCAAGCCCGAGGCTTTTGAGGACGTCATCGCCCTGGTGGCCCTTTACCGCCCCGGCCCCATGGATCTCATCCCCGAGTTCATCGAACGCAAGCACGGGCGGGTCGAGGTGACCTATCCCCATCCAGACCTGGAGCCGGTCTTGAAGGAGACTTACGGCATCATCGTCTACCAGGAGCAGGTCATGGAGATCGCCCAGGTCATCGCCGGCTACTCCCTGGGCCAAGCCGACATTCTGAGGCGGGCCATGGGCAAGAAGATCGCCCGGGTCATGGAGGAGCAGCGGACGGTCTTTGTCGAGGGGGCGCTCAATAAAGGCCACGACGAGAAGCTGGGCAACGAGCTCTTCGACCTCATGGCCAAGTTCGCCGAGTACGGCTTCAACAAATCCCACGCCGCGGCCTACGCCCTCATCGCCTTTCAGACCGCTTATCTCAAGGCCCATCATCCGGTCCAGTTCATGGCCGCCCAGCTCACCTCCTGGTCGGGCAACTCGGACCAGATCATGGTCTTGTTCGCTGAATGCAAGGATTTGGGCATCGAGGTGCGGCCGCCGGACATAAACATCTCCCACAAGGACTTCAGCGTGGACGGCGAGGCCATCCTCTTTGGCCTGGCCGCGGTCAAGAACGTCGGCTCAGGGGCCATCGAGGCCATCCTGGAGGCCCGGAGCGAGGCGCCCTTTCGGGATCTCTTTGATTTTTGCGGCCGGGTGGACTTGAGGCGGGTCAACCGGCGGGTGGTGGAGTCTTTAATCAAGTGCGGCGCCTTTGACGCCCTGCCCGGAAACAGGGCCCAACTCATGGCCGTGCTCGACGAGGCGGTGGAGGAGGGGCAGCGCCGTCAGAAGGAGAGGCTAGAGGGCCAGTTCAGCCTGTTCGGGCGCTCCGGGCCCGCCACTGAGCCTTTGAGGCCCCTGCCGCCAGTGTCGCCCTGGCCCGAGACGATGCGCCTGGGATATGAAAAAGAGTCCCTGGGCTTTTACGTCTCCGGGCATCCTCTGGCCCGCTTCGCCGAGGAGCTGAAGCGCTTCGTCGACGCCTCCTTGGCCGGACTGACCTCCTTCCCGGACCACAGCTCCTTGTGGGTCGGCGGGGTGATCGCCTCCAAGAAGGAGATAAACACCAAGAACGGCGAACGCATGGCCTTCGTCGTCCTGGAGGATCTGAGCGGCCGGGCGGAGGTCGTCTGCCTGCCCCAGGTCTTCACCGCGGCCCGGCCTCTTTTGGAGGAGGAGGACCCCATCCTCATTCTCGGCGTCTTGAACCACTCCGACGCTGGATTGAGCCTCAAGGCCAAGGAGATCATCCCCCTTTCCAAAGCGACCGAACGTTTGACCAAGGAGGTCAGGATCAGAATCAACGTCGAGGCCCACACCGAAGAGAACCTGACCGCCCTGAAGGTCATATTCAAGGAGCACCCGGGCGAGGCGCCGGTCTTTTTGCACCTCGAGGCCCCCGGCCGCTTCGAGGCCGTCCTGGCCGCGGACGAGCGCTTCGGGGTCCAGCCCAGCGCCGAGCTCTTCGCCCGGGTGGTCGAGCTTTTGGGGCCGGAAAGCCTCATCTAAACCCAGCCTTAACACGCCACGTCATCCCAGCTTCATCTTTTTTGGGCCGCGGCCCTTGACAAAATTCGAATTATGACTTAGAAACTGAATATAAATTCTGTTTATGAATTACCGCTCGAAAGGGGCAGCCAAGCATGGACTCAGTGAAGGCCCGAAAACCCTCCCGCCGGGAGCGGCAGAAAGCCTGTCACCAGGTCGAGATCCTGGAGGCGGCCGAACAGGTTTTTTTTGACAAGGGCTTCGCCAGCGCGACCATGGAGGAGATCGCGCACCAGGCCGATTTCTCCGTGGGAGGGCTCTATTATTTCTTCAAAAACAAGGAAGATCTCTACACCGAGATTCTGCGAGACAAGGTCAGACTTTTCCAAGACAGAATGAGAGAGGCCCTGGCCCGAGAAACCAGCCCCAGGGACCAGATCAAGGCCTATTTTCAGGCCCGGCTTGATTTTCTTTGGGAGCGTCCGCGATTCTTCAGGCTGGTTTTACGCGAGACCAGGGGCTTGTTCGGCCAACCAGGGGTCGGGGTGACCGACGAGCTCGTAAACTACTATCGTCTCATTCTCGACAAGCTGGAAGGCATCTTCGCCCGAGGCGTCGCGCTGGGTCAGTTTCGGCCCGTGGGCGCCCGGCTGCTTGTTCTGACCCTGGAAGGGATTCTGAGGCTTCATCACGAACACTTTTTTGAAACCGAGGATGCTCGCCGCGACGAGGCCGACGAGGAACAACTGTGGGACATATTCAGCCATGGGGCCGTGAGAGGGCGCGTCTGAGCCTTGGCCGTGGCCTTTCATTCGTCAAGGCTCGCCATGACCGGTGCACCAGCCGGTTTTGGTTGAGAGGGGAAGTGAACATTGATTCTGTCCGACGCGGCCATCAAGCGCCCGGTGACGACCCTGCTTTTCACGGCCGGGATCATCATCTTCGGCTGCATCGCCTTCACCGGCATGGGCGTGGACCAGTATCCGGACGTGGATATACCCGTGGTCACGGTGACGACGACCCTCCCTGGGGCGGATCCTCAGATCATGGACTCGGACGTGACCGATGTCTTGGAGGAGGAGATAAACACCATCGAGGGGCTCAAGACCATCACCTCCTCGTCTTATGACAGCCGCTCCCAGATCACGGCCGAGTTTGTTTTGTCCAAGGACGTGGACGTCGCCGCCCAGGAGGTGCGCGACGCGGTCAACCGCGTCATCGGCGATCTGCCGGCCGACGTGGAGCCGCCTCTGATCCAAAAGGTGGATCTGGACGCCGTTCCGGTGATGTGGCTGGCCGTGACCAGTTCGGGCGATTATCGGGCTCTGGCTGATTACGCCGAAAAGGTCCTCAAGGAGCGCATCCAGTCCGTGCCCGGAGTGGGAGCCGTGTCCACGGGCGGCTTCCGGGAGCGGCAGATCAGGGTTTGGCTCAAGCCCCAGGAGCTGGAGGCCCGGGGCTTAACCGCCCTGGACGTGGCCGGGGCCATCCAGGCCAAGCACGTGGAGCTTCCGGCCGGGCGGATCGAACAGCCGGAGCGGGAGTTCGCGGTCAAGGTCAAGGGTGAGTACACCTCGGCCTCGGAGCTGGAAAACCTGGTCGTCACGGCCAAAAACGGGGCCGTGGTCCGGCTCGAGGACGTGGCCGAGGTGGTGGACGGGGCCGAGGATCTGCGCTCCATCGCCCGCTGCGACGGCCTGCCAGCGGTGGGGCTGGGGGTGCGCAAGCAGTCCGGCGCCAACACCGTGGCCGTGGCCGAGGCGGTCAGAAAGGCCGTCGATGACATTGTCAAGAAGGCCCCCCCAGGGATCAAGGTTCACTACGCCTTTGATCAATCCGGATTCATCAAAAGGTCCATGGACGAAGTCATCCGAGACCTCTTCCTGGGGGCCCTCCTGACCGCGCTGATGATGCTCTTTTTCGTCCGCGACCTGCGCATGACCTTCATCTCGGTCATGGCCATCCCGACCTCCATCATCGCCTCCTTCGCCATCATGTACTGGCTGGGCTTCACCATCAACAACATGACCATGCTGGCCATGACCCTGGCCATTGGCATCGTCATCGACGACGCCATCGTGGTCATGGAGAACATCTTCCGGCACGTGGAGGAGGGCTGACCGGCCCTGGAGGCGGCTCAAGTCGGGGCCAGCGAGGTGGCTTTGGCCGTTCTGGCCGCCTCTTCGTCGATCATGGCCGTGTTTTTTCCGGTGGCCTTCATGAAGGGCCTCATCGGCCGCTTCTTTTATCAGTTCGGCTTGTCGGTGGCTCTTTCGGTCTTGATCTCGGTCATCATCTCCCTGACCCTGACGCCCATGCTCTGCTCCCGGCTGCTCAAGCCGAGCCAGACCCGCGGCCGGATCTTCCGCCTTTTGGAGCGCGGCTTCGAGGTCTTGGAGTCAGCCTACGCCAGGGTCCTCAACAAGGCCTTGGCCCACCGCTGGCTGACCCTGGGTTTGGCCCTGGTCGTCTTCGCTGGCGGCGTGGCCTTCATTCCCCTGGTCCCAAAGACCTTCGTCACCCAGGCCGACGAGAGCCGGTTCATGGTCAACTTTGAGCTGCCCAGCGGGACGTCGCTCCAAAAGACCGATCAGACGGCCCGTAAGCTGGAGCGGATTCTTTTTGCCCAGCCCGAGGTGAGCCGCGCCATGGTCGGCATCGGTCTCACCGGCACTGTCAACAAAGGCTTGTTTTTTGTCAATCTGAAGCCGGTCCAACAGCGCCGGGCCAGCCAGGCCGAGGTCATGGCCCGGATGAGGCGCCTTTTTGCACAAGAAGCGCCTCGGGCCGTCATTTCCGTCGAAAGCGTGGCCAGCCTCGGGGGCGCCATGGAGCGAAACGCCGACATTCAATACGTCATTCAAGGGCCCAGCGTGGCCGAGCTAGACAAGGTCAGCGCGGCCATAATGGCCGAGCTTCGGGCCAGGCCCGGATTCGTTGACGTGGACAGCGACCTGCGCTTGATCAAGCCCGAGGTCAAGGTGGTCATCAACCGGGACCTGGCCGACGACCTGGGGGTTGACGTCCAGAGCATCGCCCAGAACTTCTACATTCTTCTGGGCGGTCAGAACGTGGCCACGTTCAAGCAAGGCGGCGACCGTTACGACATCCGCCTCAGGGCCGCCCCGGAGGCTCGGAGCAACCCAGAGGACTTGTTTCGCCTAGTCCTGCGCTCCTCCACTGGGGAGATGATCCAGACCCCCAACCTGCTCAAATTCCAAGAGGGCCTGGGACCGGCTTCCATCAACCGCTACAACCGGCGCCAGGCCGTGACCATCTACGCCAACCTGGACGGCGTGCCTCTGGCCGAGGGGCTTGACCAGGTCAACCAGATCGCGGCCAGGCACATTCCCCAAGATCCGACCTGGTCCACGGCCTTGTCCGGATCCTCGAGCGCATTCGCCGAGTCGTTCCGCTACCTGCTCTACGCCGTGGGCGTGGCCGTGCTTTTGATCTACATGGTTCTAAGCGCCCAGTTCGAGTCCTTCGTCCACCCCTTCACCGTCCTCATGTCCGTTCCCCTGGCCCTGGTCGGCGGGTTGGGGATGCTGCTCGTCACCGGCAAGACCCTGGACATCTTCTCCTTCATCGGCTTTATCATGCTTTTGGGCATCGTCACCAAAAACGCCATTTTGGTGGTGGATTACGCCAATCAGCTTCGAAGCCGGGGCCTGGAGCGGGAGGATGCCCTCAAAAAAGTGGGCCCGGTGCGGCTGCGGCCGATTTTGATGACCGCCTTGACCACCGCCGCGGCGGTGGTGCCCGTGGCCCTGTTTTTGAGCGAGGGCGGGGAGACGCGGGCGCCCATGGGCGCGGCCGTCATCGGCGGCATGCTGACCTCCACCTTTCTGACCTTGTTGGTCATCCCCTGCGTCTACACGGTCATGGACGACCTGGCCGTTTGGCTCAAAGGGCGATTCAGCGCGGCTCAGTCCGACCAGCCGTCCCCGGCCAGCTTTCAACCGAGGTGAGCAAATGAACCGAAGCATCAAGCCGCGGGCTTGGCGTCATTGTGAAGCGAACAAAAGGATCGCCTCCGCGCGGAAGGCCCGGCACGCCCTGGGGGTCTTGGCGGCTCTGTTTATTCTCGCCGCCGCCTGGGGCTGCGCCCGGAGCGGTGAAAGCAACGAGGGGCGGAGCGACGGGGCCAAACTGGTTTTGATGGCCAAGAAGGTCCAGGTGGCCCAGGTCGTCAGGCGGGATTTCAGACCCACGTTCCAGGCCACCGGCACCCTGGAGGCCCAAAGGAGCGCCCGCCTGTCGGCCCTGGTCGGCGGCCCGGTCCAAGAGGTCCTGGTTGACATCGGGGACGAGGTCAAGGCCGCCCAGGTTCTGCTCAGGCTCCGGCCTTTGGATTACGCCCTGGCCGTTCGAGCGGCCCGGGCGGGTCTGGATACGGCCAGAGCCTCCTTGGCCGAGCTCAAGTCCTGGCGGCGGCCCGAGGAGATAGAGGTCCTCAAGGCCCAGCTTCAGAGCGCCAGAACCAATCACGAGCAAGTCCAGAGGCAGCGGAAAAGGCTGGAGGCCTTGTTCAAGAAAAGGGCCGTCTCCGAGTCGGATTGGGATGAGGTGAGAACGGCGGCCGAGGCGGCTCATACCAATTAGCGTTCTAAGGAGTAATCTATAGATAAGGGTAGTTAGTAAGGGTT
>CAYXRH010000208.1:0-7636 GCA_964466355.1 uncultured Thermodesulfobacteriota bacterium
AATATCCGGGCTAGGGCGCGCCTGATAATTAAAGGCACACCCTCGAATTTCCGTGCGACGAGCCAGAGCCGGCCGGGCCGAGCGGGCCCGGCGGGCAGCTTTGCCCAGGCGATGGCGGCGAGGCCGGCTTTGGAATTGATGAAGCCGTATTTCTTCAGGGGCCGCGGGGTCATCTTTCTCTCGTACCACACAAAGGGCCATTGGCCGTAGGCTGGCGCAAAGCCGATCACGTCGCCGGGACGGTGCTTGTCCACCACCAAGCGGCACACGGCCCGCCAGTTTTCCTTGGATCTCTGTCCGGTGGCGAGCTGATAGTGATGCCCCAGGGAGGTCAACAAGGCGCCGCCGAGAAGGACGGCCACCACCAACCAGCCCATGAGGCGCGGCCCTGGCCGCTCGGCCAGGACGACGCCGCCGGCCAAGGCCGTCAGCCCGAGCGTGGAGGGCAGAATGACCCGGGGGATGAGAACGGGTCTCAGAATCAGGCTGACGGCCGCGATCAAGGCCACGGGGAGGTAGGCCATGATGATCAAGGCCAGGGGCCTTCGGCCCCCCAGCCTCAGGCCCAGAGTGACGAGGCCCGCTTGGAGCAGCAAGGGCCAGACGGCCTCGTTGAGCGACCAGGCCGCGGTCTGGTCGTAATAGCCCAGCGAGGCGAGGCACCGGATCGCCTGTTCGAAGGTCGTCGGCGGAATCCAATACTCTGAGATCACTTTGGCGGCGTTCAGGAAGTAGTAATAGAGGCTCGGAAAGATCAAGGCCGCCAGGAGGAGATGGCCCTTGATCAGGCCGGCGAGGCGGCGTCGGTCCGGCCAGGAGAGCCAGAGGCCGACCGCGCTGAGGGCCAGTTGGTAGAAGGGAAACATGTAGTGGGTGTAAAAGCCCAGCCCGGCCGCGCCGGCGAAGCCGAGCATCAAGGCCGGCCGATTGGTTCGGCGCCAGCGCCACAAAAACCACAAAGCCAAGGCCGTGAGATCATAAAAGAGGGTGTAGGCCCTGAACTCCTGGCTGTAGTGGATCAAAAAGGGCGAAAAGGCCGCCAGGGCGGCGGCGACCAACCCGGCTTGGGGCGAGCGCCAGATTTCCCGAGCCAGCCGGTAGGTCAAAAAAACGCCCAACAGGCCCAGGAGAGCGGGCAGCGACCGGGCCCAGGCGTCGCTAAGGCCGAACATGAGCCACGCCTTGGCCAGGAGGTAGAAGAGGATGGGGTTTTTTGATTCTGGCAGAATGCCGAAGAGGTCGTGGAGGCTCGAGGAGGCGTAGTGGGCCGTCAGCCCTTCGTCCAGCCAGAAGCTTTCGGCGCCAAGGTGGACAAATCTCAACACCGCGGCCGCGCCCAGGATGGCGGCCAGAAGCCATCGCCAGGCCCAGGGCCGTTCAAGGAGACTCGACAGCGTCGTCAACCCGCCCGATTTCATGCCTCATTTCCAGCGGCCGTGCGTTTCGGCCAGTTCAAAGGAGGCGATCGGCTGGTCATTTCATACCTCAGGTTTGATTCGAGACAAAGATGAAATTTCAAGAATGGCCCGGGACTGCGTCTCGGAAGCGTCTTTCGTTTTTTGATAAAATATCAGCCATGGAGGGTCTTAAGTGGACTCCCTTTCCATAATCGTTCCGGTCCACAACGAACAGGACAGCCTGGAACGCCTCTTTGAAGAGCTCGCGGCCGCAATCGAGCCCCTGGGTCGCCCCTGGGAGCTGATCTTCGTCGACGACGGCAGCACGGACAAAAGCCTGGCCGTCATCAAGTCCTTAGCTCAGGCCCACGAGACGGTCCATTACCTCTCATTGGCGCGGCGCTGCGGTTTGTCGGCTGTCTTGAAAGCCGCCTTGGAGGCCGCGGTCCATGACGTCGTCGTCACCGTGGACGCTGATCTGCAGATCGATCCGGCCGACATCCCGACCCTGCTGGCCGCCCTCGACTCTGGCGCGGACATGGTCATCGGCTGGCGGTCCCACCGCCGAGACCCTCTTTTGAAGCGCCTCGGCTCTCGTCTGGGAAACGCCTTTCACAACCTCGTCACCGGCCAGGGCCTCAAGGACGTCGGCTGCCCCTTGCGAGTCGTGCGCCTCGAAGCGGCCCGCAGGCTGCCTTTGTTTGACGGCCTGCACCGCTTTCTGCCGACCTTGATGAGGATGCAAGGCCATCGCGTGGTCCAGATGAAGATAGCTCATCGGCGGCGCAGGTTCGGCCGCTCAAAATACGGCCTCTGGAACCGGGCTTTGGCCGTCGGCGTGGACGTGCTCGCTCTGCGGTGGATGCAAAAACGATCAATTCGTTATGAAATAAAGGAAAAGGGCTGACGGGCCGGTTTTGTCGAGTTCTGGCCTGGCCCAAGGCCTGTCGGTGATTTTTAAGTCTCTGAAGAGTAGTGGATCCGGGAGAGCTCCTCTTTGATGAGATTGGTGATCCGTTCGGCCACCAGGGGCTCGCTGATGACCTGGTCCGCGATGCGGCCAAAGGGATGAGTCTCCCAGGGAGCGTCGCTGACCAAGAAGACCAGCCGCGGTCGGGCGCGCTGCCGGTGGAGGAGGCTCAAGCCCTCCTCGGTCCAACCGGCGGCGTCGCCGGCGAGGATGAGATCGTAGGCGTTCTGGCTGATCAAGACCGCCGCTTCGCGGGGAGTGCAGGCCACTTCAACCTGAAAGCCCATGAGGGCCATCTTGATCAGGCTCAGCTTGATCAAGTCGCCCTCGACCACCAGGATGCGGGCCGTCGGCCGTCCCAGGAGGTGATTCTCAGGGCCTTCGCCCAGCCCACAGATCAACCAGTCCAAGGTCGCCTGGCAGTGGGTTCGCAGTTTGCGCCAGTATCCTTCGGTTCTCGGGAAACAGCCTTCCAAGGTGGAGCGCAGGGTCGTCTCGGGCACATCGATGTCCGAAGCCGCCCGGGCGACTGAAATTTTGCCCTCGTCGGTGCCTTGATTGACGGCTATTCTCCGCCTGAGGCGCTTGACGAATTCCATTTCCGGCTTCATGCCTCATCCCCGTCCCAGTTCATTGAGGGGAGCCAGGCGCCAATGGAGATGTCTTTTAAGATCTGCGCCGAGTGAGGATTTTCACCTTTAGGCATAACAACCTCTTCTCTGGGGCGTCAAGGTGGCCGTTGATTATCACTCGGCAATAAACGTGCCGTGGAGGAGATACGAAAAGAATCACTTTATTTGCAATGAGTTATCATCCACACCAGTCCGCAGGCCCTCGTCTGGGGCGGAGTTTTAACCGAAAAAAGCGACTACGACTTGTCGAGGTTTCGGTTAGGGGTCAGTTCAATTGATGCGGATGGAGGTGACTTGGAGCTTGATTCGCTCTTGACCGCGGAAGGATTCTCGAACCGGGTGATAGGCGATTTTGGCCACGGGCGGAAGATCAAAGATTAGCGGACCCTTGTTGAAGGCGATGGCCGGCCAGGTCGAGCGGTCCTGGCGCAGGGTGAGAAAGAGGTGGGATCGCCCCTGGCCGACCGCTCTTTTGGAGATGAGGCCGACCCTCTCGGCCCAGAAGACCGGCTCTGGGTTGCCAGGCCCAAAGGGCGTCATGCGCTCCAGATCGTCGAGCAGCTTTCCATTCAGGTCGTCCAGGTCCAAGGAGGCGTCGACGCTCAGGCTCGGCTTGAGGTCAGGGGCGTCCACGCAGCGGCCGACCTCGCTCTCCAGGGCCGCGGCGAAGCGGTCGAGCCGCTCGGTTTTGATCCTCAAGCCGGCCGCCTGGGAGTGACCGCCGAATTGAATCAGCAGCTCGGAGAGGTTCTTGAGGCCGCGGTGGAGATGAAAGGCCTCGATGGACCGTCCCGAACCCACGGCCGTGTCGCCTTCGATGCGGAAAACAAAGGCGGGCCGATGAAAGAGACGGCTCAGCCGGGCGGCGACGATGCCCAGCACGCCCTGGTGCCATTCCTCGTCGGCCGCCACCAGGGCCAGGCGCTTACTCGGGTCTCCCTGGGATTCGAGCTGGGTCAGGGCCTGATCGAGAACCTGGCGCTCGATGCGCTGGCGGCGGCTGTTGAGCTGATTGACTTCCTGGGCCAGAGCCTGGGTCTGCTCGACGTCCTGGGCGATCAAGAGCCTCAGGCCGAGGTCGGGGCGGCCCAGGCGGCCGGGGGCGTTGACCCGGGGGGCCAAGCCGAAGATGATCTCCCGGGAGCCGAGCTTGCCGTCCACTCGGGCCACCCGGCTCAAGGCCGAAAGGCCCGGCCGGCGGGCGCCGGCCAGAACCTCCAGCCCGGCGGAGAGCAGAATCCGGTTCTGGCCGATCACCGGGGCCACGTCAGCCAGGGTTCCGAGGGCGACCAGGTCGAGGAGGTTTTTGAGGTTGGGCTCCGGGACCCGACGGAAGAAGCCCCTTTGCCGCAGCACGGCCCTGAGCCCCATCAACAGGAAAAAGACCACCCCCACCCCGGCCAGGTCCTTGAAGGCCTCGGGGGCGTCGGGCCGCTGGGGGTTGACAAAGGCCAGGCTTTGGGGTTGCTGGGGGCCGAGCTGGTGGTGGTCGGTGACGATGGCCTGGAGGCCCAGTCGTTCGGCCAGGGCGAGCTGCTCCAGATCGGTGGTGCCGCAGTCGGCGCTGACCAAAAGCGCCACGCCCTGTCGGGCCATGAACTCCAGGCCGGGCCGGTTGAGGCCGTAGCCTTGGCTGAGGCGGTCGGGCACGTACCAGACCACCTCTTGCCCGATGTCCCGGAAAAAGGCGACAAAGACGGCCGCGGAGGTGACTCCGTCGGCGTCGTAGTCGGCGAAGAGGCCGATTCTCTTTTTTTGGATGACCGCCTCGGCCAGATGTTCGGCCGCCGCCTCGAGGTCGGGCAGGTCAAAGGGGTTGGCCAGGTCGGCCAGGTTGGGGCTTAAAAAGCGGCGGATGTCCGCTGGCGCGGAAAATCCCCGGTTGATGAAAGTTTGAGCCAGGGCCGGATGGATGTCAAGCTCGTGAGCGAGGCTGCGGGCCGAGGTCGGATCGGCCGGCTTGATCACCCAACGCGTGTTCATGAGGGCGATGGTAGACCGAAGAGCCGGGGCGGTCAAGGCAAACCGCGCCTCGAACCCCAGAGGCGATTTTGGCTTGTCACGTTCGAGGCGATGGTGTATGGGTCTGGGGCAAGGGCGGTTAACTCAGCGGGAGAGTGCCATCCTCACACGGTGGAAGTCACTGGTTCGAATCCAGTACCGCCCACCAGCCAAATAAATCAACCATTTAAAGCCCTCGGTCGATCGGCCGGGGGCTGGTTTTTGGGGCCGAAAACGGTAATACCAAGGTAATACCAAGATGTATTGGGCTGCTCAGCGGCGCTTGCGGCTGGGGAGCCGCCTGACCTTTTTGACCAAGGCCGCCGCGATGGTGGTTGTCTCGTGGCGGGTGTAGGCGTCGAGGTATTGAGGAGAGCTGTGGCGCAGGATGCGCCTCACCATATCCTCGGCCAGACCCTTGATGTTGAGCAGGTACATGGCCGTTGAGTGGCGAATGTTTTTGAGGGGTATGGGCTCCAAGCTGGTCATCTCAATGGCCTCGGCCCAAAGCCGGGCCAGGAAATCAACATGATAGAACCCCGAGGGGTTGCGGCTCCTGTCGGCCTCGGGATTCACGAACACCGGAGCCTGGCCAATACCGAGCGTGACGGTGGCCAGGTAATGAGCGAATTCCTCAACAATGGGCATGGGGTCCTGAGAGCGATTTTTAGTGGTCCGACCGAGCCGCCGGTCGCTCAGGGTCCGGCCGAACCAAAAGACCTGCTGGGCCAGGTCGACCATATCCCAACAAAGGCCGCCCGCCTCGCCCGGCCGGGCTGGCTCGCATGAATATCCTCGCCTTTTGCGCGGCCACGGTTCTGGGCGCGGGAATGTGGGTGTTGGTGTTGGCGGGCATGGGCTACTGGTTCGGCCGCAACGAACAACTGGTATTGCAAAACCTGCACTGTGTCACCCTGGCCCTGGTGGTCGGGTGCGCTATTCTGGTAATCTTTTACTGGCGCGGGTGGAAAAACGTCTGGCCCGGGCAGGACAATGGGAACAATGATGGCAACGAGTATGAATGTTCAAATTTTTCAGTGGATTCACACCGGAGCCGGGACACGTCCGGTGATAGACAGACTTGCAGTTTTTTTCGGCGAAAGTGGTCCCTATTTCCTGGTGGGTCTGTTTTCCGTTCTCTGGTTTTTTGTAGGGGAAAAAAAGAAATCGGCTCTGCTTGAGGCGACCTGGGCTGCGATCATCGGCCTGCTGATCAACCAGTTGATCGGCCTTTTTTATTTTCACCCGCGTCCCTATATGGTCGGACTTTGCACCCCTCTTTTCCCCCATGGCCCGGAGACATCTTTACCCAGCGACCACGCCACGCTGATATTCGCCGGTGCGCTCTACCTGCTCGTGGTACGGCGTTGGACCGCTTGTGGCCTTCCGCTCTTGACGGTCGCCGTTCTGACCGCCTGGGGACGGGTGTACGGCGGCATCCATTTTCCTTTTGACATGGTGGGAAGCCTAATGGTCGGTCTGGGAAGTGTCGGATTAACGCGCTTGGTCGCAAAACCGTTGCATCCATTGAATGAACGATTGATCCAGATACTCGACCAGTTGACAGGTCGAATTGTTCGAACAAAAAAGCGTAGGGCAAGGAAAGAGTAAACCGGATGCACTACTTGAACACATTACTGGTGTTTATCAACTATCACCCCGGGCTGGCCTATGGAGCGATTTTTCTGATTTCCCTTTCAGAATCCCTGGCCATGGTCGGTCTGCTCGTCCCCGGTACGGTGATCATGTTCGGCGTCGGAGCAATTGTGGCCACGGGCAGTCTGAGACTTGCTCCCGTCCTGTCGCTGGCAGCCGCCGGTGCCATTGCCGGCGACGGTGTCAGCTACTGGTTGGGGCGCCACTTCCAGGAGAGGTTGAAAGGGATTTGGCCCTTTTCACGTTATCCCGTCATGCTGCGAAACGGTGAGGCCTTTTTTCACCGGCATGGGGGCAAAAGCGTCTTCTTCGGGCGTTTCGTGGGCCCGGTACGTCCGGTTATCCCGGTGGTAGCGGGAATGCTGGGTATGGCACCGGTGCACTTCGGTATTGTCAACGTACTTTCCGCCGTCGGTTGGGCTTTCCTCTATATCCTGCCCGGTGTTTTTTTCGGCACTTCGCTGGCGGTTGCCGGGGCGGTCAGTACTCGCCTGGCCATACTCGTTTTTATTCTGGTCGCCGGCATATGGGGCTTTATCTGGTTAAGCCGTAAACTGGTGTCACTGCTCGAACATAAAGGGCCGGTTTGGTTCTCTGCACTGAAAGACCGGGCCGCCCCGGTCCCACATGCCCAGGGGCGAATGCTCTTCTTAAAACGATTTTTTTCTTTCCTTTTTTTCCGGCAGCAGGGTGAAGAGTTGTTGCTCGGATTTTTGGTCATAATGCTTTTTGTCGCAGGGTGGGGATTTTTAGGTATCTTACAGGATGTCCTGGCTAAAGATCCGCTGGTGCTTGCGGACCAGGCCGTTTATCATTTTCTTCAATCCCTTCGTACCCCCTGGGCGGCCAGCACATTCGTAGCGATAACGGAACTTGGTGATTCCTTTGTCAATATATTAATGTCCAGCGCGGTTTTGATGTTTCTACTCGTCAAGCGGTGTTACCGGACCGCCGGGTTCTGGGCGTTGACCGCGATTGGC
>CAYXRH010000209.1:0-7613 GCA_964466355.1 uncultured Thermodesulfobacteriota bacterium
CCAGAATCTGGGCCTGGATGGTCACGTCCAGGGCCGTGGTCGGCTCGTCGGCGATCAAGAGGGCCGGCTGGCAGGACAAAGCCATGGCGATCATGATTCGCTGGCGCAGCCCGCCGCTCATCTGGTGGGGATACTGGTGGAAGCGTCTCTGGGCGTCGGGCACGCCGACCCGCTCCATCATTCCGGTGGCGTGCCTTCGGGCCTGGGCCTTGGTCATGTCGGTGTGGAGCAGAACCGCCTCCATGATCTGGTTGCCCACGGTGTGGACCGGGCTCAGGGAGGTCATCGGCTCCTGAAAGATCATCGATATCTCGGCCCCGCGGATGCGGCGAATGGCCGGGTCGTTGTCGTCCATCTGACACACGTCCGCCCGCCAACGGCCCAGATGGATGATAATCTGGCCGGCGATAATCCGTCCCGGCGGGTTTATCAGCCGCAGGATGGAGTAGGCCATGACGCTCTTGCCGCACCCGCTCTCGCCGACGACGCACAGGGTCTTGCCCCGGGGGATGTCCAAATCCACGCCGTCCACGGCCCTGACAACGCCTTCGTCCAGGAAAAAGTACGTCTTCAGGCCCCTGATGGTGATCAGAGGCGCGGACTCGATTTCGAGATTTTGCTTTTCAGGCTCAGCCGGCATGGTCGTTCACCTGGCGTAAGGATCGGCCGCGTCGCGCAATCCGTCGCCGACGAAGTTGAAAGCGAGCACGGTCAGGATGACGAAGAGGACCGGCGTCAGCAGCCAAGGGTGCAGGGCCACGGCCTGGATGTTCATGGCCTCCTTCAAGAGCACCCCCCAGCTGGTGATCGGCGGCCTCAAGCCCAGGCCGAGAAAGCTGAGGCTCGTCTCGCCGAGGATCATGCCCGGCACGGCCAAGGTCAGGGCCACGACGACGTGGCTGGTCACCGAAGGCAGCAGATGCCGCCACATCAATCGCCACTTCCCCGCTCCGGAAAGGAGGGCCGCCACGGCGAAATCCTCTTCCCTGAGGGCCAAAATCCGGCCCCTGACCACCCGGGCCAGCCCGGTCCAGCCCAAAAAGGAGAGGACGAGGGTGATGCCGAAATATATTTGCAGTGGCGTCCACGTCTTGGGCAAGGCCGCCGAGAGTGCCATCCAGAGAGGGATGGCCGGAAACGAGCGCAGAACCTCGATGATCCGCTGGATCAGGTTGTCCACCCAGCCCCCGTAAAACCCGGAGACCGCGCCGAGGGCCATGCCCAGGATGAAGCTCAAGAGCACGCCGATGAGACCGACGGTGCTCGAGATTCTGGTGCCGTAAATGATTCGGCTCAGCAGGTCCCGGCCCAGAGAGTCGGCGCCGAGCAAGTAGATCGTGCCTCCCTCGGCCACCCCGAAGAGATGCCAATCGGTCTCGATGAGGCCCCACAAGCGGTACGGTTCGCCCCTGACGAAGAGTTTGACCGGATAGCGCCGGCTCCTCTCCTCATCGTAGACCTTTTTCAACAGTTCCGGATGCCGCGCGCTTTTGAGTCCGTAGACAAAGGGCCAGGGGTGGAACCCGTCCGCGCCGAAGAAGTGAAGGCGCTGGGGCGGGGCGCAGGCCATGGAGGGGTCGCGGTGCTCCAGGGGATACGGCGCCACGAACTCGACCAGGGCGGCCATGAGGTAAAGCACCACAATGAAGGCGCCCGAGACCACGGCCAGGCGGTGCTTGCGGAACTTCCACCACATCAAGCGCCACTGGGAGGCGGTGAAGACTTCGGCGCCGGCCGCGGCCAGCCCCGGCAGATGGGTCTCGGCCTGTTCGTCGATCAACTCTGGCGCCCCCCGGTCAGACACGGCCTAACCCTCTCGCTCCTCGTAGCGGATTCGGGGATCTAAAAGCAGGAGGAGAATGTCCGAGATCAAGGTTCCGATGACCGTCAACAGGGCCAGGAGCATGACCAAGCTCCCGGCGAGGTACATGTCCTGGTTGAGCAGGGAATTGAGCAACAGCGGGCCGGTGGTCGGCAGCCCCAGGATCACGGAGACGATGATGGCCCCGGAGATGATCTCGGGCAGAACCCAACCGATGGTGCTCACCAAGGGGTTCAAGGCCACCCGGACCGGGTATTTCAGAATCAGTTTGACGCGGCCCAGTCCCTTGGCCTGGGCGGTCAAGACGTACTGTTTTCTGAGTTCGTCCAAAAGGTTGCCGCGCATGATCCGAATCAATCCGGCCGTGCCGGCCGTGCCGATGACGATCACCGGAATCCAGACGTGGGCCAAGAGGTCCCCGAATCTGGCCCAAGACCAGGATGCGTTTTGAAACTCGGGCGAAAACAAGCCGCCGGCGCTGACGCCGAAGATGGCGTAGCCGAGGTACATAAAAATGAGAGCCAAAAGAAAATTGGGCGTGGCCAGGCCGATGAATCCGACAAAGGAAAAGAAGTAGTCGCCCCAGGAGTACTGGCGCACGGCGGAGTAAATGCCGATGGGGATGGACAGAGCCCAGGTGAAGAGCAGGGTGATGACCGAGATCAAGGTCGTGAGCAGGAGGCGCTCTTTGATCAAGGACGTCACCGGACGGTTCCATTCAAAGGACATGCCCAGATCCGGCCACTTGAACCGCGGCCAATTGAAGCTTCGCCGCCCCTCGGGACGGGTGACCCAGAAGTAAGAGTTGTCCGCTTGACGGACGAATCCAAAGGGCAGGAAATTGTTGACCCACTTGATGTATTGCGACCAATACGGCTCGTCCAGGTTGTAGGTCTTGCGCAGGGCCTCGACCTGCTCCTCGGCCACGGATTCGCCCCTCTCCTGCAAGGCGGCGATGTAGGAGGTCAGATAGTCGCCCGGGGGAAGCTGGATGAGGGTGAAGGAGATGAGGGAGATGAAAAAAAGGGTCGGGATGGCCCAGATGAGACGGCGAAGGATGAGGCTTAGCATGAGTTTATGAGCCCTCGCCGATGGCGTAGCATTCCGGGGCGGTGTTGCCCGGCGAGCGAACCACCCAGGCGTGAACGGCCGACTTGGGGACGTTGCGGTATTTTTCGTTGACGATGAATATCTGAGGATAATCGCCCACGGTGCCGATGACCCACAGGTTTTTGCGGTTTATGTCAAGAATCTTCTTGAAGAGCCTGATCTGCTCCCCCTCGTCCGGGGTCCGCTCGATCTTTTCAAAAAGGTCGAGGCATTCGAGCATGTCCGGCGGCGGCTTCTCCCCCTTCTTGCCGCCAGAGCAGTACCAGTTGGCGTAAGCGATGGCCTGAATCGAGGCCGAGGAGCGGGGCACAAAGTAGCGGGGATCGAGGACCGGAATGATCACCCCGGCGCCGGGCCACACGCCCACGTCGTGCATCAGGGCGTCGCGCCGGGTGAAAAAGAGCTGCCGGGCCATGACCTTGAGGTCAGCCTTGATGCCCACGGCCCGCCAGTGGGCGGCGATGAGCTGGAGCATGGGAATGCCAGACACATTGATTGATGTCTCCAGGTTGAGGGCCACGGGTCGGCCGTCGGGCCGGAGGCGGAAGCCGTCTTCGTCGCGCTTATCGAGCCCGACCTCGTCGAGGAGGCGGTTGGCCAGGTCAGGATCGTACTTCAGATAGGCCTCCTCGTAAGCCTTGTCATAAAAGCGCGAGACCGGTGGCGGGGCGATCTGCCGTCCCCGGGCGACGCCAAAGAAGAGCGTCTCGTTTATCTCCTCGCGGTTGATGGCGTGGCTCAGGGCGATCCGAAAACGGCTGTCGCCCAAAATTTTCCTCAAGACCGGGTCCTGGTGATTCAGGTTGGGGCACAAAGCCAGGGTGCCCACGCCGCCGTCGATCCAGTGCAGGACTCTGTAGCCGCCCTTTTGTCGGTTGGTCATGAAGAGCTGATAATTCTGGAAGGTCATGTGGCGGCCCTGCATGCCCACCTCGCCGTTGATGGCCTTGAGGTTGATCGTCTCGGGATCAAATATGTCAAAGGTGATCTGATCGATGTAAGGAAGTTGGTTGCCTTCGGGATCGACCTTCCAGTAGTACGGATTGCGCTCCAAAACGACCGGCCGGGCCGGCGGCGGCTTGATCATGCGCCAGGCCCACAGGCGCGGAATCTCAGGGTTGCGCCAATGGATGCGGTCGCTGAAAAGCTGGTACCAGAAGTCGTAGCGGTTGGCGTGAGCCTTTGCCTGAAGCTCTTTGAGCGGCACGTAGTCGGGATGGAACTGCTTGAGGTAATGGGCCGGATAGTTGACCATGTCGTAGCTCAGATCAGAGGCCAGGTTCTTTATGAAGAGACCGTTGGGCTCCTTGAAGCGGAACTGGATGGTGTAATCGTCCAGCTTTTCCAGCCTCACCACCTCGCCGCCGCGGATGAAGTCCGGACCGACGCGGGGGGTCAACTCCTTGTTCAAAAGAACGCACTTATACCAGAAGAGGATGTCGTCAGCGGTGAAGGGCTGGCCGTCGGACCAGCGCACGCCCTTTCTGAGCCAAAAGGTGAACGTCCGGCCCCCGTCCGCCACCCGCCACTTGACGGCCAGGTTCGGCAGCACGTTCCGGCCCATGGGCCCCCAGCGGACCAGGCCATCGTAGGCGATGCGGTAGCGGTAAATGCCTATGTCCTTGGGGCTGGTGGCGAATCGGGTCCACGAGCCGCCGTAGGGCCCGTTTTGGTCGGGCGGAATGATCACTAGGGGGTCTTGAGGCAGACGCGCGGCCACGGGGGGCAAATCGCCGGCCAGAACCCTCTTTTTGAGCATGGGCGCTTCCTTGAAGCGCCGGCCGTCGCTTTCAGACCACTCGGCCACCTGGTGGACCTTGACCCCGCCGGCGGCCTCCCACTGGGCCGTGACCGCGGAGCCGAGCTTGGCGAAGGCATCGGCCCCGCACTCACTCAAATGCCAGGTCAGACTGGCCAGAGCCTGGATGATGACGATCAGAAAGACGACGACCCCGGCCGCGAGGCCCAGCAATTTGGCCGCGGCCTTCACCGGGGTGGCGCGTCCCTTGACCTTAAAACCCATCAGCTCTCTTTCGATCCAACGGCTCAAGGCCGACCAGGAAAGTCCGGCCAATTATACTTAACCGCGGCCCTCTTGGCCAGACGCTTAAACCTCTTCATCCGATCGGCTCAAAAAAAGACCGCAATTTCAACTTTATTCTCTGACGCTCAGGTCAGGCACGCCGCTGGGGCAGCGGGCGCACAGGTCGATGGCCCGGGGATCGGCGCGGAGCCGCTCCCTGAAACGCTCCCGGGCCTCGGTGGACCACCACTCCTCGACACCGCCCTCGAAGCGGCCCAGCCGATGGCGGCCGTTGAAGTCATAGCAGCAGGGCACGATCGATCCGTCGGCGTTGATCACGACCCGCTCCCAGGGCCAGTGGCAGTCGGCCAGCCTGAAGGACTCCTCGACCGCCAGCTCCCCGTAATCGCGGTAGCGGGACAAAGCCTCGTCCCGGGGCAGAAACCGGCGCCCCTCATCAGCCCGCCCGGGCCCGGACATGAGCGCGTTGAAGGTCTTGAAGCGAACCTGATCCGCGCCGGCTTTCAAAGCCAGGCGGCGAAAGAGATCCATCTCCGTCTCGTTGTACCGGGAGACCACGCACTGGGCCTCCAAGACCGGTTTTTCCGCTCCGGCCGCCTCCCGGGCCTGCCTGACGGCTTCAAGATTTCGCCACACCACCTCCACATCGCCGCCGAGGCGGTACTTGGCGTAGCTCTCTTGAGTGGCCCCGTCGATGGAGAACCTCAGAAAATCCAAGCCGCTCGAAACCAGCCCCGCGGCCAAAGCCGAGGTCATGAGGGTGCCGTTGGTGGCGATCTCGACCCGTTCGAGGCCGCGAGCCTTGGCCGCGCCGACGATGGCCAAGAGATGTGGGTGGAGCAGGGGTTCGCCGTAGTTGTAAAGCAAGGCCTTCCAGACCGTCGCCACCAAGGCGGCGACGATGTCCTCAAAAAGGGTCAGGGGCAGGGGGGGATAGAGATCGGCTCGGCCATTGCCGGCCGGGCACATGGGGCAGCGCAGATTGCAGGCCCGCACGATCTCGATCATGGCCTCCAAGGGCCGCCTGACCGGACTGGCCGGCCTCCAGGCCGGGTCGAGGAGGCGCCGGCTGAAAAGCTTGGCCAGCCTCAAGGCGCCCGCGGAGTCAACGTAGGCCTTGGGGCCTCCAGCCCCCCGCCGTCCCATGGCCTCCTCCAGCTCGGGCATGAAACCGACCCAGATGAGCCCGTGGTCAGAAGGAGGCGCTCCGGGGTCGGCCACAACGGCGGCCAGCTCCCGGCCGCTCAGAATCCGGGACCACTCAGGGCCGGGCTTTTGGTCAAAGGTGACGATGAGCCCAGCCCGGGGGGGCGAGGGAGTCAGCCCGGCCAGCCAAGCCCTGGCCCGGGCAAAGGTCTTCGGGGTGGGCGGGCCGATGAGGTTGAGCCAGCCCAAATCCCCCGCGGCCTCGAAGGCGCTCCCCCGGCTGGGGATCAATTCAAACGGCCGACCCATCAGGGCCGAGGCTTCCAAGACCCGGGCCGGGACCAGCTCCGCCGCCCGCAACGGTTGACCCAGGCTCTCAAACAAAACCACGCCGCTCTTGACCACGACCTCAGCCTCAAGGGTGGAGTAAGGCACTGAAAAGAAATATATCACACAACTGAGTCACACACATCCGCCCCTCGAACGCGGCCCGGGCGTGAGCCCAGCCAGTCTGTCCAGCGCTTTCAAGGGCTCATAAAAAAGACCCACCCCCGAGGGCTTTGGGGTCAGATTGTATTTTATAGATACGAGACTTAAGAAAAAAATGTCAATATTTCGCCTAATTCCAAGATTCAGGACCTTGACTTGTATACAGAAATCCTGCTAATCTGAGCCCAGTTCAGGGTCGTTATCGTCCACGAGTCTTGAAGGGTGGAAGAAACAATCAATCCACCAGGGGGTGAGAAATGAAAAAGGGGCTGCTCATCTTTTGTCTGGCCTTGATTTTGGGCCTGTCATCCTTGTCCCTGGCCGCGGCCGGCGAGGTCGACTTGAAGGCGGTGGCCTTCATTCCCAAGAATCATCCTCTCATCGCCCAGACCGTCGTCTGGGTGGACATGATCAACGAGGAGCTGGCCGGCCAGTTGAAGATCAACTACGTCGGCGGGCCGGAGGTGATTCCGGGGATGCAGCAGGTCGAGGCGCTGCGCAAGGGGGTCGTTGACGTCACCTTCAACCCCACGGCCTACTACCAGAACATCTTCCCCGCCGCCGGGGCCTTCATCCTGTCCAAGCTCTCCCCGAGCGAGGAGCGCCAGAGCGGCTTTTACGACCTCATGGTCAAGTTCCACGAGGAGATCAACGCCCGCTACCTCGGGCGGATGCTGTGGAACCCCTTTTATCTGTGGCCCAAAAAGGACGTCAAGACCCTGGCCGACCTGAAAGGCCTCAAGATGCGCACCGCGGCCCTGTACGACCGTTTCATGAAGGCCCTGGGCATCGTCCCGGTGACCATCTCCCCCGGCGACACCTACACCGCCTTGGAGCGGGGCACGGTGGAGGGCTTTGGCTGGCCCAACATGGGCCCCCGCCAGAGGGGCTGGATCAAGGTCGTCAACAACGTCATCGACCTCCCCTTTTACGCCACCAAAAACATCACCGCCCTCATGAACCTGGACAAGTGGAACGCACAGCCGCCCGAGGTCCAGAAAA
>CAYXRH010000210.1:0-7582 GCA_964466355.1 uncultured Thermodesulfobacteriota bacterium
GCGAGCCTTAGTCCTGTCCGAACCCTCGACCTGAAGTGAGAACAACCAAACCAAAATACTACTTGAATGATGGCTAATTGATATGAGCATCAAGGCGCCGCTCATCTTCGGCGACGTTTCTCTTGACAGGCATTGCTCCCCAGGCTATACTCTACCAAGTTAATATAGATTAAAGTAGTCTGATTTATTTGAACGAGGAGCCCGCCCTTGAAGCTGTCCACCAGAAGCCGCTACGGAGCTAGAATTCTTTTGGATTTGGCCCGTCATCACCACCAGGAACCGATTTCAACCGGGGAGATCTCCAAAAGGCAAGATATCTCACTGAAGTACATCGAGCAGCTCATCCGGCGGCTCAAGAAAGCCGGGTTTATCACCAGTGCACGAGGACCCAAAGGAGGGTACGTTCTGGCCAAACCGCCCCAGGAAATCACCTTGGGCCAGGTGGTCAGGCTGTTCGAAAGCCAAAGCGACCTGGTCAAATGCATCACCAATCCTGAACAATGCTGGATGTCCGATGACTGTCGGGTTCGAGTGGCCTGGAAAAGAGCTTCGGCGGCTTTTTACGACAGTCTCGACGCGACGACGATTGGTGATCTTCTCCAAGAAGCCGACCAGACGAAGGAAGAAAACACGGCCGCCCAACCTCATTCGGATCCGAGGCGGTCATGACCACTCGCCCGGGGCAAAAGCCGGCCCGGATGAGGCCCTAGTGTCACGTCCCTTAAGTGATTTATATAAGAGGACGGGGCGGTGGTCCGCTGGTCGAGCGAGCATCGGAGCCGGCCGCCCCCGGCCTTACTCGTGTGGCTCAAAGAAGCAAGGCGCCTCAAGGGCCGAGGGCTTGACGGAGAGCGCCAGGCGGCCAAAATAGGCGACTTGCGAGCCGCCAGCAGACCGCCGCCCCGTCCGAGCGGCGACATTGACTTATGATCCTTAACTTCCAGGACGCAACACTATCGTAAGGTAAAAACAAGCGGGGAGGAGAAACAACATGAGGAAGATCGTCATATTGGGTTCAGGCTGCGGTGGCACCATGGTGGCCAACAAGCTGCGCCGGGAGCTCCCTGAATCCGAGTGGGAGATCACCATCGTCGACAACGACGAGAGGCACCACTACCAGCCCGGCTGGCTCTTCATTCCCTTTGGGGTTTACACCGCGGAGGACTGCTGGAAGCCCAAGCGGGATTTCATACCCCCGGGCCTGAACTTCGTCCTGGACAAAGTGGTCAAGGTCAATCCCCAAGAACGCCGCGTGGAGGGCGCCAGGGGCTGGTACGACTACGACTGGCTGGTCGTGGCCACGGGCTGCCGGATCATGCCCCAGGAAGTCGAGGGCATGACCGACGACTGGCACGGCGACATTCACGACTTCTACACCCTCGACGGCGCCGTGGCCCTCAGGAAGCGCCTGAAATACTTTAACTCTGGAAAGCTGGTGCTCAACATCGCCGAGCTGCCGTACAAATGCCCGGTGGCGCCCATAGAGTTCGTCTTCATGGCCGATTGGTTCTTCAAGCGCAACGGCGTGCGGGACAAGGTCAAAATAGAGATGGTCACCCCCCTGGACGGCATCTTCACCAAACCCATGGCCACCAAAGCCCTGACCGCCCTGGCCAACCAGAAGAACATCAAGATCACCCCTAATTTCGACATCGCTCAGGTCAACGCCAAGGAAAAGACCATCGAGTCCCACCAGGGCCAGGAGGTCAATTACGACCTCCTGGTGGCCATCCCGCCCAACTTCGGGGCCCAGTTCATCGAGGACTCCGGCCTCGGCGATCCCATGTGTTACGTGGACACCGATCCCCGCACCCTCAAGGCCAAAAGCCACGAGCGCATGTTCGTCATCGGCGACGCCACCAACGTGCCCACCTCCAAGGCCGGGGCGGTGGCCCACTACGAGTCAGACGTGCTCGTGGACAACCTGGTCCGCAAGATCGACGGCCACGAACCAAAACCGGCCTTTGACGGCCACGCCACCTGCTTCATAGTCTCTGGCTACGAAAAGGCCGTCTTGATCGACTTCAACTACGACATCGAACCCCTCCCGGGCATGTATCCCTTCCCCGGAGTCGGCCCCATGACCCTGTTGGGCGAAAGCCACGCCAACTACTGGGGCAAGATGATGTTCAAGTGGGTTTATTGGAACATGATGATGAAGGGGCTGGAGCTGCCCCTGGAGCCGCAAATGACCATGGCCGGAAAACTGCGCCAGGCGCTGGCTTAGTTGAGGAGGCGGTCATGACCAACGAACAAGCCATCATCGAGCGTCTGGACCGCATCGAGGCCCAATTGGCGCCGTTGAGCGAGTCGGCCCGGGGCCTAAAGGAACTCAAGGACGACGTGACGCCCCTCTTGAACGGCACGGTCCAGGTCATGATCCAGGAACTGGGCCAGGTGGAGTCCGCCTTTCGCTTGGATGACCTCTTCCGCCTGATCATCAGGGGGCTTCGCAGCGTGCGCCACCTGATATACAGCCTGGAGCAGCTCGAAAATCTGATCGACTTCGTCCAGACCGTGGAGCCTCTCCTCAAGTCCAGCGTGCCCCAGCTCATCAACTATCTCGACGAGCTGGAACGCAACGGCGTCTTGCGCATCATCCAAGCCGGATTGGGGCTCCGGTCCAAGATCGCCGCCGCGTACTCGGCCGAAGACATCGAAGAGATCGG
The DNA here is from genome assembly GCA_964466355.1 of uncultured Thermodesulfobacteriota bacterium. Taxonomy (GTDB): domain Bacteria; phylum Desulfobacterota; class Desulfarculia; genus CAYXRH01. The sequence goes on from CAYXRH010000210.1 coordinate 2,670, forward strand.
CGACGGCCTGGTCGCTCTCCTGGGCCTGGCCAAGAAATTGGGCGATCCAAGGACCAAGGCCTTTTTGGAAAAGATGATCGAGATTCCGGCCGAAGTGGATCTGAGCGCCTGCAAGGGCATCGGTCCGGTGGGCCTGCTCGCGGCCTGCGGCGGCGGCGAGGTCAAGGAGGGCCTGGGGGTGCTCGTGGAATTGACCAAAGCCATGGGCAAGCTGAAAGGTTGATCGCGCCTCACCCGGCCCGGGCCGCCGCAAAAGACAACCCCAGGGCGTGAAGCCTCGAACCGGGAACGGAGGTTTGGCATGGCCAAAAAGATTCTGGTCGTGGACGACGACATCTACACGGTCAAGTACCTGGAGAGCGTGTTCGGCGACAACGGTTATCAGACCTGCGCCGCCTTTGACGGCACGGAGGCGCTGGAGATGCTCAAGAAAGAGAAGCCGGACCTGATGACCCTGGACCTTGACATGCCTCAGGGGGCCGGACCGAGGGTCTATCGCGAGATGACGAAGAATGATGAAATCCCAGACGTGCCGGTCATCGTCATCAGCGGTCTGTCCCGGCCTCATCAGTCCATCAAGAAAGCCGTGGCCGTGGTGGGCAAGCCCTTTGACGTGGGCGAGCTGCTGTCCATAGTCCGGAAGGCCATCGGCCAAGGAAACGCGCCGTCCTGATCGATCCCAGCCCCCAAAGGGTCTGAGGCTGTGGCGAAGCCGCACTTTGGCTCGAGGAGCAGGCAACGCCGTGAGCGGGACAAAAGGGCCGTCGGGCCACGCTCTGGCTCTGTCCCTGGCCCCAGACCGGCTCGGGCGGTGGACAAAAACGGGTGGCCTTTCTGGGCCTCATCGCCTGGGGAGGGTGGGCCGGTGAAGGATCGGGGATCCAAAACCGAGGCGCCGCTGGTTGAGGAGCCGGCTCAGGCCCGCCAAAGGCCGGCTGACCAGGATGCCTCGGCCGGCCAGGGTCAGGGACAAATCAAAGGCCTGAGCGAGCACGCTCAGATGGTCTTTGACAGCATCAGCGACGCGGTTTCCATCATTGGGACGCGCGACTTCCGGATCATCGACGCCAACCGGGCCTTTCTGGATAAATACAATCTGGCCAAAGGAGAGGTCATCGGCGCGCCGTGCCATTTGATAACCCATCGTCGAACCGAGCCCTGCCTCCCGCCCTTTGACCCTTGTCCGCTCGTGGACACCGTCAAGACCGCCCGCCCTTCCTCGGTGGAGCACGTTCACTTTGACCGGCGCGGGGAAAAGGTGTTCGCCGAGATCACCACCTTTCCCATGTTCGACGAATCAGGGCGGGTGAGCAGCGTGGTTCACATCAGCCGCGACATCACCGAGCGCAAGCGGGCCGAAGAGGAGCGCAAAAAGCTCATCAAGGAGCTCGAAAAGGCCCAGGCGGAGCTGAAACAGCTTTTTGACGAGGTGCCTTGCTACATCTCGGTCCAAGACAAGGACCTGAAGCTGACCGCGGTCAACCGGCGTTTCAAGGAAGACTTCGGCGACGACATCGGCTCGTACTGCCACGAGATCTACAAACACCGCCCCGAGCCGTGCTTTCCCTGTCCGGTTCAGGAGACCTTTGACAGCGGAGACTCGCACTCATCAGAGGAGATGGTGACCACCAGAAACGGCGAGCAGCATCACGTTCTGGTTTTTACCGCGCCCCTGCGCAACGCCGAGGGCGAGATCATTCAGGTCATGGAGATGGCCACGGACATAACCGAGATTCGAAAACTGCAGGACCGCCTGTCCTCGCTGGGGCTTTTGATCGGTTCCATGTCTCACGGCATAAAAGGGCTTTTGACCGGCTTGGACGGCGGGATGTATCAGCTCGATTCAGGCTTTGCCAGGGAGAACCCCCAGCGCATAAAAGACGGCTTGGATGTCGTCAAACTCATGGTCAGCCGCATCAGAAACATGGTTCTGGACATTCTCTATTACGCCAAGGAGAGAGAGCTGACCTGGGAGCAGGTGGACGTCCTGACCTTTGCCCAAGAGGTGGCCGCCATTGTGGAGTCGAAGATGCACGACCACGGCATCGAGTTTGTTCGCTCCTTCGATGGGGCCGTGGGCCGGTTCGAGGTGGACACCGGAGTGGTCAGCTCGGCCCTGATCAACATCCTCGAAAACGCCGTCGAGGCCTGCCTTGAAGACAACTCCGGCCCATCACCCCGGATCGTCTTTGCGGTCAGCCAGGACCAAGATCACATCGTCTTCGACATCCAAGACAACGGGGTGGGCATGGACCGGGAGACCATTGAAAAGATGTTCACCCTTTTCTTTTCGTCAAAGGGAACCAAGGGCACCGGCCTGGGCCTTTTCATCTCGAACGAGATAATTCAACAACACGGCGGGGCCATCGAGGTGGATTCCCGGCCGGGTCAGGGGGCCCACTTCAGAATCCGGCTGCCCCAGACCCCGCCGGAGACCATCAAGGGCCGTGATCCGCCTCAGGTTTGATCCTCAACAATTTCAAACACGCTTTGAAGCGCCTCCTTGAGCCTCTGGGGCTTCGAGCCGCCGGCCTGGGCCATGTCGGGTCGGCCGCCGCCGCCGCCGCCGACCAGCGCGGCCGCCTTTTTGACCACCTCGTCGGCCGGAAAGCGGTCCTGGAGATCCTCGGTCACCAGGGCCAGCAGAAAGGCCTTGGGGCCGTCGGCGGCCCCCAAAAGAACGACGCCGCTTTGAAGCCTCTCCCGGATGCGGTCGGCCATGTCGCGCATCTCCTTGGGGTTTGAAGCCTCGACCTGCTTGGCCAGGACCTTGACCCCGGCCACCTCCTTGAGGTCAGCCAACAGGTCCGTGGAGGCGGCCGCGGCCAGCTTGGCCTTGAGGGACTCGTTTTCCTTTTCCAGGGCCTTGAGGGAAGCCAAGACCTTGTCCACCCGGCTGACCAGCTCCCCTGGTCTCGACTTGACCAGATCGGCCAGGTCCCGGCGCTCAGCCTCGGCGGCTTGAAAGTATGACAGCGCCTTTCGCCGCGTCAAAGCCTCGATCCGCCTCACCCCGGCGGCCACGGATTCGTCGCTCAAGATCTTGAAGAGCCCGATGGTCCCGGTGCGGGAGACGTGGGTGCCGCCGCAAAGCTCCTTGGAAACGCCCAAGACCTCCACCACTCGCACCTTTTCGCCGTAACGCTCTTCAAAGAGGGCGATGGCCCCGCTCCGGGCCGCCTCGTCCAGGCCCATCTCCTGGACCTGGACCGGCTCGTCCCGCCAGATGAACATGTTCACCCGCTCCTCGACGGCCTTGATCTCCTCCGGGCTCAGGGCGGCGAAGTGGGTGAAGTCAAAACGCAGTCGATCAGGCCCGACCAGGGAGCCGGATTGCTTGACGTGCTCGCCCAGCTCGTGGCGCAAGGCCTCGTGGAGAAGGTGGGTGGCGGTGTGGTTGGCCTCGGTGTCGCGGCGTTTCAGCTCGTTGACTTTCAGCTCGACCCAATCGCCCGGCTTGATTCGTCCGGCATGGACCTTGAGGCGATGGACCCAGAGCTTGTTGTCGAACTTGAGAGTGTCAATGATCCTGGCCGCGAAGGTCCGGGCCTCCTCCGGCCCGGCCTCAGCCCAACCCTCGTCGCCCACCTGGCCGCCGGCGGCGGCGTAGAAGGGCGTCTTGTCCACGACGAACTCGCCCTTTTGGCCGGCCATAAGCTCAACGACCTCTTGGTTGTCCTGCATCAAGGCCAGGACCTTGGACTGGGCGCTCAAGGTCTCGTAGCCCACGAACTCGGTCTCCACGCCCTGGGCCAGCAGCTCGGCCGCGGCCCCCTGGGCCACGCTCTCGCCCGAGCCCTTCCAGGCGGCCCGGCTCATGGCCCGCTGTTTGGCCATGGCCGCCTCAAAACCTTGTTCATCCAAACCGAAACCCTCATCGCGCAGCACGTCATTGATCAGATCCAGGGGAAAGCCGAACGTGTCGTAGAGCTTGAAGGCCGCGGCCCCGGAGAGAACCTGGCTTCCCTTAAGCCTCATCTCCTCCACGGCCTCGTTCAAAAGGCGCAGGCCCACGTCCAGGGTGTCGGAGAAGCGGCTCTCCTCGGCTTCGACGATCTTTTGAATAAAAGCCTGGCTGGCCTTGATCTCAGGATACTGGTCAGCCATGACCTGGCCCACGACACTCACCAAGCCGGCCAGAAACGGCCCCGTGAGCCCCAAAACCCGGCCGTGGCGCACCGCCCGGCGCAGAACGCGCCGCAGCACGTAGCCCCGGCCCTCGTTGGAGGGCAGGACGCCGTCGTTGACCAGAAAGGTCACCGCCCGGGCGTGGTCGGCGATGACCCTCAAGGACACGTCGCTCTGTTCGCTCTCCTCGTAGGCCACCCCGCAAAGCTCGCTGACCCGACTCATGATCGGCCCAAAGAGATCGGTCTCGTAGTTGGACCTGACGCCCTGGAGCACGGCCGAGATGCGCTCCAGACCCAGGCCGGTGTCGATGGACGGGGCCGGCAGAGGGGTCAGGTCGCCCCTGGCGTCGCGCTCGTACTGCATGAAGACCAGGTTCCACAGCTCCAAAAAGCGGTCGCAGTCGCACTCCACCCCGCAGTGGTCCGGGTCAGGGCAGGCAAAGGCCGGACCCTGGTCAATGTGCACCTCGGAGCACGGCCCGCACGGCCCGGTGTCGCCCATGGCCCAGAAGTTGTCCTTGTCGCCGAGGCGGACGATCCTCTCCGGGGGCACGCCGATCATCTCCTGCCAGATCTTGTCGGCCTCGTCGTCGGTGTGGTGGATCGAGACCCACAGCTTGTCCGCATCCAAGTCCCAGCGCTCGGTCAAAAGCTCCCAGCAGAACTCGATGGCCCCTTCCTTGAAGTAATCGCCAAAGCTGAAGTTGCCCAGCATCTCAAAAAAGGTGTGGTGCCGGGCGGTGAAGCCGACGTTCTCCAGGTCGTTGTGCTTGCCCGAGGCCC
>CAYXRH010000211.1:0-7173 GCA_964466355.1 uncultured Thermodesulfobacteriota bacterium
CCAAGGTCACCCCCGGCGAGACCACGATCAGATCGCTGGATTTAAAGATCTTGTGGGGATGATCACCCAAAAAGAGCTCGGCTCCGGCCTCCTTGAGCTTGTACACGTTCAAGGAAAGGGACTCGGCCGGCCGGCGGTCGGTGGCCTGCACCTTGGCCCCTCGCTGGAGGAGATATCGGGCCGCGGCCAGGCCGCTCAAGCCCAGTCCGACCACCAGGGCTCGCCGTCCCTCAAGCTTCATCACTCTCCCCGGTCAGACAAGCGACCGCCTTTTCCAGCCCGACCACCCGCGAGCCCTTGACCAAGACCCAATCGCCCTCGGAGAGGGTTTCGAGAACCGCCGCCGCCGCCGCCGCGGGATCAGCCGCCTCGATGACCTGGTCCATTCCGGCCGCGCGGGCCTCGGTCACGACCAATTTGGCCCAGGGCCCCAAGGCGACGAGGACCTCGACGCCGGCCCGGGCGACTGCCCGGGCCAGGGCGCGGTGAGCCGCCTCGCTCTCCTGGCCCAGCTCGGCCATCTGGCCCAACACCGCCGCCGCCTTGTTTTGAGGCGGGCAAAGATTCTTGAGGGTTTCGAGGGCTTCGGTCATGGCTCGGGGATTGGCGTTGTAGGCGTCGTCCAGGATCTTTATGCCCTTGACCCCTTTGAGGAGCCTCATGCGGTGACTCAGCGGCCTGAACCGCTTCAACCCCGCGGCCATCTCCGCGGGCTCGGCGCCCAAGGTCAGGGCTCCGGCGCAGGCGGCCGCGGCGTTGAGCCCCTGAAACCGGCCCACCGCCGGGATGGAGGCCCAAATGGTCTTTCCAACCACGCTCAAGACGACCTCCAGGCCGCCGGCCAAGCCGTTGAGAGCTCGGGGCTGAGCCGTCACGAGCCGCACGTCCGCCTTGGCCCTGGTCCCAAAGGTGACCTTCGGCCCCTTAAACCTTGAGGCGGCCCGGCTCAAGCGCGGATCATCCACATTCACCACGGCCACCCCCTCTGGGCCGAGGCCTCGCCAGAGGGCCGTCTTTTCCGCGACCACCCCGTCCAGTCCGCCGAGGCCGTCCAGATGGACCGGCGCGATGTTGGTCAAAAGGCCGGCCTGGGGCCGGGCCATGTCCACCAACCGCTGCATCTCGCCCTTGAGATTGATGCCCATTTCCACCACCGCCGCTTCGGTGGCGGCCTCGATCCTGAAAAGGGTCAAGGGCAGGCCGATGAGGTTGTTGAAATTCCCTTCATTCCTCAGCGTCAGCCGCCCCACGGCCAGGATGTCGGCGGCCATCTCCTTGACCGTGGATTTGCCCATGGAGCCGGAGACGGCCAGGATTTTGAGCGCGTGCTTCAGCCGCCAGTGCCGGGCCAGGAAGCCCAAACCCATCAGAGTGTCCGCCACCTCAACGATGACCGCTTCGCCGGGCAAAGTCCGCCCCCGGGACCAGCCCGCCCGGGCCAGGACGCCGCCGGCGCCCTGGGCCAGGACTGAATCAATGAAATCGTGGCCGTCGAACCGTTCGCCGCTCAGGGCGACGAAGAGCTGGCCAGGCTTGAGGCGCCGCGAGTCAGTGGTCAGGTCGGACAAAACGGCCTCGCTCCGGCCGGAGACGAGGGTCGGGTTGAGCTCAGTTAGGGCGCTCAACATCTCCGGGACCTCAAGCCGCATCAGCGGGCGCCTCCTTCGAGCTCCTCGAGAGCCTTGACGGCCTCCTCGCGGTCGTCCAGATGGCGCCTCTCAAAGCCCACGATCTGGTAATCCTCGTGGCCCTTGCCGCAGATCATGACCGTGTCCGCCTCCTGGGCCATTCTCACGGCCAAGCGGATGGCCGCCCGCCGGTCTTCAAGCAGGGTGTAGCCGCCTCGCTCTGGGGCCGCCTTCTCCTCGGGCGGAAAGTACGTTTTGTCGGTGTCTTGGAAACCGCGCGCGATCTGATCCAAGATGGCCTGGGGATCCTCGGTGCGGGGGTTGTCCGAGGTGACGATGACCACCTCGCTCTTCTCGGCCGCCACCCGGCCCATCATCGGTCGTTTGCCCTGGTCCCGGTCGCCGCCGCAGCCGAAGACGGTGATGATCCGCCCCGGAGTGAAGGTCCGGGCCACCTCCAAGGCCCGGGTCAGGGCCTCGACCTTGTGGGAGTAGTCCACGATGACCCGTCGGCCAAAGGGGCGGCCCACGTCCTCCATGCGGCCGGGGACGACCCGGAGATGATTCAGGCCCTCGGCCATGACCTCTAAGCTCAAGCCCAGCAGCCAGGCCAGGGCCGCGGCGGAGAGAAGATTCATCAAGTTGATCCACCCGACCAGGGGCGAGGAGACGGTGAGCCGGCCGGCCGGGGTGATGATCTGGGCCTTGATGCCGCGTCCGTTCAAGTGGACCGCCTCAGCGGTGACGTCGGCCCGGTGGTCCAGACCGAAGGTGATCGCCCCGGAGGCCATCTCCTCCTTGAGCCGCCGTCCGTAGGCGTCGTCCACATTCACCGCCGTCCGGCCTCGCACGGCGAAATCGGTGAAGAGCCGCCGCTTGGCTTGAAAGTAGCTCTCCATGTCCGGGTGATAGTCGAGATGATCCCGCGAGAGGTTGGTGAAGCAAACCGCCTCGAAGCGGCAGCCGCTGACGCGGCGCTGATCCAGGGCGTGGGAAGTCACCTCAGTGACCACGGTCTCGATGCCCCCTTGGGCCATCTCGTCCAGGAGCCGGACAAGGTCCACCGACTCTGGGGTGGTCACCGGGGCCGGCAGAACAGAGCCGGAGTGGCGGTAATTGACCGAACCGACCACGCCGACCTTTTGCCCGGTCGCCTTCAGGATGGCCTCCAAGGCGTAAGTCACCGTCGTCTTGCCGCTGGTGCCGGTGACGCCGATGAGTCTGAGCCGCCTTGTCGGCTGGCCGAAGAAGGCGTGGGCGGCCAGGGCCATGGCCAGCCGGGCCTCTCGGACCTGAAGGTGGGTCACCGGGGAGGGGGCCGCCGGCCCTCGCTCGCTGACGATGACCCGCGCTCCCCGCTCCAGGGCCTGGCTGATGAACTGGGCGCCGTCGAGCCTCGCCCCAGGCAGGGCGAAAAAGGCGTCGCCCGGGGCCACCCTTTGGGAGTTATAAGCCAAGCCAGTCACTTCCTCATCAAGCGGACCAAAGACGGCCATTGGTTTAATGACGCTCAGCAGCTCTTCGAGCCTCATGAGGCCTCCGCCTTGAGTTTGAGCCGGCAGAATTTCAACCCGGCCAGGCCCTTGCCCGGCGGCGGGTCCTGTTCGGCCACGTAGCCGTGCCCCTCGATGATCGGCGTCAAGCCCACGGCGCTGAGCACCCCCAGAGCCTGGCGCAGGGACAGGCCCACCAGGCGAGGCATGCGCTTTGAACGCAGATCCCGGGCGATCTCAGCCTCCATCGAGGCCGGGACCGGCTTGGTGACCGAGGTCTTCAAAGGGGCGGCGGCTCTGAGTTGATTTTGATCCTCTGAGGGCGAGACGCCCAGCAAAGGCAGGGCCTGCTGGGCGATGGCCGCGAACACGGGCGCGGCCACCACCCCGCCGTAGAACGAATCCTGAGGCTCGTCGATGATCACCAGAATGGTCAGGGCCGGCTCTTCGGCGGGCACGAAGCCCACGAACAGGGCCAGGTGATTCTTCTCCGAGTACGTTCCGCTGGCGGGATCGATTTTCTGGACCGTGCCCGTCTTGCCGGCGACGCGGTAGCCGGGCACCGCCGCTCTGGCCCCGGTGCCGCCCGGAGCGACGACTTTCTCCAGCATGCTGGTCAGCGTCCTGGCCGTGTGGGGCCTCATCGCCCGGCCCCTCTTGGAGGGCTCGAAGCGCCGGACCACCTCGCCCCGGGCGTCGATGATCTCGCGGACGACAAAGGGCCGCATCAACACCCCTTGATTGGCCACGGCAGCGTAGGCGGCGATGAGCTGCACGGCCGTCACGGCCACGCCGTACCCAAAGGAGGCGCTGGCCGTATCGATCTGGCGCCAATCGCCGGGCGGCCTCAAAAGCCCGGCGCTTTCGCCGGGCAGGTCGATGCCGCTGAGCCGGCCGAACCCGAAGCGGGCCAGGTGGCGATGGAAGGCCTTGGGCCCCAGGGCCAGGCCGAGCTTGGCCGCGCCGACGTTGCTCGAAAAAGCGACCACCTCACACAGGTTGAGGCGGCCGTGGGGGTGGACGTCGCGGATGGTTCTGCGGCCGACGCTCAAGGCGCCGGCCTGGCAGTCGATTATTGTCTCCGGCGCGGCCACGCCTTCCTCCAGGGCGGCGGCGGCGGTGACGATTTTGAGCGTCGAGCCCGGCTCAAAGGGGTCAGTGACGATCCGGTTGCGCCAGACCTCAGGAGCGTAGCGGCCGAAGACGTTGGGGTTGAAGTCGGGCAGGACGCTGGCGGCCAGCATCTCGCCGGTTTGGGGGGCCATGACCACGGCCAGCCCGCCCTTGGCCTGGTGGCGGGCCACGGCCTGCTCGAGGGTCCGCTCGACCACATACTGGAGCCGCTGGTCAATGGTCAAAACCAAGTCGTGGCCGTCGTTGAACTCGTCGCCGCCGGCGCGCTGGTCATAGATGGGCCGACCAGAGGCGTCCCGCATCCGCGTCACGCGGCTGACGCGACCCTTGAGGAAGCGGTCGTAACCTTTTTCGAGCCCCTCGAGGCCCTGCGCGTCGAGGCCGGCGAAGCCGAGCAGGTGGGCGGCCAGATGACGATGGGGGTAAAAACGCCGGTTCTCCGGGACCACGCCCAGCCCTTCCACCTTGAGCGCCCGAACCGCTTTGGCCACCTCGGGCCCGACCTGCCGTTTGAGCCACACGAACGGCTCGGGCCGATTGAGGGCCTTGAGAATGCTCTGGTTCTTCTCGCTCAAAATCGGGGCCAACCTGGCCGCGGTTTGAGCTTTGTGTCTGATCTGATTAGGTCGGGCGTAGACTGAGTCCACCTGAACGCTCAAGGCCAGCTCGATCCGGTTGCGGTCGTAAATCACCCCCCGGCTGGGCAGGAGGGTGATGGTCTGATGGTACTCTTGACGGGCCAGGGCGGCCAGCCGTTCGGATTCAATCACCTGGAGGACGAAGGCTCTGGCCAGAACCAGCCCGGCCAAAAGGATCAGCCCGCTCAGAATCAGGTTCAGGCGCCAGCCGAACCAGTCCCTTTTCTTTTTTCCCGGCCCGTCTTTTGTGCGCTCGCGCCTCTTCATCGACAGATGATGACCTTCTGGGTTGGCGGGCGGATGAGGCCCAGTTGCTTCGAGGCGATGGCTTCGACCCGCTCCGGCCGGCGCAGGCTGGCCAGCTCAATGCGCAGCTTGCGGTTGAGGTCGTAGCCTTCCTTCAACTCGGCCTGGAGGGCCGAGATCTGGTAGCCCAGCCGAATGACCCGGCTGGCCGACCAGGCGTAAGTCAGGCCGGCCACGACGAGGACGACGACCACGCCGACGACCCATTTGAGCTGGCTTCTCCGGCGGCGCCCCTCCGTGGATTTTAAGCGGCGACGAGCCATCTATGTCCTTTCCACGGCCCGCAGGCGGGCGCTGCGCGCCCTGGGGTTGCGAGCCACTTCGTCCTCCCCGGGCCGGATGGGCTTCCTCGTCAGGACCATGAAGACAGGGCTGCGCCCGCAGACGCAGGGTCTGTGAGGCGGACAGACACAGCCCTTGGCCTCCCGGGTGAAGGATTCCTTGACCAGCCGATCCTCCAGGGAATGGTAGGCCACGACCACCCCCCGGCCGCCCGGCTTCAACACGCCCGGGAGTTGGTCGAGAAAGCGTTTCAGATTCTCCAGCTCCTCATTGATCGCCACACGCAAGGCCATGAAGGTCTTGGTCGCCGGATGAAGCTTCGGGCGTCCGGGACCCTTTCTTGCCCCGGCCGCGCTGGCGACCACCTCGGCCAGATGGGCCGTCGTTTTTATGGGCCGCCGGGCCCGCTCCCTGACCACGGCCGCGGCGATGCGCCCGGCGCGCCGCTCCTGGCCAAAGCAGCTCAGAATCCGCTTCAGCTCCTCCCGGGAACTGTGGGCGACCAACTCGGCGGCGGTTCTTTCTAGACGCCGGTCCATGCGCATGTCCAAGGGACCGTCCAGTTGAAAACTGAACCCTCTCTCAGGTTGAGCCAACTGGTCCGAAGAGAGGCCCAGGTCAGCGGCCACGCCGTCGATCCGCCTCAAGCCCATCTCAGCCAGAACCCGGGACATCTCTTGAAAACCCGTCCGGATGAGTCGGAGCCGCTCTCCAAATCGGGCCAGCCGCTCACCCACCCGCGACAGCGCCTCCTCGTCCCAATCAAACCCGACCACCTGCGCCGCGCCAGCCTCCAAGACGGCCGCGGCCCAGCCTCCGCCGCCCACCGTGGCGTCAAGGTAGACGCCCCGAGGCCGAACCCTGAGCAGCTCCACCGTTGTCTCAACCAGCACCGGTTGGTGTCTGGACTGAGACATGACTCAGATGTTCAAGCCCGACTCAGCCAGGGCCTGAGCCGATTCCTCGAACGTGCTCCGGGAACGGCTGATCTCCTGCTCCCAGCGCTCCCGGGACCAGATTTCAAATTTGTTGATCAGACCTTGGAGAACGACGTCGTGGTCCAGCTCAGCGTCGTTGCGTAAAGATGGCGGGATGAGAATCCGTCCCTGCTTGTCCAAAGCCAGCTCCACCGCGCCGCCCAGAAAAAAGCGTTTGAAGTTGCGCACGTCGCGGTCGAGGTCGCTCAATTCAGAGATGCCTTCCTCGATGCGGCGCCATTCTTCGAGGGTGTAGGCCACCAGGCAGTTCTCAAAATAGTTGGTCACCATGATCCGCTCTTCACCCTGGGCCCGGATGAAATCCCGGAATTTGGCCGGAATGCTCAACCGCCCCTTGGCGTCCATGGTATGTTCGAAGCGCCCTCTGAACATCAGCTCAATCTATTTCCACTTTTTCCCACTTATCCCCACACATTTGCACCTTACAAGTCTCAGCGGGGCTTTGTCAACCATAAATCTACTTTTTTAGTCGTTTTTTTCCCACTTTTACGCTCAGGGAGCATCATACCATATATAGTATATAAAAAATATTAAAGCACAATTTATTGTGCCTGTTTTCTTATTGAACCTTCAGGGAGAAACATTTGTCGGCCTTTAGGATCATCGGGTGGGGCAAAAGTGGGGTTCAAGGAGCGGTTGTGGCCGCCTGGGCTTTGACCCGCATCGATACCAAAGATGCACAAGAAGCCGTCAA
>CAYXRH010000211.1:7183-7581 GCA_964466355.1 uncultured Thermodesulfobacteriota bacterium
GGCTTTGACCCGTCTGGGCCGAAGCCCAGGCGGCCCAGAGCAAGCAACTGTTTGTTGAGACTCCTGAGAAAGCGTTTCAAAGCCTCTGAGCGACGAATCATCGCCGCCTGATTCCGGTTCTTCTTGATTCGAGGCGGGCTAGAGTCTCAGAGGCGTCAGCGGCGCAGGATCAATTGATCACCCAGATGGCCAGATCGTTGGCGCCCTGGATGACTCGATTCGAGACCGAGCCCAGAATCAGCTCCCGGGCCCGGGTGAGTCCCCGCCGGCCCACGACCACGGTGCCGACATCTCCGCTTCGCGCCTCCTGGAGCACGGCCCGCCCGACGTCGATCCCCTTGGCGCGGAAGCGGACCTCGATCCTCTCCTTGGGCACGTCGGCTTCGACGAGCATCTGG
>CAYXRH010000212.1:0-7531 GCA_964466355.1 uncultured Thermodesulfobacteriota bacterium
CGTGCGCTTCGAGGGCGTGCCCTCCTACCCCGGCTACGACCGCTACTGGGAAATCGTGGCCAAGTATAAAGTGAGCAAATTCTACACCGCGCCGACGGTCATCCGGGCCATCGCCAAGGAGGGGGCGGATCTGGTGGCCAGGCACGACATCTCCTCCTTAAAGCTCCTGGGCTCGGTGGGCGAACCGATCAACCCCGAGGCGTGGCGATGGTATTACCACACCGTGGGCCGGGATTGGGCCCCCATCATGGACACCTGGTGGCAGACCGAGACCGGCGGGCACATGATCACCCCCCTGCCCGGCGTCTCCCCCATAAAGCCCGGCTCCTGTTCCTTTCCCTTCTTCGGCGTGGAGCCGGCCATCATCGACCCCGAGACCGGCGAAGAGGCCAAGTACCCAAACCAGGAAGGGGCCCTGTGCATCAAGCGCCCCTGGCCCGGCATGGCCCGCACGGTTTACGGCGATCACGAACGCTTCATCGAGACCTATTTCAGCCAGGTTCCGGGGATGTACTTCAGCGGCGACGGCGCCAAGCGGGACGAAGACGGCTACTACTGGATCACCGGCCGCATCGACGACGTCATCAACGTCTCCGGCCACCGCTTGGGCACGGCCGAGGTGGAGTCGGCCCTGGTTCTTCACGACGCCGTGGCCGAGGCGGCCGTGGTCGGCTTTCCCCACGCCATCAAGGGCCAGGGCATTTACGCCTTCGTGACCCTCAACGCCGGGGTGACCAAATCGGATGAACTCAAGGCCTCGCTGGTCAAGCTCGTCCGCTCCGAGATTGGGCCCATCGCCACGCCGGACGTAATCCAGTGGGCCGACGCCCTGCCCAAGACCCGCTCCGGCAAGATCTTGAGGCGGATACTCCAAAAAATCGCCGCCGGAAAAGTGGACGACCTGGGCGACACCTCCACCATGGCCGACCCGAGCGTGCTCGAAGGATTGATCAAGGATCGCCTCGGCGCCGAGGCCTGAGGCGGCTCATTTAACCCGCGCTCGAATTTTTGAGGGCGCGGCCGCATCACTTGGAGAGGACGCGGCCTCATGAGCGGCCCGTGGCGCGTCACCCGGCTGGACAAGACCGGCCGCCCCTTTGAGACGTCCACCTGCCGCCTGGCTGACGGCCAATGCCTCGCGGCCATGTACAACTTTTTCTCGCCCAAGGCGGTCCATCAGGGACTGCCGCCGGCCGACGAGGAGGCCCGCCGGGTCTGGATCGAGGGGTTGCTTGAGCGCGGCCAGAATTTCCTGGCCTGGGTGGACGACCAGGTCGTCGGCCACGCCGGGCTTTTGCCGGATTACGACGAGGGCAAAGCCGAGTTCATCATCTTCGTCATCCGCGCCCATCGCCACCGGGGGCTCGGCTCTGCCTTGACCGCTCTGGCCATCCAAAGAGCCAGGGAGCTCGGTCTCAAGCTCATCTGGCTCACGGTGGAGACTTACAACTTCACGGCCATCAGGCTCTATCAAAAGTTCGGCTTCGAGTTCTGCGAATCTTGCGAGTGCGAGCGAAAGATGCTCCTCAGGCTCTAGGGTGACAAGTGGGCTTAAAAGTCGGCCTCATCAGGGACGAACGATTCTTGGAGCACAAACCAGGCCTGGTTCACCCCGAAAACCCGAACCGTCTCGTGGCCGTGTACCGCATGCTCGATCAGGATTTCAAGCGCGGCCTGATACAGATCAAAGCCCAACCGGCCACCCTGGACCAGCTCGAATCGGTCCACACCCCGGCTTACATTAAAAAGGTCCTCGCTACGTCCGAGCGCCTCTTCACCAACCTGGCCCCAGACACTCCGGCCAGCTCCAAGACCTACCTGGCCGCCTGGCTGGCCGCGGGGTCGTGCATCAAAGGCGCCGAGGCTCTTCTGCAGGGCCAGTGTCAGGTCTGCTTCGCCTTCGTCAGGCCGCCCGGACACCACGCCCTCAAGAATCGGGCGGCCGGGTTTTGCATCTACAACAACCTGGGCCTCGCCGCCCGCTACTGCTTGGAGCGCCTGGGCTTGGAGCGCATATTGATCGTTGATTACGACATCCACCACGGCAACGCCCTTCAGGATCTGTTCTACGATCGACCAGAGGTCCTCTACCTCTCCTCCCACTATCTGAATCTTTACCCCTACACAGGGCAGTGGGACGAGATCGGCCAGGGCCGAGGCCTCGGCTACACCATAAACCTGCCGGTGCCCAAGGAACTCGACGACCAGGACATCCTGCACCTCTACCGCGAGGTCTTGGGGCCGGCGGCCCGCAGCTACGTCCCGCAAATGATCATGATCGCGGCTGGCTTTGACGCGCACCGTCAAGACCCCATCGGCCGGACGCAGCTGAGCGAAAAAGCCTTTGAGTGGCTCACCGACCTGATCCTCAACCTCAGGGCCGAGGTGGGCCAACCGCCGATTCTGCTGGCCCTGGAGGGCGGCTACGACCCCATCGCCTTGACTGATTGCGTCAGGGTCGTCTTAAAATCCCTGACCCGCTGGAGGCGGCCCCGGAGGCTGCCTCTGCCCTTCACCGACCGCGGCCAGGCCATGATTGATCAGGCCCGCCGGGCCCACGCCGGGTGCGGCGTGTGGACGGCCTGTCCCATCTGAGCCGGGGGGAAAATGATCAAAGCCAAAATCGAGGCCGAAAACCCTCAAGCCAACCTGGGGCCTTACGAGAAGGCCCGGCAGAGCTTCTCCTGGATGGAGATCGAGTCTGAGTTCCCCTGGAGCAGGACCGGCAAGCTCAACATGGCCCACGAGGCCGTGGACCGCTGGGTCAAAGACCCGGCCGCGGCTGAGCGAGCAGCCCTGATTTTTGAAAAGGCCGGTCAGAGCGAGACCTTTTCGTATCAAAGGCTCAAGGAAATCTCCGGCCAGTGGACCAATCTCCTCCACCGGGAGGGCTTTCAGCCAGGGGAGCGGCTCTTCATCTTTCTGCCGCTGTGTCCCGAGGTTTACCTAAGCATGCTCGCCTGCACCCGCCTGGGGGTCATTTTCGCGCCCTTGTTAGCGGGCTTGAGCTACGACGAGCTGGAGGTCCGCCTCCAAAACGCCAAGCCGCGCGGCGTGTTGACCCATCCTGACCTGGCCGAGAGGCTGCCCCGTGAGGCCATGAAGAGCGTGGAGCGCGTCCTTTTCATTGAGGGTCCCTTGCCAGGCCAGTTCAAAGGTGAAATTCTCGTTCCAGAGGCCCTTGAGGCCCTGCCCCTCGAAAGCCAAACAGCCTGGCTGGATAAAAAAGCGCCGCTCTATCTGATCTTCACCTCTGGCTCCACCGGACCGCCCAAGGCCGTCGTTCACAGTCACGGGGACATGCTCGGCTTGAAGATGACCTCGCGTTACGTCCTCGATCTGAGGCCTGATTCAATCCTGTGGACTGAGGCCGACCCGGCCTGGGTGACGGGCACGGTTTACGCCACCTTTGGGCCCTGGTTGTGCCAGGCCTGCTCCATCGTCCAGGGCGACCCTTTTTCAGCCTCGACGGTGTACCGGACTTTGGAGCGGCACAAGGTCTCGGTCTGGTACACCACGCCCGTGACCATCCGCCGGCTCGTGGAGGCCGGCGACGACCTGCCCGGCCGTTACGACTTTTCCCGCCTGAGCCACATCGCCTCGGTCGGCGAGGCCCTCACCCCGGAGCTTTTTTACTGGGTCCGCCAAAACCTCAAGCACACCCCCCACGACACCTGGTGGATGGCCGAAACCGGGATGATCTGCATCGCCAACTTCCCCACCCTGGAGACCAAACCCGGCTCCATGGGCAAGCCCGTGCCCGGCGTCGAGGCGGCCGTGGTGGACGAGAACGGCGAACCCCTGCCCATGCTCGGTCTGGGCGAGCTGGCCCTCAAACCAGACTGGCCGGCCATGATGACCGGCCTCTGGGCCGACCGGGCCCGCTACGAGGAGTATTTTAAACTAAAAGGCTGGTTTCTCACCGGCGACATGGCCGTCAGGGACGAGGAGGGCTATTTTTACCACCAGGGCCGCAACGACGACCTGATCAAGTTCGGGGACAAATTCATCGGCCCCTTTGACGTGGAGCGGGTGCTGTGCCTCCATCCGGCCGTGGCCGAAGCGGCCGTCATCTCCGTCAAGTCCCCCCGGGGCCAGCGCGTCATCAAGGCCTTTGTGACCATTGACCAGGGCTTCACCGCCTCGGCCCGCCTGAATCAAGAGATCAGAGCCTTCATCAAGGGCAACCTCTCCTCCCCGGTGCCCCTGGAGGAGATCGTCTTCATGGACGAGCTGCCCAAGACCAGCTCCGGCAAGCTGCTCCGCCGGGCCCTGCGGGCCCGGGAATTGGGCCTGCCCGCCGGTGACACGAACAGAATCAAAGACTGATGCTCATCAGCCTCAAAGAGAAGGTCTCGGACAAAACAGCCGGCCAGCCGATCAGGGGTGGTACCATTTTTCCTTTGTGATTTAACGAATGCGAAACGGTTGATCGAAGACGCCCCTTTCGCCCTAGGCTTGAGGCTTTTGAGAGAGGGCCTAGGCCAGGCGAGCATCGAGGCCGGCGGTCAGCGACTGGCGAAGCACCGGAGCAGCCGGCCGAGACGCGCCGCCGGAGAAGGCCTTCAGGCCCGACCGAAAAAGGCTTAAGCCTCGGGCAGACTAAGGCTTGTTTGTTTCATTTCAATGGGAAAATGGTATGAGTCGATGCTTATGTGCGCCCCTCTGGCCGAGGGCTCACAGATCAAGCCAAACGCCGAGGCCTTTGTCTTTGGCTCGGGCCAGGACCAGGGCGGCTGCGGCCACGTCATCCAGGGCCAGGCCCAGGTTGCAGCAGATGATGCGCTCTTTGGAATCCTGGCGGCCAGGGACGAGGCCGGCGACGAGCTGGCCCAGATCGCCGTGGATGGGCGGCAGCTCAGGAAAATAGCCCACGGTCTGATAATAACGCAGTTGGGCCACGTCGTCGGTCAGGAACTTGTCGCAGCTCAAAAAGGCCGCCGGAGCGAAATAGGAATCAAAATCCAGCGGCAGCCCCAGGCTGCCCGGCGAAAGCCACTCCCCCACCACCGCTGGCTTGGGGTTTTTTAAAATCGGCCCGGCGGTCAAAACCACGTCCGCACCCCTCACCGCCGCCTCGGGCCCGCTGACCGGCTCGATTTTCAGCCCAGAGTGGCGGGCGCTCATGTCAGCCACGTAGGCCTCCAGGACCGCCGGCGCGAGGTCATAGACCCGCACCGCGGCCAAGTCCTTCAAGACCAAGGTCAGAGCGTCCAGATTGGCCCGGCCCTGGACTCCGGCCCCGCAGATGGCCAAGACCTCGGCCCCGGGTCTGGCCAGATAGCGGGCCGAGAGGGCGCTCACCGCGGCCGTGCGCCAGGCGGTGATCCAGGTGCAGTCCATGACCGCCTGGGGCAGCCCGGTCTCGGGGTTGCTCAAGATCACCAGGCCGGAGATGTAGGGCAGGCCCCGGCTCTGGTTGGAGGGGAAGCCGGCGACCCACTTCAGCCCGGCCGCTTTGAGGCCGGGTATGTAGCACGGCATGGCGTGGATGAAGGCATCATCCCGAGGGTATATGCCCGGCTTGGGCGGCATCTGAACCTCGCCGCGGCCTTTTTCGGCAAAGGCCCTTTCCAGCGCTTCGAGGATCTCCTTAACGCTCACCCCGCAGGCCTCCACGTCGGCCCGGGAGAGATAAACAAGCCTCCTCTCCTCGCTCATCACACCCCCCCAAAGATCCTCCGCCCGGCCCCGCGACCCCTGGCTCAGATAAAAAAAGGGGGCCTCACGCCCCCGACCTGGTCGATCGGAAACCGATGCCTCCTAGAATCCGGCGGCGAGCCGATCTTGGTACGAGCCTTCCCAGGCCTCCAACGACGCTGAGGCCTTGTTAAAATTGGCCCCGGCGCGGTTCTGCAAGGCCAGCTTGTAGCCAGGCTTCAGCTTCAAGGCCATGTCAAAGTCAGCCTTGGCCTTGTCGAACTCGGCCAGGTTGAAATAGGCCACGCCGCGGTTGTTGTAGGGATAGGCCCACTCAGGAGCCAGCTCAATGGCCTTGGTGTAGTATTCGACCTGCTTTTCAAAGGACCAGGTGTTGTTGCCTTTGAGGTACCAATCCAGGGCGCTTTCGGCCATCACCGGAGCGGCCGCAAGCACCAAAGCCGTCGCCAACCCGATCGCCATCACGCGTTTGAACATATCTCCTCCTGATATGGATGTGACGATGAACGCCAAAAGCCCCGTCTCGACGATGGAGCCAAACCATTTTAGTATCGTCCAATATGTGATCCAGGTCAAGGGCTTCAAAGCCCCCAGCGCCCTCATGGGGCCATCGGCTCGTTTTTTCCTTGCCTGGGAAGGCCGGCGCGGGTATTTTATTGGCCCGGTGCGGTCCGCGGATTAAATCGAGGGAGGGACCGGGCGCCATGAACACCGAGAGTCGATTGGAGGCTGTGCTGGCTTCTGGCCATCTGGCGGTCACGGGAGAGTGTGGTCCGCCGCGGGGGACCGACGCCGGGGTTGTAGCTGAAAAGGCAAAATATTTAAAAGATTATGTGGACGCCATCAATGTGACCGACAACCAGACGGCCGTGGTGAGGATGTCTTCGCTGGCGGCCTGCATCCATCTCAAACAGATGGGTCTGGAGCCGATTTTGCAGATGGTCTGCCGCGACCGCAACCGCATCGCCATGCAGGCCGACATCCTCGGCGCCTTCAGCCACGGCGTCAAGACCATGCTCTGCCTCTCGGGCGCCCATCAGACTTTTGGCGACCCCCCCCAGGCAGTCAGCGTGTTTGACCTGGACTCCATGCAGCTTCTACAGACCGTCCGCCGCATGAGGGACGAGGGCCGCTTTATAAACGGCGAGGAGATCCAGCAACCGCCCAAGATGTTCGTCGGCGCGGCGTGCAACCCCTTTGCCCATCCCTTTGAGTTCAGGGTGACGCGGCTGGCCAAAAAAGCGACCGCCGGGGCTGAGTTCATTCAGACCCAGTGCATCTACAACCTGGAGAAGTTCGAGAAGTTCATGGCCCTGGCCCGGGACAGGGGCCTGGATCAGAAGGTCAAGATCCTGGCCGGACTGACGCCCATGAAGAGCGTCGGCATGGCCCGGTACATGAAAAAGAACGTCCCGGGCATGGATGTGCCCGACGAGGTCATCGACCGCCTCACCGGGGTGCCCAAGGGCAACCAGGCCGAGGAAGGGATTAAAATCTGCGTCGAGTCGATTCAACGCCTCCAGGAGGTCCCTGGCGTGGCCGGCTTCCACATCATGGCCATTGAATGGGAGGAAAAAGTCCCGGAGATCGTGGAGCGCGCCGGCCTGCTGCCCCGGCCGTCGGTCTGAGACCGCCTCGCCTGACCACCTCGCCTTTTAAGCCGCGGCCGCTTTAAAATAGGCCCTCTCACGGCGGCCGTCTGCCGTCCAGCCAGAACTCCACCTGGGGGTGAATCCTCAGCCAACCGGCCTCTTGAGCCACCTCGAGGCATATGACCAGGCCGAAGAGCGCAAGCAGCAGCCAGATCCAGACTTTCAGCCTTTTGGGCATCTTGGCCCGGTGCTTGATGGGGATCAAAACGGGCAAGGCC
>CAYXRH010000213.1:0-7470 GCA_964466355.1 uncultured Thermodesulfobacteriota bacterium
AGGCCTGTGACCCTCACCCTCAAATTCGTTCGAACAACCAATCCAAAATACTACCCTACTTGAATGATCGCCAATCAGTATCAGTTCATCCTCGCCCCCCTCACACCCCGCCAGACCGGCCTTTGATCGCGCTTCAGTCTGGGTCGCCCAAAAAATCCTTGACAGGCTGATCAGATTGCATATTAAATATAATATGCAATCTGATCGAGTGGCTGGATCGCGGTTCATCACCAAGGGATCATTGGCCGTAACTTATTGATATTAAGGCTATTTGCTTTGAAAGGCGCTGGATGAAGCCTCGGCAAAAAGACGGGGTTGGTTCTGGGGACCTCGCGCCTCGCCTTGAGAAAGCGGCGGGGCTGAAGAGCAGCCCAAGCGCCGGATCAAGCAATTTTTCGGTCGGTTAATCAAGCGACCCGGGGAGGACGGGGCAGGAGGACAAAGTGGAGGAGAACTGGTTGATCTACTTAAACGGCGAGATGGTGCCGGCCAGGGAGGCCAAGATCTCGGTCTTCGATCGGGGTTTTCAATACGGGGACGGGGTCTTCGAGGGGCTGAGGGCCTACGCGGGGCGGATTTTCAAGCTCAAGGAGCACGTGGATCGCCTCTTCCGGTCGGCCAAGGCGATCAACATCGAGATACCGCTGAGCAAAGAGGAGTTCAGTGAGGCCATCAAGCGGGTCGTCAGGGACAACAAGTTCACCGACGCCCACATCAAGCCCCAGGTGACCCGGGGCATCGCCTGGAAACTGGGGCTTGACCCTCGAAACACCACCGCGCCGAACATCGTCATTCCAGCCCGGCCCATCGGCAAGTCCATGTTCGACGTTGAGGCCGGGTTCAAGCTGGCCTCGGTCAGCGTGAGGAAGATTCCGGCGGTGTGTCTTGATCCGCGCATCAAATCCTTGAACTACCTGGTTCACATTCTGGCCCGGGCCGAGGCCATCGCCTCCGGCGCTGACGAGGCGATCATCCTCGAGATCTTTGGCTGCGTCTCCGAAGGCTGCGGAGACAACATTTTCCTGGTCAAGGAAGAGGAGCTCTACACCCCGCCCGTTCAGGACGCCCTGGAGGGCATCACCCGCCAGACGGTCATTGACATGGCCCGGCGAGAAGGCATCGTTGTTCACGAAACCAAGCTGACCACTTACGACGTCTACATTGCGGACGAGGTCTTCGTCACCGGCTCCGGGGCCGGCATCGTCCCGGTGAGCGAAGTGGACAAACGCCTCGTCTCCCAAGGCAAGGCCGGAGAAGTGACCGAGCGGCTCATGGTCCTTTATGACCAAGAGGTCAAAACAGGCGAACCTGTTTTTGACTGAGGTGGCCCAGCCCTGAGAGAGACGGTCGGGGTTGTTTGGCCGGAGGAGATGACGTGTCCCAGAAGCTTTACACAGACGCGGACGCTGATTTGAAGCTGCTCGCTCCCTACACCATCGCCATCGTCGGCTACGGCACCCAGGGTACGGCCCGGGGGATGAACGTCCGCGACTCGGGCCTCAAAGTCATCGTCGGGTCCACCCCCCAGAGCGATGAATGGCTCAGAGCCCAGGCGGACGGCTTTGAAGTGATGACCGTGGAGGAGGCCGGCCAAAGGGCCGACGTGTTCGACCTCGAGATCCCGGACATGGCCTTTCGGTGCGCCGCGGCTTACAACGACGTCATCAAGCCGGCGGCCAAGCCCTACCACATGGTCTGCCTCTCCAGCGCCTTCAATTTCTATTACGGCCACCTGGACCTGGCCGCGGGCGCCGACGCCATCGTCGCCGCGCCCAAGTCGCCGGGCTCGGCGGTGAGGACCGAATTCGTGGCCGGCGGCGGCGTGCCTGGTTTGCTGGCCGTCCACCAAGACGCCTCAGGCCGGGCCTGGGAGAGGGGTTTGGCCTACTGCAAGGCCATCGGCTTCACCCGGGCCGGCCTCCAGGAGACCACGGTGGAGGAGGAGACCTGCACTGATCTGCTGGGCGAACATTGCGCCTGGGGCGCCATCGTCGCCCTGCTGCGGACCGTGTACGAGGTCATGATCGAGGCCGGCTTTGACCCCCACGTGGCTTTCTTCGAGGCGATCAACGAGTCCAAGCTGACCACTGACCTGATCTACAAGTTCGGCCTGGCCGGAATGCTGGAGCGCATCTCCAACACGGCGGCTTACGGGGCCATGACCATCGGCCCCCAGATCATCGACCAGAGCGTCAAGGACAAGATCCGCTGGGCCTTGGAGAACATCAGGAACGGCGGCTTTGATCAAGACTGGAAGGCGGACTACGAGGCCGGGTACCCCAAATACCGCCGTCTCTTGGATGAGATGGCCAACCACCAGGCCGACGTGGTCGGGAACCAGATCCGCCGTCAGCTCGGCGTTCTCAAAAAGGACGATTTCACGGTCAAGAACCCGCTCAAATAGAACCGGCCGCCGCTTTAAATGATCGGTTGGATTTGAGGCCCAGGGGCGGCGTGGGGAGAAGGAAGATTTACTCCGCATGATCAAGAACGTGATCATCCCCAACCTCGGCTTGACCATGACCAAGGCCAAGATCGCCAGGTGGCTCAAGGAGGAGGGGGCTGAGGTTGAAAAGGGCGAAATCATTCTGGTCATCGAGACGGACAAGGTCAGTTACGAGGTTGAAGCCCCTTTGAGCGGTCATCTGCACCTCATCGGCCGGGCCGGCGAGACCCATCCGGTCACCGCGGTCATCGGCTGGGTGGCCGGGACCAGGGCAGAGTACCAGGCCCAGAAAGGCCAAGACGTCGTCCCCGTGCCGGACGAGGCGGCCGGGCCAGTCTCCGAGCCGGCCGTCGCGGCCGGCTCAGGGATTTCGCCAGTTTTGCCGAGAAGTCGGAAAGCCGCGGCGGCCGTGTCGCCGGTGGCGCGAAAGCTGGCCCAAAAGTACGACTTGGATCTGAACCTCGTGACCGGCACCGGCCCGGACGGTCGGATCGTCAAGGAAGACGTGCTCAGGGCCATGGAAAAGCAGAAAAAGGCCGCCTCGCCGCCCCGGCCGGCCGCCGAAAGTGAGCTCAAAAAGGTCAAGGAGATCATCCCCATCGCTGGCGTGAGGGAGGTGATCTACGACCACATGCAGCGCAGCCTTAAGGAGACGGCCCAGCTGACCATCACCATGGAGGTAGACGCCGAGGAGCTGGTCCGCTTCCGCCAGGTCTTGGCCGAGTCGCTCGAGGAGACGGGGGTCCGGGTTTCATTCAACGCCATTCTGGTCAAGGTCCTGGCCCTGGCCCTGCGCGCGCACCCGCGCTTCAACGCCAGCGCCGCGGACAAGCAGATCATCCTCTGGGAGTCGATCAACGTCGGCGTGGCCATGGAGACGCCCGAGGGCCTGGTCGTGCCGGTCATCCACGGGGCTGACGGCCAGGACGTGTTGTCCATACAAAAGAGATTGGACGAGCTGGTGGACAAGGCGCGCGCCCAGAGGCTCTCCCTGGACGAGATCAAGGGCGGGACCTTCACCTTGTCCAACCTGGGCTTCTTGGAGGTGGAGGCCTTCACGCCCATCATCAATCAGCCCGAGGTGGGCGTTTTGGGCGTGGGCCGGATTCGGGAAAAGGCGGTCGTCGTTGACGGCGAGGTCAGCGTCGGCCGGCAGATGATGCTCTCCCTGACCTTTGACCACCGGGTCATAGACGGGACCGACGCCGCCCGGTTTCTCAAAACAATCAAGGGTTTCATCGAAGAGCCGCACTTGATCTACGCCGCCGAGCTGAGAGCTAAGGGGCGGGGATGACGATCCCTGGACAAACAAACGTCAGGACCGGGGAAGAGAGGCGCGAGCCAGGCGATGCCCCATAGCAACTACCGCACCATGACCGAGATCGCCTACGAGCACATCCTGGAAAAGGTTCACCAGGGACGGCTCAAGCCCGGCCAGAAGCTGGTCATCGAGGAGATCACCAAGGAGCTCGACATGTCTCGGGTTCCGATCCGCGAGGCGATCAAGCAGCTGGCCTCGGAAGGCATTTTGATTTTAGACCCCCACCGCTCCCCCCGGGTGCGGGAGATCTCTTTTGATGACATCAGGGAGATTTACCAGGTTCGCCGATTCCTGGAGCCCCAGGCGGCGGTCCTGGCCGTTGATAACCTTTCGCCGGCCGACCTGGAGGCGATTTGTCGCCTGAAAGCCAAAACCGAGCAGGCGGTCAGACAAAGACGCATGGAAAAATACATCGCCTTCAACCGCGACTTCCACTTTTTCATTTACAACCGATCCGGGAACAAGTGGCTGGTTCAAACCATCGAGTCTCTCTGGTTCTTCGCCCGCTGGGTCAACGTGGCCACCCTTTTTGAGAACAGCGTCATCGACTCTTATCTCCAAAGCCACGAAAGGATCTCCCAGGCTCTCCAGCGAAGAGACAAAGAAAATTTGAAAACGATCTGCGAAGGCCACCTGGACGACGCCCTGAGGACCACTTTGGACTACCTGTCCCGGATGGAGCGTTGACGGCGACAGGTCATGACAGGGAATTGGCATGACCATGGACAATGAAATCCTGATCAAGCTGTACAAGACCATGGTTCGGGTCCGAAGTTTCGAGAACAAGACCAAGGAGCTCTATCTCCAAGGCAGCATCCGGGGCACGATCCACGTCTCCCAGGGCCAAGAGGCGGTCGCCGCCGGCGCTTGCCTGGCCCTCGGGCCGGGCGACTACATCCTGACCAACCACCGCGGCCACGGGCACTGTCTGGCCAAGGGCGTGGCCAGCAAGACTCTGATGGCCGAGATCCTGGGGCGGGTGACCGGCTGCTGTCAGGGCCGGGCCGGCTCGCTGCACGCCTTTGACGCCTCGGCCGGCGTCCTCGGCGCCGCCGGCGTGGTCGGGGCCGGACTGCCCATGGCCACCGGCGTGGCCCTGGGCGTCCAGATCCTGGGCCAGGACAAGGTCGTTCTCAACTTCTTCGGGGACGGGGCGGCCAATCAGGGCGCTTTCCACGAGGCCGTCAACCTGGGGTCGGTGTGGCGGCTGCCGATCATCTACCTCTGCGAGAACAACCTCGTCGCTGACACGACGCCTTTTCAGGAGACCATAAACATCGAGAACATCGCTGATCGGGCCACCGGCTACGGCATCCCTGGCCAGATGGTGGACGGCAACGACGTGGAGGCCGTCTACGCGGCCGTGCGGGAGGCGGCCGCCAGGGCGCGCGCCGGCCAGGGTCCGAGCCTTGTTGAGGCCAAGACCTACCGCTGGGAAGGACACCACATCGGCGATCCCTGCCTGTGGCGCCAAAAGGGCGAACTGGAGGCGTGGAAAGAAAAATGCCCCATCATCCGCTTGAGCCGCAAGCTGATCGAGAACAAGATTCTGAGCCAGTCGGACCTCGAGGCCATCGACCAACGGGCCCAGGAGGAGATGGAGGAGGCGGCCGAGTTCTCCTTGAGCAGCCCCCAGCCTGATCCAGAGACGGCCCTGGACTACGTTTGGTAGCCGCTCCTTGGAGGTGTGATCGATGAAGGACATGACCTTCAAGCAAGCCCTGACCGAGGCCATGGCCGAGGAGATGGCCCGGGATGACAAGGTCTTTTTGCTGGGCGAGGACATCGGGCTTTACGGCGGCGTCTTCGGCGTGACCAAGGGCCTCCTGGATCGCTTCGGGCCGCGGCGCGTCCGACAGACGCCCATCTCGGAGAGCGCCATCATTGGCGCCGCCGTGGGCGCGGCCATGCTCGGCCTGAGGCCAGTGGCCGAGATCATGTACTTTGATTTCGTGGCCGTGTGTTTGGACCAGATCATCAATCAGGCGGCCAAGATCCGCTACATGTCCGGCGGCCAGGTGCGCCTGCCCTTGGTCATCCGGACCCAGGCCGGCGGCGGCCGGGGCAAGGGGGCTCAGCACTCCCAGTATCTGGAGGCCATCTTCTGCCACGCGCCGGGCATAAAGGTCGTCGCTCCGGCCAACCCCGGCGACGCCAAGGGGCTTCTCAAGAGCGCCATCCGGGACGACTCCCCGGTCCTGTTCATCGAAAACGCCTTTCTTTACAACATGGAGGGCCAGGTTCCCGACCAGGATTACACCGTGCCCTTGGGCCAGGCCGAAGTCATCCGCCAAGGGGACGACCTGACCGTGGTCAGCTACTCGGCCATCATCACCAAGTGCCTCGAAGCCTGCGAACAACTTTCTGGGGATGGAATCTTTGCCGAGCTGATCGACCTGCGGACCCTGGTCCCTGTGGACATGAAGACAATACTGAAGTCAGTGGCCAAGACCAACCGGGTGGTGGTCGTCCACGAGGCGGTCAAGAAGGCCGGCTTCGGGGCTGAGATCGCGGCCTCGATCATGGAGAAGGCTTTTGACGATCTGGACGGTCCGGTGGCCCGGGTGGGGGCCAAGGAGGCGCCCATCCCCTTTGCCGAGTCATTGGAGCAGGTCGTCCTGCCGAGCGTGGCCGACATCGCCGCGGCCTGCCGCTATGTGGTCGGGCGTTAGGAAGACGAGGAGTTGATGGCAAACTCCAGCGGCGTGGACGTGGCGGTCATCGGCGGTGGGGCCGGCGGCGTGGCCGCGGCCATTAGGGCCCGCCAACTGGGCGCCGCGGTGGCGATCATCGAGCGGGAGCACCTCGGCGGCGTGTGCATGAACCGGGGCTGCATCCCGACCAAGAGCCTCCTGGAGACCCTGAAGCTCTATCGGGCCGCGCTTAAGGCCGGACAATTCGGGCTCACGATCCCCGAGGTGGACATCGACTGGCCCCTGATGATGAAAAAAAAGGACGACACAATCAACTATCTTCGCCTCGGCACCGAGGCCCTGCTGCAGTCCAACGGCGTCAGAATATTAAACGGCCAGGCCCGCTTCCAGGGCCCAGGCCGCCTCGCGGTCGGCGACGAGGAGGTGGCGTTCAAGAAAGCCATCCTGGCCACGGGTGCGAAATGGTCGCCGCCCCGCATCGAGGGCCTCAACTCCGCGGGCGTCATCACCGCCGAGGACGTCCTGTCCATGACCGAGCTGCCTGAATCAATCGCTGTTTACGGCTCCTCGCCGGTGGCCCTGGAGGCGGCCCAGTACCTGCTTTTGCTGGGGGTGAAAGTGACCTTGCTCGAGGAAGCCTCCCGCCTGCTGCCGACAGAGGATCGGACCATCGCCCGGCGCCTGGCCGGCGTGTTGAAGGAGCAGGGCCTGGAGATACTGACCCGGGTCAAGATCGAGGCCCTAATCCGAGATGAAAACGGTCTAACAGTGCGCGTTCAAGAGAAAAATGGCTCCCGCGACATCCCTGTCTCTTGCTTTCTCCACGCCCAAAGAAGACCCCTCACCGAGGGGTTGGGGCTGAAGAACCTCGGCCTCACCCCGGCCGCCGAGGGCCTGCAGGTGGACGACCGCCTCCAGACATCCTCTTTCGGCCTCTACGCCATCGGCGACGTGACCGGCAAGCTGATGTTTTCCCATCGGGCCTCGGCCATGGGCCTGGTGGCCGGCGAGAACGCGGCCGGGGGCGAGAGGCGCTTCAGGGCCAGGGC
>CAYXRH010000214.1:0-6168 GCA_964466355.1 uncultured Thermodesulfobacteriota bacterium
CATTAGCACATGAACCTCTCCCCGTAGCAAACTACGGGGAATTCTCAAGTTAAACCAAACTCTAAGTATATTTAGCTAATACTCCAATATTAAGCCTTTTATATTTACACATAGGCCAGAGACCCACCCCATCCCCGGCCGGCCCGAAAAGTCAGCCTCAAAATTTTTAGATTGACTTGGGGAAACACCTGTGGCAACTAATAGAACAGATGTTCCATATTGGCACCAAATTGGAAGGGATGTTCCAATGATGGGCCAAGACACCCTTCTTCATCGCATCCGTTGCCTGGATAGGCTCACCGCCAGCGAAGCCAAGATCGCCCAGCTCCTGGAGAGCGCCTATCCCCTCGTGGCCCTGGAAACCTTGACCTCCATCAGCGAAAAGGCCGGCGTGGGCAAGGCCACGGTGGTCAGGTTCATTGCCCGCCTCGGATACGACAACTTCGCTGATTTCCAGGAAAAGCTCAGAAAGGAGCTGCTCTGGCGGCTGGAGCCGCCCATCAAGCGTTACTCTGACAGGAAGTCCCAACTGGTCGACGGCGGGGCCGACTATCTGGCCCAGCACATCAATCTGGCCCAGCGAAACATGAACGAGGTCTACCAGCGCCTGGACCCAAAAGAGATCCTGGCCGCGGCGGAGATGATGGCCCTTTGTGAAGGCGGCCTTTACGTCCAGGGCCAGATGGACTCCCACTCCCTGGCCCATCTCTTCTGGGTCCAGGCCATGTACCTCCGCGACCGCGTCCACCTGATCGACAACCTCGGCTCAGCCCTGCCGCACCAGCTCATGGACGTGGGCCCGGCCGACGTTCTGCTGGCCATCTCCCGCCACCGATACACCCAGGAGACCTACCTGGTCACGCGTTGGTTCGCCCAGAGAGGGGCGCGCCTGGTGTTGATCACCGACCGGGAGGTTTCGCCCCACGCCGAACTGGCCGACATCCAGCTGGTGATCCTCTCAGCCGGCCTTTCCATGTTTGACAGCAACTGCGCCCGGCTGGTGGTCCTCGAGGCCTTGATGACGGCCATGACCCGCACCCTGGAGGATAAAATCTGGAACCGGGCCGGGATCTGCGAAACCCTGTTCGATGAGTTTTCGACCTTTCTGCCCTGGTCCGGGGCCTCGCCCCGGCGGGGAAGCCTCACCGAGCTGACTCAGGGCCGCCTCAACCGCCGGCGCCACAATGCGGATTAACTCGGCCGCCCAGGGGAGATGAATCCAGAAAGATGAACAAAGGAGGGGCTGATTGATGACTCCAACCCCGGAGAAGATCGAGGCCGCCTTGCTCAAGATGGAGGAGCTTTACGCCAAGTTCTATTTTCACCTGGCGGCTGAGTACGGCCGCACTTTCAAGGAGGCGGGCCAAAAGGCCCTCGGCGCGGCCATCCGCCGATACGGCGCCGAGCGGGGCCGGGCCACCAGGGCGGAGCACGAGGCTTCGGGCTATCCGATTCATTTGAAAACCCTCTTTACGGCCGGCGGTTTTCCGGGCAAGGCCGGCTTTCGCCGCCGCCAGATCGACCTTCAGCCGCACCAGAGGATCTCCGAGACCCTGGAGTGTCCTCTTCACCATCACTGGCGAGCCATGGGGGGCCTCAAAGAGGGTCTTTGCTACTGCGAGGTCATCCACGAGGCCATGTGGCAGGCTTACGCGCCCGGGACCGAGACGAGGCAGCCCAAGATCATGACCCGCGGCGACGAGCGGTGCCGCTTCGAGGTTTTCCTGCCCGCCGCCGAAGGCATGCCCGAGGCGAAAAGCATCCCGCAGATCAGCCTCGCGGAGCAGCTCCAGCGGCTCATGGACCTCCAGGCCAAGATGTACTACCACCTCGCCCAGGGCCTCATAAATGAGTTCGGCCTGGCCGGCGAGGCGGCGGTGCGGCGGGCCATCCGCCGCTTCGGCCGGGAAAGGGGCCTCCAGCTCTGTCAGGAGCATCAGGCCCGCGGTCTGGAGATCAACCTCTTGAGCCTCTTCACCGAGTACGACCTGCCCGCTGACCCGCGCTTTCGCCGGAACAAGATCGAGCTGAGCGAACAAACCCGACTGAGCGAGACCCTGGCGTGCACCTTCTTCAACGTGTGGCGGCGATATCCGGACGGCAGCCGCCTCGGCCGCATCTACTGCGAGGAGGTCCACCACCAAATCTTCGCCGCCTACGACCCGGCCGTCCAGACAAACCTGTGCCAGACCCTGACCCAGGGCGACGACAGGTGCCGCTTCTCGGTCTACTTCAGACCGGCCAACAAGATCCCCGAACCCGAGTGGGTCGCCGAATATCAGAAACAGCAAGGCACAGCCTAACGGAGGTGTTAATGAGCGCCACGCGAACCATGGCCGAGCACCTGGTCGGCCTGACCTACGATCAGCTGCCGGCCGAGGTGATCAATAAATGCAAGGAGCTGATCCTGGACGCCCTGGCTTGCGGCCTCGGCGGCAGCCGGACGCCCCTCGGCCGGGTGGTCTCCGACTTCGCCAGGGACCTCGGCGGCCAGGCCCATTCCTCTGTCCTCGGCGCCGGGTTCAAAACCGCCTGCCCCGCGGCGGCCTTTGCCAACGCCTCGTCCATAAACGCCCTGGATTACGACGACACCGGCAAGGGCGGCCATCCCGGATCGAGCATCATTCCAGCGGCCGCGGCCCTGGGCCAGAGACTGGGCGCGGACGGACGCTCCATCCTCCTGGCCTGCGTGGCCGGGTACGAGATCGGCACCCGGGTGGCGGCGGCCATTGAGCCCACCTGGGAACGCTACCAGCAGATCCACGGCGTGGGCACGGCCCAGACCTTTGGCTCCACGGCCGCCTGCGCCAAACTGCTGGACTTGGATGTGGACCAGACCCTCAACGCCTTTGGCGTGGCCGGCGCCTCGGCGCCGGTGGCCCACGCCGGCAAGTTCGGCTGGCGAGACAAATCCATCGCCTTTGTCAAGGACAACGTCGCCTGGCCGGCCGAGGCCGGCCTGCGGGCCGCTCTTTTGGCCCAAAAGGGCTACGAGGGCAGTGAATCCATCCTCGACGGCGAGACTGGGTACTGGGTCATGGCCGGCTCGGATCAGTGCAACTTCGAGCTGTTGGCCGACTTCTCCGCCTTCGAGATTCTGGACGTCTCGCTCAAGCCATACCCCTGCTGCCGCTGGATCCACACCGCGCTCGACGTCCTGGTCGAGCTGGTCAAGGAGCACCAACTAGCCGCCTCGGACATTGAGCGCATCGAGGTCTATTCCATCGAGCCCCTGGCCGAGTTCTTCGGCAAAACCGAGCCGCGGACCTTCATTGACGTGGAGTTCAGCATTCCCTGCGCCGTGGCCCTGAAGCTTTTCGGCGTGCCTCACGCCCAGTGGTTTGAGCCCCAAAACTGGAAACGTCCGCAGGTGCTGGACCTGGCTAAAAAGGTGTCGGTCATCTTGGATGAGGACTACCAGGACCTTTACCTCAAGCTCAACCGGCACTCGGCCAGGATGCCGGTCCGGATGGAGATCTCCCTAAAAGGCGGCCGGAAGCTCGTCGGCTACGCCGACGAGGCCTCGGGCTCGCCCTTAAAGCCCATGAGCCGCGCGGAGCGCATCGAAAAGGTCACGGACCTGCTGGCCAAGAGCGTCGTCCCTCAAAACCAGGAGGCCTTCATCGAGCGGGTGGAGCGCCTGGAGGAGGTGGCGGACGTCAACCAAGTCCTGGAGCTTTTAGATGTTTCGCAGACAGAGCCGGCCGGGTCTGGTCAACGACCGGTCCGTCCGGCGGAGCGAGGATAACCATTTGGCTTTGTCTTGGAGGAAGGAGGTCTTAATGAAACGTCAGGCTGTAACCTTCATCAGGCTCTTTGGCTGCCTGCTGCTGGCCGGAGTGATGATCTCAGGCGCCGCGCTGGCGGCCACCCCCAAGGATGTCCTGATCATGGGACACGTCTCGGACATCAAAACCTTGGACCCGGCCAAGGCCTACGACACCCGGTCCTACAAGATGCTTTATGGCGTCTATGAAACCTTGGTCGGGTACAAAAAAATCGTCGACGCCCAGGGCAACGTGACCTATCCCGGCGACTTCGAGCCTCTCCTGGCCGAGTCCTGGGAGAAATCCCCGGACGGCATGGTCTGGACCTTCAAGCTCAAGAAAGGCATCAAGTTCCATGACGGCACGCCGTTCAACGCCCAGGCGGTCAAGTTCTCCCTGGATCGGGCCATGATCATGAAGGGCGGCCCGGAATGGTACCTCACCCAGTGCCTGGAGCCGGAAAAGAGCATCGAGGTCGTGGACGACTACACCATCAAATTCAACCTGACCAAGCCTCTGGCCACCTTCCTGCCGGTTCTGGCCCAGACCGTGTCCATGGTCGTCAGCCCGGCGGCGGTCGAGGCCCACGGCGGAATCGAGCCGGGCAAGATCAACGAATGGATGGCCAACAACGGCGTGGGCACCGGGCCCTTCAAGGTGGTCAAACGCACCCCTGGCGAGCAGGTCCTCCTGGAGGCCAATCCTGATTACTGGGGCGGCAAACCTCAGATAAACAAGATCATCTTCAAGGTCATCCAGGAAGCCTCCAACCTGGTCATGCTCCTCAAATCCGGCCAGATCGACATGATCCTGAGGGGGTTGACCTACAAGGATTACGCCGACCTCGAGAAAACCGACGGCATCAAGCTCTACAAGAAAGAGGACTGGGCCGAGGTCCGCTTCTCCCCCTGCTCCTTCAAATGCCCGCCCATGGACAACATGAAGGTCCGCCAGGCCCTCAACTACGCGGTCAACAAGAAGGCTCTCATCGACAAGGTCTGTTACGGCTACGCCGCGGTTCTCGACAGCCCCGTGCCGCCGGGCATGTGGAGCCATGATGGATCGCTTTGGCCTTACAGCTACGATCCAAAAAAGGCCAAGGCGCTTCTCAAGGAGGCCGGCTTTGCCGACGGATTCACCACCGAGATGGGCTATCCCGAGGCCGACGCCGAGCGCCGGGAAGTGGCCATGATCGTCCAGTCCAACCTGAGGGACGTGGGCGTCAAGGTCAAGCTGTCAGGCTACAGCTGGCCGACCTATCTGGACAAGTACTGGGCCGGCAGCCTGCCCCTGCTGATGGCCAAGTGGTCCCCCCTGCCCGACCCGGACTTCCTGCTCACGTCTCAGTTCCACTCCAAAAACCACGGCAAGGGCGGCAACGTCTGCTTTTACACCAACCCCCAGGTGGACGAACTTCTGGACAAGGCCAAGGTGGAGGTGGATACAGAGAAGAGAAAGGAGATGTACGTCCAGATCCAGAAACTGGTTCTGCACGACGCCCCGTGGGTCTTCCTCTACAGCCCCATGCGTCTCATCGCCATGCGCGACAACGTCATGGGCTTTGCCATGCCCGCCACGGAGGTCTATCATTGGGAGACGGTGTTCAAAAAATAGCAACCCCCTAATCTCCCTGAGGCGAAGGGGAATCATCCTCTGACCTCGGGCGTGATGACGACCCTGACGGGCGTTTTGGCCCGTCAGGGTCAGACGAAGAAACCTTCATGTCTAGATCGGGGCTCCTCTACTTCATCCTGCGCCGGCTTTTGATGCTCATCCCGGTCATCCTGGGCATCAGCGTCATCATTTTCGTCCTGGCCCGGGTCATTCCCGGCGACCCGGCCCGGCTGGCCCTGGGCGAGTCGGCCACGCCCCAGTCCATCGAGGCCCTCCGGCACGAGATGGGCCTGGACAAGCCCATCTACGAACAATACTGGATCTATCTCAAGGGGCTCCTTCACGGCGATCTGGGCCGCTCCATCAGGACCAACCGGCCGGTCTTGACCGACCTCTTGGCCTACTTCCCGGCCACCCTGGAGCTGACCCTCATGGCCATGGTCATGACCGTGGTCATCGCCATACCCTTGGGGGTCATCTCGGCCTTGAAGCGCAACAGCCTCGTCGATCATTTCACCCGCCTCGGCGCCTTGGCCGGGGTGTCCATGCCCATCTTCTGGCTGGGGCTCATTCTCATTTATGTCCTCTTCTACATCCTCGGCTGGGCCCCGCCGCCCACCGGACGGCTGTCCATCCTCTCCAGCCCGCCTAGAACAGTGACCGGCCTTTACTTGATCGACAGCCTCCTGACTGGCGACTGGCCCCTTTTCCTTGAATCGCTCAAGTTCATCATTCTGCCGGCCGTCTGCCTGGCCACCTGGTCTCTGGCCATGCTTCTGCGCATGAC
>CAYXRH010000214.1:6178-7454 GCA_964466355.1 uncultured Thermodesulfobacteriota bacterium
GCTCGGGCATGCTCGACGTGTTGGGCGAGGACTACATCCGCACCGCCCGGGCCAAGGGCCTGCCCCAGCGGATCGTGGTCTACAAGCACGCCCTCAGAAACGCCGTCATTCCCCTGTTGACGGTCCTGGGCATCATCTTCGGCATCCTCTTAAACGGCGCCGTGCTCACCGAGACGATCTTCTCCTGGCCGGGCATGGGGCGCTACGTGGTCGAATCCATCTCCTGGCTGGACTACACCCCCATTCAGGGCATCGCCATCTTCGCCAGCGTCATCTACACCCTGGTCAATCTTCTGGTGGACATCCTTTACGCCGTGGTCGATCCCAGAATCAGGCTCTTCGGGCCGGAGTAAGGTGGCCGAGGGGTCATGTTCAAGCGCCTCAGAAAAAACGCCCTCATCGTCTTTGGTGTGCTCATCATCGCCCTGCTGCTGTTCATGACCATCGCCCCGGGCCTCTTGTCCTCCTTTGATCCGATCAAGATAAACCTGGCCCAGAAGCTCATCCCGCCCGGCTGGGGCCATCCCTTTGGCACCGACTCCCTGGGCCGCGACGTCTTCTGCCGCATCGTCTACGGAGCCAGGGTCTCGGCGGCCATCGCCATAAGCTGCGTGTTCATCAGCTCGGTCTTTGGCGTCGTTTTGGGGGTCGTGGCCGGCTACGGCGGCGGGAGGACCGACGAGATCATCATGCGGCTCATGGACCTGATCATGTCCTTTCCGTCTCTGATTCTGGCCATGGCCATCGCCGCCGCCCTGGGTCCGGGGATCAAAAGCGCCATCTACGCCGTGGGCTTTGTCCAGATCCCCCGCTACGCCCGCATCGCCCGGTCCTCGACCCTGTACGTCAAGGAGCAGGACTACGTCACCGCCTCGATTTCCCTGGGCGACCGGGCCCACCGCATAATCCTGGTCCACATCCTGCCCAACATCCTCTCGCCCCTGGTGGTTCAGGCCACCCTGGGCCTCGGTTCGGCCATCCTGACCGTGGCCGGGCTGAGCTTTCTGGGTCTGGGCGCTCAGCCGCCCATGGCCGAGTGGGGCCAGATGATCGCCGAGGGCCGCGCCCTGATCGTCTCCGGAGAATGGTGGGTGGCCACCTTCCCCGGCCTGGCCATCATGTTCACGGTCATGAGCTTCAACTTTGTCGGCGACGGTCTGAGGGACATCCTCGACCCGCGGCTGAGAGGAAAGTGAGGCCTTGTACTAACTTATTTTCAAGGGTGTAATTTTGGTTGGTTGTTCGAACGAATTTGAGGGTGAGGGTCACAGGCCTT
>CAYXRH010000215.1:0-7427 GCA_964466355.1 uncultured Thermodesulfobacteriota bacterium
CATTCAGTCAAGCCGGCGGCCTGTCAAACGTGGCCCTTTGTGCCTGGAGCGCTCAAAGAGGAGTGGGGCTTCTTGAGCCTCAAGGGCAATTGTCCTGGCATCGACCCCGCGGCCGGTTGGGAGGATTTCAAGGCCGCCTTCGGGGCTCATGCGGATGAGAAGCCAGAAGAATAGAGAACGCCGACTTGGTGTGGGATCGCACAGATGGGGCGCCTGAGAAAGCAAGATGTTTACCAAACTTTGGCAGGGCAGCGTGTGCGGCGGCGCAGGGGTGAAGGGTCGCTAAAATTACGGGTGTTTGCCCATATGTATTTTAAATGGAGCTGGGGCGGATCAAATTCTGGACAGGGATGAGAGACATCTGGCCGGCCTGGCGGTCGGCCGGCTGCGGGCTGGGGGATGTCTTGCTGCCCCGGCGCTGCCATTTTTGCGGACGCTTTTTGAGCGCCGCCAGCTCTGACTCGTTCATCTGCCGGTCCTGTCAAAAAGACCTCAAGCGTCCCGGCCGTCCGGCCTGCCTTGTCTGCGGCGAGCCCTTTCGCTCCCAGGCGGGGCCTGATCGTATCTGTGGGTCGTGCTGGGCCAAGCCGCCGCCCTTTCGAGCGGCCAGATTCGCCGTGGCCTACGAGGACCCCGTGGCCGAGGCGGTGCGCCGCTTCAAGTACAACTCCCGCGTGGAGCTGAGCCGCTCCCTGGGGCGTCTTTTAGCCGATTACGCCTTCAACCCCCCCCTGCCAGACCGCTTTGATCTGATTCTTCCGGTGCCGCTTCATCCCGGTCGTCTCAAGAAGCGCGGCTTTAACCAGGCGGTTGTTTTAGCTCATCACCTCAAACACCGGGGCCCGGTGCGAAGCGATCTGCTTCGGCGCACCCGGGCCACCAGACCCCAGGTCGGCCTCGACGCCAAGGCCAGACTGGCCAACGTCAAGGGCGCCTTTGTCCTGACCGACCCCGGGGCGGTGAGGGGCAGAACCGTCCTCTTGGTGGACGATGTTTGGACCACCGGGGCCACGGCCCGGGAATGCGCCCGCACCTTGGGCCGGGCCAAACCGGCCGCCGTCTACGTTTTAACGTTGTGCCGGTTAATGGGTCTTTGATCATTATTTACTTGATTTAGTCAGATTTCGGTGATATGTTGTTTTATAACAAGGCGTTGCTGAAGGGGGCCCTTTGTACTTCGAGGGAGTCAGACGCCGGTCGCCCGATAGCAAGCAGCGCAACTGCATCTGGGCCGTGGGCGGCGGCAAGGGCGGAACGGGAAAGAGCTTAGTTACCGCCAACTTAGCTATTTGCCTCGCCCGGATGGGTCATCGCGTCTGCCTGGTCGACGCCGATCTGGGCACAGCCAATCTTCACACTTTTCTGGGGCTCGAGGCCCCCCAAAAAACCCTGTCCGACTTCTTGGAGAGAAAGGTCTCGGACATCCACGATCTGATCGTCCTGACCCAGCAGTCCAATCTGGCCCTCATCTCCGGGGCCCGGGACATGATCGAGGTGGCCAACCTGAAATTCGCCCAGAAGGTCAAGCTGTTCCGCCACATCCAGGGTCTTGACTTTGATTTTGTTCTCTTGGACCTCGGCTCGGGAACGGGTTTCAACGTCGTCGACTTCTTCCTCATCGCTGATTACGGGATCTTCGTCACCTCGCCGGAGCCCACGGCCGTGGAAAACACCTACCGCTTCATCAAGAGCTTCTACTTCCGCATCCTGTCGCGCTCGATCAAGAATCACAACCTCAAGGAGATGGTTCATGAAGCCCTCAAGGGTCGGCGGGGGCGGGGCGTCTCCAACCCCATCGACCTGCTCGACGCCGTCGAGGCCGAGAACCCCGAGGTCGGATTGCTGGTCAAAAACGAGCTCTTCTCTTTTCGGCTCAAGCTCATCGTCAACCAGGTCCGCACGGCCAATGACTTCAAGATCGGGCGGTACATGCGCTCGGCCTGTCTCAAGTATTTCGGGCTTCAGGTCGAGTTTTTGGGCTCCATCGTCTTTGACGACAAAGTCTGGCGCTCGATCCGTTTGCGGGTGCCCTTCGCCTCGCAGTTCCCCAACACCATGGCCTCTCAGAACATCAGGGCCATCTGCGAATCTTTGAAGGCTGACAGCGAGCTCGCTTTCGGCCCCTACCATCCCAAGGCGACATACGCCAGGCACTGGGCGTGAGAAGATGAAAAATTTTTACAGACAGAATTATTACGAGCTGTTGGAGATAGGCCCCGAGGCCTCTCTCGACGAGATCACCCGGGCCTACCAGCAGGCCCTCGAGGCTTTTGATGAAGACTCAGTGGCCATCTACTCCCTTTTCGACGCCGAGGAGCGGGAGAACCTGCTCAAAAGAATAAACGACGCCTACCGCATCCTGTCCCACAGCCCCTCGCGCCGAGAGTACGACCGGCAGCTTCTGGCCCAGGGGATAGTCTCGGCCGAGGAGGTTTTGGGGCATGACCAGGCCGAGGAAGCGGAAGTGGTGGAGGTGATGGTCGAGGAGGCTCTTCCGGGCGAGCTGGCGCCGCTGACCTCCCTGGTCAAGACCGACGGCGAGCCTCTGAGCTTGAACGAAGGGGGAGTGCTCCGGGGGTCTGACCTGAAGAAGCTGCGCCAGAGCAGGCAGGTCAGCCTGGAGAGCCTGTCCCAGCGGACGAGGATCAGCGTGGACACGCTTTTGGCCATCGAGTCCGACCTTTACCATCGCCTGCCGGCCAGAGTCTACGTCAAGGGCTTTTTGTCCGCCTACGCCAAGGCGCTGATGCTCGACAGCGAAAAGGTCAGCCGGGCCTACATGGCTGGCATGGCCCAGTGAGTTCGCCGGCGCCGTCTTACCTCAAAAAGATCCTCACCTGGGACCAGCTCGTCGCTTGTCTGGAGCCCCAGCGGGCCGCGGGGCGCCTCATCGTCTTCACCAACGGCTGCTTTGACCTGATTCACACCGGCCACACCCGCTATCTGGACCGCGCCCGGTCCCTGGGCGATCTACTCGTCGTCGGCCTCAACTCAGACGAATCGGTCCGGACCATCAAGGGTCCGGGCCGCCCCATCAGATCCCAGGACAAGCGGGCCGAAGTGCTGGCCGCCTTGGAGAGCGTCAGCTTCGTGACTTTATTTGAGCAGGAGACCCCGCGGGAGCTGATTCTAATTCTCAGGCCCGACGTGCTGGTCAAGGGCGCGGACTGGGCCGTGGCCGACATCGTCGGGGCCGAGTCGGTCAGAGAAAGCGGCGGGCGGGTGGTGACCATCCCCCTGGTGGAGGATGAGTCGACCAGCGGCCTCATCGAGCAGATCAAGGCCGGGCCGGCTGCGGCCAAAGACGGCTGAGGCCGTGTTGGCTTCAAAGGGGTAGAGGCTGTTTTAATAAGGGGCGGCGGGGCTTTTGGAGACAGGGGGCAGCGGAGCCGGCCGCCTTTTCCAAAGATCTCATCCTGACCAGGCTTCGTTAAATCACAAAGGAAAAATGGTATAAGCCCCCGGCGCCACGCCACAGGCAGGCCCTCGTCACTTCGGGACGGGCCAGGACATGGCCAAAGAAATTTGACCAGGCCGCTCGGCCTTCATTGAGAGAAGGCATACTCGAGCGCCGGCTCGGGCACGGCGGCCGGCGGCCCTGGATAAGCGGTTGACACCACTGGCCGGGTGTCATACAAAACGAGTGTCAGAACAAGCCTCGGGTCGGAGCGGTCAACAAAGCCAGGGAAGAAGAGGATTGTTTGGCCCTGATCCGGGAGACATCGATTGAGAGAAGGCTCACAACCACTTGGATCTTGAACCAAGGAGATAGGCATGCCTGACGCGGAAGGGATGTTGGAGTGTCGGGAAATCTCTGACATGGGAGCCGAGACGAGGGGGCGACGGTCCAAATGGATCAAGGGCGCCGACAATCTGGGCTGGGGAATGCGCCACCGGCTCTCCCGACTGATCAAGGCCGACGGGCGTTGTCAGTTTCTGCCCATTGACCACGGCTATTTTCAGGGGCCGACGCGGTGTCTGGAGCGACCGGGCGAGACGATCAGGGAGCTGCTGCCTTACGCTGACGGCCTCTTCGTCACGCGGGGGGTTTTGCGCGCCTGCGTCGATCCGGACATGACCACGCCCGTCATCTTGAGGGTCTCCGGCGGGACCAGCGTCATCGGCCACGACCTGGCCGACGAGGTCATCACCACCTCCATCGAGGAGATGATCCGGCTCGACGTCGCCGCCGTGGGGCTGTCCATCTTTGTCGGGACGGATTACGAGAAGCAGACCCTGGAGAACCTGGCCGCGCTCGTTAGCCAGTGCGAGGATTACGGCCTTCCGGTCATGGCCGTCACCGCCGTGGGCAAGGAGCTGGCCAAGAGAACGGCCCGTTTTCTGGCTCTCTCCTGCCGCATCGCCGCCGAGCTGGGGGCCAAGGTGGTCAAGACCTATTACTGCCGCGAGGACTTTGACAAGGTCACCAACGGCTGCCCGGTGCCGGTGGTCATGGCCGGCGGGCCCAAGTGCGAGACCGAGCTGGAGGTCTTTGAGTTCGTGTATGATGGCCTTCAAAAGGGGGCCATCGGGGTCAATCTGGGCCGCAACGTGTGGCAATGCCCCCACCCCCTGCCCATGATGCGGGCCTTGAACGGGGTCATCCACGACAATCTGAAGCCCAAGGAGGCCGTGGATTTGTTCCTGACCCTCAAGAAAGAACAAGCCGTGGTTTAAAAGAAAGCTCAAATATTAATGATAGTTAGCTGATGCGCGTCTTGATGTATTACAGCAACCGCGACGTCCGTCTGGCCGAGGCGCCCCGGCCCCGGATCGAGGCCGGGGAGATGCTGGTCAAGGTCATGGCCAGCGGCATCTGCGGCAGCGACGTCATGGAGTGGTACCGCCGCGACAAGGTGCCCCTGGTCTTGGGTCACGAGATCGCCGGCGAGGTGGCCGTCGTGGGCGAGGGGGTGGATCGGTTCAAGGTTGGCGACAGGGTGGCCGTGACCCACCACGTGCCCTGCAACACCTGTTATTACTGTCTTAATGATCACCACACCGTGTGTCCGACCCTGCTTTCCGGGACTCATTTAGACCCGGGCGGATTCGCCGAATACGTCCGCGTGCCGGCCATCAACGTCGACCGGGGCGTGTTTTTGATTCCCGAGGGGGTCAGCTTTGAGGAGGCCTCCTTCATGGAGCCTCTGGCCTGCGTGCTGCGGGGGCAGCGCAAGCTGAGGCTTCAACCCGGCCAGACGGTCTTGGTCCTCGGGGCCGGCATCTCGGGCCTGCTGCACGTCGGCCTGGCCGCCGCCTCGGGCGCCGGGCTGGTTTTAGCCGGAGACACCATCAACTACCGGCTCAAAAAGGCCGAGGAGATGGGCGCTGAGGTGGCGCTGCCGGCCGACGAGAGCCTCATCGAGGCCCTGCGCCTGGCCAACCACGGCCGGTTGGCCGACGCGGTCGTCATCTGCTTCGAGGGGTTCATCCCCCTCGCTCTCGAGACCGTGGAAAGGGGCGGCACGGTTCTCTTCTTCGCCGGGGCGGGGGAAGGGGCGAGGCTGCCGGCGACCATAAATGACATCTTCTGGCGGACCGAGATCACCCTGACGAGCACTTACGCCGGCGCGCCGGCCGATTGCGAGGCGGCCTTGAGGCTCATCGAAAACAACCGCGTGCCCGTCAAGAAGCTGATCACCCACCGCCTCAAACTGGCCGAGGGGGGGCGGGGGTTTGCGGCCGTGTGTTCGCCCATGGACCAGGAGTCGATCAAGGTCATCATTGAGCCCCACCGATAGGGCGGTCCGTACTTTCAGGCCGCCGCCCGGGGAGGACGAGGACGATGCCCATGGACAAAGATTTTCAAAAAGCTCTAGAGATTGGGCGTCCGCCCAACATCACTCATCTGTTTCCCCATTCCCAGGCCCTCATCGTCAGCGGCAAGGTCATCGACCGGGCCTTGCTCAGAAAGGGCCGGGCCATGACCATCGCCGCCAACGGCCGCGGCCACCTGGTCATTCGGGGGGCGCTCATGGCCGCCCAGCGGGCCAAGGCGGCCATCATCATCGAAATCGCCAGGTCAGAAGGCGGTGTGGACGCCTACTGCGCGGTCAACCTCTGGAATCTGGCCCGGCAGGTGGACGCCTTGATGAACGAGCTGGGCGTCAGCGTGCCGGTGGCCATCCACGGCGACCATTACGGCATCAAGAGCCAAAACGACGTCGAGACGGCCCGGGGGGAGATACCGTCCTTGTTTGAGGCCGGCTTGACCTCCATCGCCATCGACGCCTCGCACCTGCCCGACGACGAGAACCTGTTGGCCAACCTGACCCTGGCGCCCTACGTGCCCGCCTGGGCCGGGCTGGAGACCGAGGTGGGCGAGATCAAGGGCAAGGAGGGGCTGTCGACCAAGGAGGAGGCCTTGTTTTTAATCCAGGGCCTCAACGCCCACGACGTCTTCCCGGACTGGATCGCCCTCAACAACGGCACGACCCACGGCATCGAGGCCACCGGCGGCGGCATTCAGGTGGCCCTGACGGCCGAGATCCACGAGGCCTTGAAGCCGTACAAGATATCCGGGGCCCAGCACGGCACCTCGGGCAACAACTCCGAGCGGCTCAGAGAGATCGCCGCCCAGACCAGGACGACCAAGGCCAACGTGGCCACGGCCCTGCAGATGATCTCCTGGGGGGTTAAGGTCAATGACTTTGGCAACGCCGAACTGGACGACCAGGGCCGGTTCATCAAGCTGCCGGGCCAGGGCGTGGCTGAGGAGCTGTGGACCGAGATGGTCGCCTACGCCGACGAAAGAGGCCTCAAGGGCGGCAACTACAAAAAGCTGAACCTGCCCTTTGAGGCCCGGATCCTGCGCCAGAGCAAGGACATCCGCGACCGCATGGCCCGCGGCGTCGAGGAGTTCGTCTTTCATCTCTTGACCAACGTCTTCAACGCCCAGGACACCGCCCCCTTGGGCCTCGAGGCCGTCCT
Source organism: uncultured Thermodesulfobacteriota bacterium (assembly GCA_964466355.1). GTDB lineage: Bacteria > Desulfobacterota > Desulfarculia > CAYXRH01. Next base: position 6,931 of record CAYXRH010000215.1, read on the forward strand.
CGAAGCCGGCGGCTTTGACTTAGGGCCCAAGGTGGGGCGCCTGGAGGATCCAACCGAGTGGACCGCGGACAAGATCAAGAAAAACGCGACCGGCCTGGGCGGGGACAAGGGGCCGGGCGGGGATTTTGAGGACTAGTGTCTTGTCCTTGAAGTGAGGACCATGAGTCAATGTGACTACTCGGGCGGGGCGGCCGGTTTTGATGCTCGCTCGACCAGCAGACCGTCGCCCCGCCCTCTCATCACTTAAGGGACGCAATACTGGATCAGGCCGCAGGGCCTTTTGCCTCATCAGGGCAAAGGCCTCCCTTTTGGCTCAATAAATACATGGGCATTGACCCATAAATATTTCAGGCGTCCGATTGTCTGTTTTTTGAGAAGCCCAATCTTCGGCCCAGGGCCAGGAGTTCGGCCGTCTGGTCCGGCGTCAGGGGTCTGACGCGGCCGGTTAGCCCGGATATTTCACGAGAGCCTTAAATGAGACCTGATTGGCTGTTTTG
>CAYXRH010000216.1:0-7417 GCA_964466355.1 uncultured Thermodesulfobacteriota bacterium
CTCCAAGGTGAATATCCGCTCGGCCACGAGAGGCAAATCAAAGACCCGGCCGGTGACGCTCTCCAGGAATTGTCGACGAAGCTCGTCGTTGAGGCCGTACCGGGAAAAGCTGCAGAAGATCATGGAGTCCAGGAGGCAGTAAGCGTCCTGGTTTCTCTTGACCAGCTCCGGCTTCCCCCGCGGCGTCGTCGGCCCCAGCTCAATCTCGCCGGCCAAGGTCGGTCCGGTGGAGTGATTGGCCCCGAAGGGCGAGGTGGCGTACAGGAGGCCCATCCCGACCAGGCTCCGGGGAGTGAAGGAGGCGAACGACTGGCCCTTGGAGGCCATGGCGAAGGCCTCGGACCCACCGCCGATCTCCGCGGCCGCGCCGGCCGTCCCTCGGGCCAGAAGGGCCCCCAAACCACTCCGGGCGGCGATGAGGGGGATCAACTCCAAGACGGCCTCATCATTACCGAAGCGCACATCCAGGCCGCCAGCGTCCCTTTTGGTCAACAAGCCCCGTTCATAGCACTCCATGGCAAAAGCGATGACGTTGCCGGTGCTGATGGTGTCCAGGCCGAGCTGGTTGCACAGGGCGTTGGCCCGGGCCACGGCCAGGGGGTCGGTGAGGCCGCAGTTGGAACCCAACAAGCCAATGGATTCGAACTGGGGGCCGTGGACCGAGGTCCCTTGATGGGGGCCTCGTTTAATGCGGCTCATCTTGCTGCAGGCCAGCGGACAGCCGAAGCAGGCGTAATCGTGGACGAAGAGTTCCCGGCGCACGTTTTCGGCCATGATCTTCTCCACGTTTGGCAGCTTGGCCCGGGAATAGTTCATCACCGGCAGCACGCCGAGGCGGTAGGTCGCGGCCACCGTTCCGGTGGTGCCGTACTTGATCCGGCCCGGCGCCAGGGGGTCCTGCTCGATCCTTTGGCGGGCCTCGGCGTAGAGGGCCAAAAATTGATTCCGGTCGGCCAGGCCGACGCCGCCGGTCCCCCTGACGGCCACGGCCTTGACCTTCTTGCTCCCCAGGACCGCCCCCACTCCGCCGCGCCCGGCCGCCCGCCCGCCGTCGTTGATCAAACAGGCGAAGGGAACCTGGTTTTCACCGGCCGGCCCGATGGACAAGACCCGCCAACCCGAGCCGGGCAAGTCCGCCTGGAGCGCCGCCTCGACCTCGTTCGTGGCCCGGCCCCACAGATGCTCGGCCGGACGGATGTCCACCCGTCCGTCGTTGATGGCCAGGTAGACCGGAGCCGCCGCGGCCCCTTCGAGGATGAGGCCGTCGCAGCCGGCGTACTTCAGCGCCGCGGCCCACTGCCCGCCGCTCAGGGTGCGGGTGATGGTCCGGGTCAGCGGCGACAGGGCGGCGGCGACGTATTTGGGCGTGTAAGGGCTCATGGTCCCGCTGAGGGGGCCGGTGAGGATGACGACCTTGTTTTGGGGCCCAAGCGGCTCAAGGGGGGGCTTCAGCTCGGTGAAGAGATAATGAGCCGCCAGACCCCGGCCGCCGATGTAACTTCCCGTCAACTCCTCCGGCAGATCCTCCAGCTCGATGGACCGCCCGGTCAGGTTGACCCTGGCCAAGCGACCGACGTAGCCGTGGCCGGCGCTCATGACCCGGCCTCCTGGCTTTGGAAAATGATCGCCGCCGCGGGGCAGACGGCCACGCACTGCGGCTCGCCGCCGCACAGATCGCACTTGTAGGCCCGCCCGCTGTCCTCGTCCAGGCCCATGACCTTCTCGGGACAGGCCTCGAGGCACAGCCCGCAGCCGAGGCAGGCCTCCTCGTCGATGAAGACCACCTCGCCGTGGTAGGAGATGGCCTCCTCGGGGCAGGCCTCGGCGCAGGGCGCGGGCCGGCACTGGCCGCAGACCACGGGGCGGTCGAAGATGGGAGGGCTGTGCGGGCCGGTCAAATTGCGGGTGATCTCCACCCGCAGCCGGGCCGCGGCCGGCCGGAAAAGACCGGTGTGCCTTAATGAGCAGGCCAAGGTGCAGATGTGGCAGCCGGTGCAGCGCTCCGCGGCCACCTTGAGCGGCCCGGGGGCTGTCGAAGCCTGGTCAGCCATCCTTGCTTCTGACCTTGACGCCGGTCAGGTTCTCCAGGTCGTGGAGGATGACCGGGTAGTAGAGGTCTTCCCAACCCGAGGCCCGGGCCCGCTCGTACATCTGCTGGGCCAGGGCGGTGAAGACGAGAGGGACGTGGTGGTGCTGCCCGGTGCTGAGGGCCAGATCGAGGTCCTTCATGATGTAATTGACCGGGAAGCGCCCTTCCAGGTCGTCCTTCATAGCGTAGGTCTTGAGGTGGTGTTTGAGGGCGAAGCTGCTGGCCGAGCCGGCCTCGAGGGCGGTCACCAGGACGTCTGGATCGACCCCGGCCTTGACCCCCAAGACCAGGCCTTCGGCCAGGACGGCCACGGTGATCCCCAGGATCATGTTGTTGATTATTTTGACGACCTGACCGTTTCCCAACCCGCCGACGTAGAGGATGTCGCGGCCCATGATTGCCAAGAGGGGCCGGCAGGCCTCATAGACCGGCTCCTCCCCGCCGACGAAGATGACCAGGCTGCCCGCTTCGGCCGCCGCCCGGGAGCGGGCCACCGGGGCGTCGATGGTCTGGGCCCCTTTTTGGGCCAGCTTTTGAGCCGCCTCGTGGACGGTCATGGGGTCGATGGTGCTCATGATGAGGCAGACGTGCCTGGCGCCGACGCCCTCCATCAACCCCGCCCGGCCCCAAACCACCTCCCGGACGTGGGCCGAAGCGGGGACCATGACGATGCTGGCCTCGGTGTTCCGGGCCGCCTCGGCCGGGCTGGCCGCTGCGTGGGCGCCCGCTTTGACCAGCCCCGCCGCCCGCTCGGGGACGACGTCGCAAACCCACAGCTCAAGACCGGCCTTTATCAGGTTGCGGGACATGGGGTCGCCCATCTCCCCCAGACCGATGAATCCGACTTTTTTAATCATGCTCGTCTCCTGCTCTGCCCGGCTCATCGCGCGCCGGCCCCGAGGGGCCGCGCCAGGGCGGCGGCGTAGCCCTGATGAATGGCCGCCATGGCGTCCTTGGGGCTCAGACAGTCTCCGATCCGCTCAAAGCCGCGCCCGGCTCGGGTCAGCTCTTGGGCCAGATCCTCCATCGGGGCCGAGCCCACGGCCAGGACGACGCTCTCCACCCCCTCCAGGGCGCAGCGCCAGCCGTCTTGAACATAAACCACCCTGCCCGGCTCCAAGGCCTTCACCTCGGCCCCGCAGATGACCCGCACCCCCTGGCGATTGAGTTGATCGATCAGATAAACGCGGGTGGACGTCACCGCCTCGGAGAGTATGTGGGGCAGCATCTCCAAAAGAGCCACCCGACGCCCTTGAGCTGACAAAAAGTCGGCCACCTCGGCCCCGACCAGCCCCCCGCCGATGACGGCCACCGTGGGCCCCAAGCGGTCCGGCTCGAGCAGGGCCTGGGCGGGATGGGCGGCCGCGACGGCCTCCAGGCCCTTGATGTCCGGCTTGATCGGCCGCGAGCCCAGGGCCAGGATCGTGCGGTCCGGGGCCACGTCCTCGATCAACTTCAGATCGGCCCGGCGGCCGGTGATGACCTCCACGCCGGCCTTGTTCACCTCCCGGACCAGATTGTCGATGGCCGTCTTCAGCGACCCTCGGGTCGGCGGCAGGAGAGCGAGGCGGAGCTGGCCGCCCAGTTCGTCGTCCTGTTCGATGAGGGTCACCCGATGACCGATGGCCGCCGAAACGGCGGCGCAGGCCAAACCGGCCGGGCCGCCGCCGACCACCAGGACCCGCTGGGGAGCGGCGGCCGGGATCAGTTTGAGTCGTCTCTCCCGGCCGGCGATGGGATTCTGGAGACAGGTCACCGACCTGAGCCGGTGAACCTCGCCGATGCAGCCCTGGTTGCACCAGACGCAGCGCCGGATGTCCTCGAGGCGGCCCTGGCGCGCCTTTCGCGGCAGGTCAGGGTCACAGATGAGCGCCCGGCCCATGGCGATCAGGTCGGCCCGGCCCTGGGCGAGTATCTCCTCGGCCAGCTCGAGGCGGCCGATCCGGCCGACGGCGATGACCGGCAGCCCCACCCTGGCCTTGACGGCCGCGGCCAGGGGCGTGTGACAGGCCTCGGCCGCCTCCATGCCCGGCAGAATGCGGTAAGGCCGGGACTGATGAAACCCGGCCGAGACGTGGATCGCGTCGGCGCCGGCTTTCTCGGCCAGGCCGGCGATGCCGGCCGCTTCGATCTCGGTGTTGCCGTCCGGGACGTAGTCGTGACCGTTTATGCGAGCGATGACCCCGAAACCGGAGCCGCACTCCGTCTTGATGCCCTCGATTATCTCGGTCAGGAACCGGGCGCGGTTTTCCAGGCCGCCGCCGTAGGCGTCCGATCTCTTGTTGGCGTAAGGCGACAAAAACTGGGCGATGAGGTAACCGTGACAACCGTGCAGCTCCACGGCCTCAAAGCCCGCCGCCTTGGCCCGGGCGGCCGCCCGGATGAAATCGAGTTCGAGACGGTTGATGCCGTCCCGGTCGAGCTGAACCGGCCGTTCCACCGCCGTGGTGGTTCCCCTGAAGAGGGAGGGCACGTCCGAGGGCGCGACCGGTTGTCGGCCCGAATACTCGGAGTTGCTCTCCCGGCCGCCGTGACCGATCTGCAAAACGGCCTTGGCTCCGGCCTCCTTGATGGCCCCGGCCAGCCGGGTCAAGCCCGCCACCTGGTCATCGCTCCAGACGCCGATATTGTGGGGCAGCCGCTTGCCCTCCACGGAGACGATGGTCAACTCGACGATGATAAGGCCCACTCCGCCCCGGGCCCTCGTGGCGTAAAACTCGACCAGGTCGTCGTTCACCGCGCCGTCCCCGCCGGCCAGATTGGTCGTCATGGGCGGCATGACGAGGCGGTTGGGCAGGCGCAAGGGCCCCACTGAGAGTGGCGAAAACAGCAGCTTAAAAGGCATGTCTTTTTCCCCTTGGCTGAGGGTTATCCATCGGGTCGAATCTGACGACGCCTCGCAATCTCATGACTCAACCACTTCTTTCCCGAATCGATCTTAAACCTCTTCCTCGGCCATCACCTCCACCAGGGCCGTGTTGGTCGCCGTCCCGCCGCCGGGGCAAGGCTCGTCCCTGGTCAAGACGTTGGCGCATCCACCCTGATCCACCCCCCTCTCGTCCGGGTCGAACCAGGCCCCCTGCCCGACGGCCACCACGCCGGGGGTGATGCGCTCGGTCACCTTGGCCTGAATCGACATCGCCCCCCGATCATTGAACACCCGCACCCGCTGGCCGTTGGAAAGGCCCCGCTTTTTGGCGTCAACGGAGTTGATCCACACCGCCTGGGGCTCCAGCTCCTTCAACCAGGGGATGTTGTCAAAGTTGGAGTGGGCCCGGGTGAGGAAGTGAAAGGTGACGAGCTGGAGCGGGAACCGCCGGGCCGCCGGATCATCGGGCCCCTCCCAGGGCTCGATGTATTTTGGGATCGGCGGCAGGTGGGGGTCATTCATCTCGGCCAGGATGGACGAGTATATTTCGATCTTGCCCGAGGGCGTGGCAAAGGGATGCTCGTTTGGGTCGCGAATCTGGTCCTCGAAGGCGACGACCGGCCGTTCGACCTTGGCCTTGACCAGGCCCGCTTTTTTGAAGCGGGCGTAATCGTCGATGTCCCTCCTGGCGTCTTCGGCAGAGAAGATGATCTCCTCCAGCCAATCCTCGACCGTCTGGTCCGAATACCCGGCCAGGCCGAGGCGTGAGGCCAGCAGGGCGGCGATCTCCAGGTCGGACTTGGTTTCGCCCACCGGCTCGATGGCCTGGTTGCCGAAGAGATGGTAGTCGCCCCCCAGCCAGGGGCGCATGTAGTCGTTCCTTTCCCAATGCATCGTCGCCGGCAGTAAAACGTCGGCGTAGCGGGCGGTGGCGTTGATGAAGTGGTCCTGGACGACGACGAAATCCAAGCGGTTTAGGGCCTGGACCCCCTTGTTGGTGTTGGGCAGCTGGTTGAGGGGGTTGGCGCAGACGACGTAGAGGCACTTGATGTCGCCGGGGTAGCCGCCGCCACGGCCTTTGAGGATCGAATCCCAGAAGTGGGCGTTGTGGACCCGATGCCGGCTGCGATAGGCGAAGCTCATCGGATGCCCCGGATGATCCTGGTCCTTTTCCAGGGGATTGGTTCCGGTCGGGATCAGCGAGGGCGCGTTGGGCATGTTGGGCCCTGGCGAGATGCCCACCGGCGGGATGTCGCAGCAGGCCGGATTGCCGCCGGAGCGGCCGATGTTGCCGGTCATGGCCGCCAGGGCGGCGCCGGCGCGGTGAAATTGTTCGCCGAAGGCGGTCCGGCCCGGCGCGAAAGAGGGCGTCAGGGCGGCCGGCTTGGCCTTGGCGTAATCCACGGCCAGATTTTCGATGACCTCGGCCGGAACGCCGGTGATGGCCTCGGCCCAGGACGGCGTCTTCTCCACCCCGTCCTCTCGGCCGAGGAAGTAATCCCTGAACCGGTCGAAGCCGACGGTGTATCTCTCCAAAAAAGCCTGGTCCTGAAGATTATTCTTAAAAATTACGTTGGCCATGGCGATGAGCATGGCCGCGTCAGTGCAGGGACGGATGGGGATCCACTGGTCGGCGTACAAAGCGGCGGTGTTGGTGTAGCGGGGATCGACGAGGATGATGGGGATCTTTTTCTCCTTGGCCTTGACGAGGTGGTGGACGGTGTTGGTGCCCCAGACGTTTTCGGCCGGGTTGAGCCCCCACAGGATTATCAGCCGGGAGTTGACCAGATCATCCTTGGTGTGCCCGGTGGCGTGGTGGCCAAAGGTGACCTTGGCGGCGAAGTAGGCCCCCTCGGCCGAGGCGCTGCCCCAGCGGTAGACGCAGCCGCCGAACATATTGAACAGCCTGAAGATGGGGGCGGGGTTGTGCAGCCGGCCCGGAGAGCCGCTGGAGCCTTGACACAAAATGGCCGATGGACCGAAATCCCTTTTAATTCTGGTCAGGTTGCCGGCGACCATCTCCAGAGCCTCGTCCCAAGAAATCCGCTCGAAGCGGCCGCGGCCCCGCGGCCCGATCCGCTTCATCGGATGGGTCAGGCGGTCGGCGGCGTAGACCTTCTTTATGAAGCCGTAACCGCGCAGGCAGGCCTTGAGCTCTCGGTGGGGCTCGATGCGGATGGCCCTGCCGTCCCTGACGTGGATGAAGTAAGGGCAGCGGCCCCCGCAGTCGTGACAGCCGCCGCTGATGATGACTTTAACTTCCCCTTTTTTAGTCTCTTTGTCGGCAGACACGCTTTCCTCCGAAGCGGTGTTTTAAGACCGGCGGCTCAGACCAATTAGCCATCATTCAAGTAGTATTTTGGTTTGGTTGTTCGAACGAATTTGAGGGTGAGGTTAACAGGTCTTGGCGAGCGGAAGGATAAGCGGCCCCGTCGGAGAAGAATTCGACTCGGGGCCGC
>CAYXRH010000217.1:0-7370 GCA_964466355.1 uncultured Thermodesulfobacteriota bacterium
TCTGACCCAGAAACAGGCAAATTCGTCAAAGCAGAGCGAGTGCGATTCGGCAGACATTGGGCAAAGGCCCAGGCCGTGGCGGCTTTTCTGCCGCCGGGCTGGGTGCGCATTCTGCTTCCGGCCGCGGATTACGCCGCCAAAAAGGTCATCCTGCCCATGTGGAGCTACACCGCCGTGGGGTTTGACCAGGGGCGCTACGTCACCGCGGCCTGGCAGGTTGAGGATGATCCGACCTGGAATCCCGGAAGCTTTGACGACAGAGAGGTGGCCCCCCTGGCCGAAGAGAGAGCCCTTGCTCGGGCCAAAAACCGCCTTTACGCCCATCTGGTCAACTGCGCCCTCATAAACCATTGCTTTGCGGCCAAGAACCTCTTCCTCGGACGCGGGGAGGCGCCCCTGCCGGTGAGTAGAGCCTGCAACGCCGATTGTCTGGGCTGCCTCTCCTGGCAGCATCAGAATCAAGCTCAAGCCTCGCACCAGCGCATCGCCTTTCGACCGACCGTGGACGAAGTGGTCCAGGTGGCCGCCGACCACCTGACGGCCGTGCCGAGCGGGATCGTCTCCTTTGGCCAGGGCTGCGAGGGAGAGCCCTTGACCGAAGCCGACCTCCTCGCCGCGGCCATCGCCCGTCTCCGCTCCCAAACCGAGGCCGGCACCATCAACCTCAACACCAACGGCTCTGATCCGGCGGCCGTGACCCGCCTGGCCCTCGCCGGCCTGGACTCCATCCGGGTCAGCCTCATCAGCCCCCGGCCGGAGATCTTCAGGCCTTACGTCCGGCCCCGCGGCTTCGGCCTGGCCGAGGTCAGCCGCAGCTTGCTCGCCGCCCGAAAGCATGGGCTTTTCACCATGATCAATTATTTGGTCTTTCCCGGCGTGAGCGATCAGGAGGCTGAGATCGAGGCCCTCATCAAATTTATCAATCGAACCAGAGTCCAGTTCGTCCACCTCAAAAACCTGTGCATCGACCCGGCTTTTTACCTAAAAGCGGTCTCGCCACCGGCTGGCCCCTCCGTTGGCCTCGATCGGCTGCCGGATATTTTATTGAATGAGATAAAAAGACTGAAAATAGGATACTTCAACCAACCGGCCGCCTCAAAGACCCCCCCAGGGCCTCGCTGAGGGGCCTCAAGCCCTTCGGGCCCAGCAGGGACAAGGCTTTATCCACGTTGAGGCTGACGTCCCGCGGTCGGGGCGGGTCGCACTTTACATCAGAGTGTCGGCCAGGTTGGAGGTTTTCTTCGGGCCAGCCGAGGGCGCGGTGGATGAGACGACCGAGAGCGAAGCGGCTCATGCGCTCCCGCCCGGCCAGATGCCACAGCCCCGGCCGGCCTCTTTGGGCCAGGATTTGAAAAGCCTGGGCCAGCTCCGCCGCGGCGATGGGCGAGCGGAATTCGTCCACGAACAGAGTCGTCTTTAAACCGGCCTTCATCTGGGCTTCGAGCCAGGCCAACTGGCCGGCCGGTCCAGAGCCATCCCCGCCGATTATGAGAGACGTGCGCGCCACCAGGACGTCGGCCTCGGTCGCCAGCACGGCCCTCTCGGCCGCGGCCTTGGTCTGGCCGTAGATTGACAGCGGAGCCGGCTCATCGGTCTCGACGTAATTCCCCTTGGCGCCGTCAAAGACCAGATCAGAGGAGACGAAGACGAGCCGAAAGCCCATTTCCCGGCCGAGGCGGGCCAGCGCGGCCGCTGGGACGGCGTTGACGGCCCAGGCCGCTTCGGGCTCGGCTTGACATTGAGCCGGCGAGGTCATGGCCGCGCATAAAAAGATGAGGTGTGGTTTAAAGTCCTTGACCAGCCTGCAAACCGCTTCGAGGTCGCTTAAATCGACTCGGACCAAATCGCCCTCGGCCCGGGAATAGCCGGTGGCCAGAACCTGGTCCCGATCAAAGAGCCGGGTCAGCCACCCGCCCAAAAGCCCACTCCCGCCAAAGACGACGACCCGTTGAGACACCTTCAGCCCTGACCCTTGAGCAAAGCCTTGACCTTCTCAGAGGCGGCCCTCAGAACCTCCCTGGCCGCCTTTTTGGCCGCCTGGTCCAGTCTCTCATGGGAAGGCAATGGCTCCAAAAACTTCATTTTGTCCAGGGCTAGATTCAGCTTTTTAAAGCGCAGCCGCTCCTCCATGGACAAACAGGCCTCCCCCTCCACGGCCGAGCCGAGAAAGTGTTTTCTCTCCATGACTTGCGGATCCAGGGCGTTTATGACCGCGCTCAAGGCCAGAAAGTCGAAATTTTTGTGAAAGCGATCGATGTCAGAGTTGACTTCCTCGATCAGTCCCGTCAATTCACTCAATATCGCCTCATGTTCATTTAGGGCCCGGGCCAGGTCCCTGACCGTCTGCCGGAGCAAGCGCTGGTATCTTGAGCCTCGGGTCAGGCCGCCGAGCCCGGCCGGATTCGGTGCTTCAGGAGAGCACGATTCCATGACGCCAGGTCGGGGGCGAGAGCGAACCAGTCGCCAGAACTCATCCCAAAACCGCGGTTCGATCAGCGCGCTCTTGAGCCGGCCGAGGACCTTCTTGACCTTTTCCGCCGCCAAAGTCTGGGCTTTGACCCAGTCATTAACCTCGGCGATCTCCTCCTCCACGACTCGCCGCGCGTGGAAATAGTTTTGAACTATCTCTTCTTTGATGGCGTGTTGAAGAGCCTCGAGAAAGGCGTCGTCCATGATGGGACGAAGGCTCTAGAAACGAAGTTGGAAGCGCAGGTAAACGGCCGAGTCCGTGGTTTGGGTCTCAGAACGATCGGGCTTGAACTCCCCTTCCATGTCGGGCTGGATGGAGTAGACGTATCCCAGGCTCAGGTAAAGACCGTTCAGGTCATAAATGTATCCCAAATCAAAGGACTGCTTCTCCCCGAACCCCGGGGAGGCGGGCATCGACTGCGCCAGGCCGGTCAAGGGGTCAACGCCGTACATGTAGCCCAGATGCACGCCCTGCCGCTTGAAAACGCGCCAGTCAACCCCGGCCGACACGGCCCAGAGCTGGACATCCTCAGCCAGTGACTCCCCCAAGGCCGGCGCCATGGGGCTGGTCAGCCGGAATTTGTCCTTTGACACCGCCGCCCCGCTCGGCTGACCGGGCTGTTTGAGCATGGCCACGGCCAAGGACAGGTTGAACACCCGTCCCACCTGACGATCCATCTTGACGTAGGCCTGGTATTCGCCCCGGGGGTCGGCGCCGGCTCGATCCAGGTTGAAATCAAGCTCCTTGTCCTGGTCAAAGCTGGACGCTCCGAGGCCTTGCAGGTCCAAGCCCGGAGCCACGTCCACGTCCAGCCGCTGAGCCTCCTTGAGCCAAGAAGAATCACCGCTGGCCGATAAATACAGGGCGCTCAGGGGCAAGCCCCGCCATTCCTGGGTTTCAGCGTGCGCCTCAGCGGCGCACACGACCGCCAACCCGATTAAGACCCAAAAATGAATCTGCTTCATCGCCCGCAGCACCGTCTCCGCCACCTGTTAGACTCTATACCACATTCGAGTTAGACGGGTCAAGACCCATTTTTAAAAAAAATACTTGAAGTGTCAGCCATTTCACACGGCGAACCGGGCTCGTTGGCCTTGCCATTGAATCAGGGCCGCCAAAAGCCCCTCGAGGGTGTATTCTTGAGCCTCCACGGCCACCTTGAGCCCGGCCTCACGGGCCGTCTGCGCGGTGACGGGGCCGATGACGGCCACCTCACTCCGGGCCAGCATCTCCTTCAAGCGCTCAGCCCTGAAAAGGCGAGCCATGTTTTTGACCGTGGAGGAAGCGGTGAAGACCACGACGTCCACCTGGCCGTGTTTAAGCATACTGGCGACCTCATCAGCCCGCTTCGCCTCAGGCAGAACGGATCGGTAGGCGGCCACGACGTCCACCCGCCCGCCCCCGGGCGCGGGGGCCGGGGGGGGGGCCAGGGGCGCCTCTTGGGCCCGGGGCAGCAAAAACCGCTTTTCCTGGCGCGCTTCTTCCTCCAAAGCGGCCACGACCCCTTCGGCCCGGTGATCGGCCGGCACGATCTCGGGCTTGAGGTTGAGCGCCGCCAGCTCCCTGGCCGTGCCCGGCCCGATGGCGCAGAGCTTCACGCCCCCCAGGGCGCGCAGATCGCGCCCCGCCTCGGCCAAGTGCTTGAAAAAGTGCTTGACCGTGTTGGCCGAGGTGAATATCAGCCAGTCATACCCAGCCAGGTCAGCGATGGCTTTTCTGAGAGGAGCCAGATCAGCCGGTTCAATCAAGGCGATGGTCGGAAAGATGATCGGCTCTGCCCCCAGAGTCCGCAGCATTTCAGCCAAGCGGGAGGCCCCTTCCCGGGCCCGGGTGACCAAAACTTTGAGGCCCCAAAGGGGTCTCTTCTCCAGCCAGGCGAGTCGCTCCCTGAGCCTGACCACTTCGCCGACCACCCACACGGTCGGGGGTTTTACTTCCGCGGTCTCGGCCTCCCGGGCCACGGCCTCCAGAGTGCTGACCAGACAACGCTGGCGAGTGGTCGTTCCCCATTCAACCAGGGCCGTCGGGGTTTGGGCGGCCAGACCGTGATCCATCAAGGCCTGGGCGTTGGCGGCCAGGTTTTTGACGCCCATCAAAAAGACCAAGGCGCCGCCAAGCTGGGCCAAGGCGGCCCAGTTCAATTTTGAGGTCGGCTTGGTCGGATCCTCGTGACCAGTGGCCAGGGTGACGGCGGCGTTGAAGGAGCGGTGGGTCAGCGGGATGCCGGCGTAGGCCGGCCCGGCCAGGGCCGAGGAGACGCCTGGAACGACCTCGAAGTCGAGACCGGCCTCGACCAAGGCTTCGGCTTCTTCGCCGCCGCGGCCAAAGATGAAGGGATCGCCGCCCTTGAGTCTGACCACCATCCGACCGGAGGCCGCTTTTTCAATTATCAGCTTGTTTATCTCATTCTGGGATAAAGTGTGCTCCCCGGCCTTCTTGCCGACAAAGATCAACTCGACCCCGGCCGGGGCCAGGGACTGCAGCTCGGGGTTGGCCAAAAAGTCGTAGATGACCACCTCGGCCTCGCCCAGAAGTTCGGCCCCGCGGCGGGTCAACAGGCCAGGATCCCCTGGCCCGGCGCCGACCAAGTAAACGACTCCTTTTCGAAAAAGCTTCATCACCGCTGGGCCTCGGCCAGAATCTCCCGGCCGCCTCGGGACAAGATGACCTCGGCCAGCTCGCGGCCGAGATCTTCGGCCAGGTCAGCCGGACCGCTCACCCGGCGGCGGATGAGGGGTCGGCCTTTAAGCCCGGCGACCAAGCCCTCGACTTCGATCTTCTGGCCCTTCAGCCGGGCCAGACAGGCCATGGGCACCTGGCATCCGCCCTCCAGGCGAGCCAAAAAGGCGCGCTCCGCCGCCACCTCCAGCCAGGCCCGGCGGTCCCTGAGGCGAACCAATATCTTGTTGATCGCTTCATCTTCCCGGCGACACTCCACCCCCAGGGCCCCCTGCCCCGCGGCCGGCAGGATGATTCGAGGATCCAGGAACTGGGTCGCCCTGTCCACGAGACCGAGGCGCTTGAGGCCGGCCGCGGCGAGGACGATCGCCTCCACCTCACCTTGGGCCATCTTGCGCAGGCGGGTGTCCACGTTTCCCCGCAGCGGAACCACCTCCAGATCAGGTCGCCGGGCCAGAAGCTGAGCCGTGCGCCTCAGACTGGCCGTGCCCACCCTGGCTCCCCGGGGCAACTCCTCAAGGCCTTGGCCTGAGCGGGAGATCAAGACGTCGCGAGGGTCTTCCCGCGGCGGCACGGCGGCCAGATGAAGCCCCTTTGGCAATAAAGCGGGCATGTCCTTTACGGAGTGAACCGCCGCCTGGGCCCGACCGGCCAGGACGGCCTCCTCGATCTCCTTGACGAAAAGCCCTTTGCCGCCGATTTTGGCCAGGGGCGCGTCCAGGATTTTATCGCCCCTGGTCTTGAGGGGCATCAGCTCCACCACCGCCTCAGGGGCCGCGGCCACGAGCTGATCGCGCACCCAGCCGCTCTGGAGCAAAGCCAGTTTGGAACCTCGGGTGGCGATGACGAACCTGGATCTCAGGTCAAAACCCCTTCGCAAAATGAGGCAAGGCCTTTGAGCCTTGCCCCTTTTCGGCGACTCGGTTTGAGCCTAGCCAGGCCGCGCTCCGCTGGTCGAGCGAGCATCAAGGCCGGCCGCCCCTGAAACAACGCCAGGTTCTCACCGGAGGCCACGCCAGGCCCCTGGACAAATGTATATATTGGACATGGCCCTAGTGACAGGTGGCGCAGCTCGTGGCCGCACACCCCTGACACGAAGAATGCGAACTGACCATGCGCCCGCTGGAGCCTTTGTGAGCAAAGGTGGACATCATCCGCTTGACCTTGCGGCCGCGGCATTTGGGGCAGGCGACCTCGTCTCGCCCCAGGACGAGAGTCTCGAACTCCTGGCCGCAGCTTTGGCACGTGTATTCATAAATGGGCATCTGAGGCTCCTCAATACCTTTTGCACGAATATAAGTCTCCACCTAGGCCTTGGCAACCCGGATGAGGGCCTGGGAGCCCAAGGCCGACAGGGCCGCAAAATCGCCCTGAACGCGGCCGACGATGTTGACCAGGCTGGCCGCTCTGATCTCATCCCCCCGGCTGGCCGGGGTCGGCCCCCAGAAAAGGCACAGCGCCCGGCCCACCGGCCAGTAACCCAATTCGCCGGCCGAGACCACGTCTCTCGCCTCGGGCTCGACCTCGGCCGAGACCGGAACGCTGAAATAGAACTCGTCGCCCCACCGACTGGCCGCGCCCTCCAGGGGCAGGGCTTCGATCAAGAGGCGGGCCGTGGGTGAATCATTCAACTGCCCCTCAAACTTGAGCCCAGCCACGTCCACGATGATGGATTGAGGCATGTCAACCTCCCAACTCCTCCAGCCAGGCCGCGGCCAGCAGGGGGAAGAGAAGCTCGTGGTGGCCGATGAGGCTGAAACCCTGGCCGCCAGAGGTGGTCGGCCGCTGAACCACGTTGGTCAGCGGCCGGTAATGGGCCTTGAAGTCCAGGTTTACGGTCGTGATCTTGGCCACGGGATGGCCCAGGTTTCGGGCCAAGGCGACGGCCTTCAAGAAAACCTCGGGCAGAACCACGGCCGAACCGAGATTGATGTACACCCCGCCCTCCAGATCAGCCACCAGGCCGACAAAGGTCAGGAAGTCGCGGTGGGAGCCCAGCCCCGTGGCCGCTGGGTCCACCTGGGGATGCATGTGGATGATGTCAGTGCCCATGGCCACGTGGACCGTGGCCGGCACCTCGGCTCGCCAGGCCGCGGCCAGAATGCTCAGCTCAGCGTGCGGCAGGCCGCTTTGGGCCAACCACCGGCCCACGGCCTGACCGAGGCCCAGGCCCTGGGCCACGCCCTCGTTTATGGCCTCATTGACGCCCTCGCCCGTCTGC
>CAYXRH010000218.1:0-7366 GCA_964466355.1 uncultured Thermodesulfobacteriota bacterium
GACCTCCACGGCCCGGAAGGTGCCGCCCGTCGAGGGCAGCTCCGGGTCGATGGCCGACTTGAGGGCGAAATAGACGCAGGCCAGGGTCACGGCCCGGGTGGAGTTGACCGAGCCGCGGACCTGGGGGTCGGTGCCGGAGAAGTCGACTCTGATCCGCTCGGCCTCGAGGGTGATCTTGACCCTGATCTTGAGCAGGTCGTCGGACAGGCCGTCGCCTTCCAAGAAGTCCTCGAAAACGTATTCGCCTCTGGGCAGCTCTCTAATTTTGTTCAGCATCCGCCTTTGGGAGTAATTGATTATCTCCTCCATGTAAAAGGCGACCATCTGGGGGCCGTACTTGTCGGCGATCTCCTTCAACCGCCGCACCCCGACGCTGTTGGCCGCCAGCTGGGCCATGAAGTCGCCCCGGCTCTCGTAGCTGGTGCGGACGTTGTTGGTGATGAGGGCCATGATCTCGTCGTCGATCCGCCCGGCCTTGGCCAGCTTGACCGGCGGAATGCGCAGGCCTTCCTGGAAGATCTCGGTGGAGATGGTCGGCATCCCTCCGGGGGCGATGCCGCCGATGTCGACGTGGTGGGCCAGGTTGGCCAGGAGGCCCAGGCAGCGGTCTTTGATGAACAGCGGCGAGATCATGCAGATGTCGGGCAGGTGGGAGCCGCTGACGTAGGGGTCGTTGGTGATGATGGCGTCTCCGGGGCTCAAGCGCTCGATGGGGTATTTTTGGAGCGTCTTTTTGACCACCGAGACCATCAGCCCCAGGTGGAGGGGGATGTGCTCGGCCTGGGCGACCAGGTCGCCGGCGGCGGTGTAGATGGCCGTGGAGCAATCGCGGCGGTCCTTGATGTTGGTTGAAAGCGCCGTGCGGATCAAGGCCGCGCCCATCTCCTCGGCCACGGACTGGAAGGCGTTGCGCATCACCTCCAGGGTGATGGGATCGGCCTGGTTGATCATTGAGACCCCTCCGCCCTTTTGATGAGGAGGTTCTTGCGCTCGTCCACCGCGGCCTCACAGCCGGGCGTGATGACCGTCGTGGCGTCGAGCTGTTCGACCACGGCCGGGCCCCTGATGACCTGCCCGAAGAGGAGGCGGTCGCGGTCGTAGATGGGCGTGTGGAGGGCCTGGGCGTCAAAGATGACCGCCCGTTCGCCGATCGCTTCGGGCGGGGCGATGGCGAGGGTCGCCTCCCCGGCGATTTCAATTTTGGGGAGCTGGCCCAAGGCGACGATCCTCAAGTTGACGAACTCGACCGGCTCGTCGGCCCGGGAATAGCCGTAGGCCCTTTCGTGGCTCTGGTGAAAGCGCCCGATCAGGGCCGCGACCACTTTGGGGCTCATGGGCCGGCCCTCCACCGGCACCGACAGCTCGTAGGCCTGGCGGAGGTAGCGCATGTCAGCCAGCCGGAGAAGGGTCATCTTCTCTGGGCCGAAGCCTTCCTTTTTGAGCTGAGCCACGCCCTGGGCCTCCATGTCGGCGTATATCGCCTCCAACTGCTCCACCTCGGCCTCGGCGGTCACGGAGATGAAAGTCTGGACGTAGTCGTGGCGGACGTCGGCCGAAAGCATGCCAAAGGCCGAGGCGATGCCCGGATGGGGCGGGACGATGACCTGGGTCATGTTGAGGGCCTGGGCCAGCTCGACGCCGTGCATGGGCCCGGCCCCGCCAAAGGGCACCAGGGCGAACTCACGCGGGTCGTAGCCCCGCTCGACCGAGACCCGCCTGATGCCGCGGATCATGTTGGCGTTGACCACGGCGATGATCCCCTCGGCCGCCTGGACGGCGCTCAAGCCCAGGGGCTTGGCGATCTTGTCCTCGATGACCCTCAGGGCCTCTTCGAGGTGGAGAGTCATCTCTCCGCCGAGAAGGTGGGTGGGGTTGATGCGGCCCAGGATGGCGTTGGCGTCGGTCACGGTCGGCTCCTCGCCGCCGCGGCCGTAACACACCGGCCCCGGATCGGCGCCGGCGCTCTCGGGGCCAACCTGGAGAGCGCCCCCGGCGTCGATCCAGGCGATGGAGCCGCCGCCGGCGCCGATGGTGTTGATGTCGATCATGGGCAGCTTGATGGGGTAGCCTTCGATGTCGCTCTCGGTGGTCAGGCGGGGCGCGGCGGACTCGATGAGGCAGATGTCGGAGCTGGTGCCGCCCATGTCGATGGTGATGACGTTGGGCTGGGGGAGGCTTTGGGCCAGAAAGGCGCCGGTCAAGGCCCCGCCGGCCGGACCGGAGAGGACGGTGCGGGCGCTCATCTCCCGGGCCGTCTGGGCGGTGATGACGCCGCCGTTGGACTGCATGATGTAGAGGTCCGAGGCGACGCCTAGCTCCTTGAGCCTCGCCTCCAGGTGGCCGACGTAGTCGTTCACCTTGGGCATGACGTAGGCGTTGATGCAGATGGTGCTCGCGCGCTCGTATTCCCTGAACTCCGGCAGAACCTCGGAGGAGATGGTCACCGCGGCCTGGGGGTGGAGCGCGGCGACGAGGGCCTTGATCCTCTGCTCGTGAATTGGGTTGGCGTAGGCGTGGATCAAGGAGACGGCGATGGAATTGACGCCGAGCGCCTTGATATCTTCAATGATCGCCGTCAGATCGGCCTCGTCCAGGGGCTTGAATATCTCGCCGGTGTAAAGGGTTCTTTCCTTGACGCCGTAGCAGCGGGAGCGGGGGACGATGGGCCGGGGCCGCCTGGCCCAGAAATCGTAGAGCCGGGGGCGGTTTTGACGGCCGATGATGAGCACGTCCTCGAAGCCTTCGGTGGTCAGCAGGGCCGTGGGGGCCCCCTTGCCCTCCAAGAGGGCGTTGGTGGCCACGGTGGTGCCGTGAATCAGAAACAAAATCTGCGCGCAGCCGATCCCTTTTTCGGCGCTGAGCTTCTCGATCCCGGCGACCACGGCCAGGGCCGGATTGGCCGGCGTGGAGGGAACCTTGGCCACGCACAACCCCCCCGTGGATTCATCCACGACGCACAGGTCGGTGAAGGTGCCCCCGGTGTCGACGGCCAAGCGGTATCCGCGTTTCAATTCTCCCTCTCTCAGGTCAGAGGCTGCGGTCTGTCCTTGGCCCCGCCCCGTCGAGGTTCAGCGGGGTTAGGGTGAAGGGCAGGTCTTCCAGGGCCGGGGTCATGTATTTGAGCACCCGGTTGTGGAAGAGCCGGACGTGGTCGGCCATGGCCGCACACAGCTCCGCTTCCTGGCCTTTTTGGAGCAGGGCGATGATCTTCTCGTGATCCTCGTTGACCTTTTCAAAGTGTTCTTCGAGGTCGTGACCGTTGGTCTCCCGGGAGAAGCAGAGGTAGGCCAGCCTTTGGCCCTGGGTCTGGCTCTGATCCAGGGCGGAGCGCAGAAAGACGTTGTCCGTGGCCTGGTAGATGATGCGGTGGAGCTTGGAGTTCAAAAGGGTGACCTGCAGATAGTCCCGGCCGGCCATGGCCGCCTGGAGCTGCTCGTTGGTCTCGATGAGCCTTTTGATCTGGTCCGATCTGATGCGGCGGGCGGCTAAAACCACGGCCGCTCTTTCCAGAATCATCATCGCCTCGAAGAGCGCCTTGACGTCGTCGACGGTTATCGGCCGCACGAAGAAGCCCCGATTGGGGACGACCTCCAGGAGATCCTCGGCGGCCAGCCGGAAGAGAGCTTCGCGGATGGGCGTCCGCCCGATGGATAGATCCATCTCCAAGGCGCCCTCGTCGATCTGGGCCCCGGGCCTCAGAATCAAGGAGATGATCTTCTCCTTGATCTGCTGGTAGGCCTTTTGGCTGAGGGGCAGTCTGGGCTTCTGATTCACCGGCAAATTAATTTCTCCAGAATATTTTCTATATATTTTAGATATATTAAAAATGACTTGTCAAGAAAAAAATGAAGTCTCTCGGCCGCCCGGCGAAGTTTTTGAGGCCTTGCATCTGAGGCCGCCTGGCTCCGGGACTTTTTCAACAGCCTCGAATTGATGTATTTTAAACAACGGCTGGATTTTATAACCAAAGGAAGGGCCAAGGATGGCCGCCGACAAGTCATCTCCTCAAACGCGGGGTCACGGTCAATGGCGCCGGCTGAGGCGGCGCGCCGGCTTTATTCATCCCCGCCTCGGGGACCTGGCCCGCCCAGAGGCGGTCAAGCCGCCTCCCGACCCTGAGGCCGCCCCGGTCCCGGACTTGGGGCTGAGCGAGCCGATCATCCACCTCACCGTCACCGCCCGCTGCTACGCCCGCTGTGTGGGCTGCATCAACCGCGTCTTCGCTTCGGGAGAGGAGGCCGATCAAGATTTGGCCCAGACCCTGGAGGCCGAGCCGGAGCGGGACGCGGCCCTGATCCTGGGCCTGGCTGAGCGGGAGGCCGGCCGAGGCCTGCTGGTGGCCTTTTACGGCGGCGAGCCCCTCTTGGCCGCGGACAAGATGGAGCGTCTGCGCCGAATCCTGGCCGCTTCCAGGCTGGGGCCAAAAATTCGCTACATGCTCTACACCAACGGCGAGCTTTTGGCCCGGAATTTTGAGCGCTTCCCCGAATTGATGAAATCCATCTGGCTCTTCTCGATCTCCATCGACGGCGACGCCGCGCAGCACGCCCGGGTCAGGCCCGGCACCAGCCTGCCCAAGATCATCGACAACTTGAGACAGGTTCGGACCCGCATGAAGGGATCGGTCTTGATGTGGTCGACTATCCGGGAAGGCCAGTCTCTGTGGAACTGTTTTCAGCAATTCCTGCGCTTAAAAGAGGCCGCCTTGGCGGATCACTTCTTCTGGCATTGGGCCGAGACGCCGACGGCCATCGCGGACTTCCCCGGCTTCGCCGCGGCCTACGGCCAGGACCTGGAGCGTTTATTAAACATTTATCTTGAGCGGCTCGAGGCCGGCGAGTTGTTGTCCGTCATCCACCTCAACGAACTGGTCGTCTACCTGCTCACCGGCCAGGAGCGGGGCCACACCGCCTGCGCCGTGGAGCTGGCCCGCAACTTTGATCTCCTCGGCGGCCGGGTCTTTCCCTGCGCCGACCTGCCCCACGTCGGCCCCTTGGGCGGCTTGGACGAGCGCGGCGGCCTCGAGGTGGCCGAAGGCGACCTCAGCTTTCTGGTGGATTATAAAATGGATCTGGGCTGCTTCGAGTGCGGGGTTCATTTCTACTGCGGCGGCCGCTGCCCGGTTCAGGCCCTGGTGGGCTCCCCTGAGAGGACCCTCCAGTACTGCCAGCTCATGCGCCTCCACGTCGGTCTGATACAGGAGCGCCTGGCCCAGATCGAGGCCGGATTGAAGCGTCTCCATGTGAGCCCTGAAGACCTCCACCGCCGCTCGGCCTTCCTGGCCAGGTACACCGACGTGGTGCCCTAAGACTGATTGGTCTTCATTCAATAGTTTGAGGCTGTGGCCAGGGCTAATGTCGCCTCTTGTAAGTGCCTGACGTCCCTCACTACAAATCTGATCCTCGCCGGCAACATTAAAACCGACCAGGGCCTCGCATTATTCCTCGATTAAAAGCCCAGGGCTCGCGGCAGGACCAGGACGAACCAGGGCAGATAGGTGATCAGCCCCAGGGCGATCAGCTCGGCCACCAGGAAGGGCGTGACGGCGGCGATGGCCTTGTCGTAGGAGCAATCGGCGATGCGGGCGGCGGTGAGGAGGGTCATGCCGTAAGGCGGCGTGATCATGCCGATGTTCAGGTTGACGAGCATGACCAGGGCGAAATGGAGGGGGTCCACCCCGATCTTGACCATGGCCGGGGCGAGGACCGGAGTCAGAATCAGGACCGCGGGCAGGATGTCCATGATCATGCCGATGAGGAGCAGAAATAAATTGAGCAAAGCCAAAATGACCATCCGGTCGCTGGTCAGGCTGAGGATCATCTTGCTGGCCAGGGCGGGGACGCCGAGGCGGGTGATGTACCACCCGAAGATGTGGGCCGTGGCCAGGAGAAGAAAGATGACGCCGCTGAGCTTGGCCGTGTAGAGCGCCGCCGGGATGACGTCCCTGACCTTGAGCGTCCGCAGGACGAACTTGCCCACAAAAAAGGAGTAGCCCACCGCCACGGCGGCTGATTCGGTCACCGTGGCCACGCCGGTCAAGATGGAGCCCAGAATGATCACCGGGACGATCAAGGCCAAGGCGGCGTCCTTGGCCGCCCAAAAAATTTCCTTGAGGGAGGCCCTTTTTTCGCGCCGGGGATAGTGACGCCTCAGGGAGATGATGGCGCTGACGACCAAGAGCAGAAGGCCCATCAAGAGGCCGGGCAGGAAGCCGGCCGAGAAGAGCGAGCCCACCGACAGGCCGGTGATGTGAGAGTAGACGATCATGGTGATCGAGGGCGGGATGATCGGCCCGACGATGGAGGAGGCGGCCGTCACCGCGGCCGCGAATTGAGGCGTGTAGCCTTGGAGCTTCATCGCCGGAATGAGAATGTTGCCGATGGCCACCGTGTCGGTCACGGCCGCGCCGGTCATGCCGGCGAAGATGATCGAGCCGCCGATGTTGACGTGGGACAGGCCGCCGGGGTAGTGGCCGATGAGGAGGTTGACGAAGTGGATGAGCCGATCGGTCATGCCGGATTGATTCATCAGCATGGCGGCCAAAATGAAGAAGGGGATGGCGATGAGGAGAAACGACTCCACCCCGGAGTGAAACCTGGTGGCGATGATGCGCAAGAAGGGCCAGCCGCCCATGTCCAGCAGCCCAGCCAGGGAGATGATGCCGAGCAGGTAGCCCAGGGGCACGCCGATGACCAGGACAACGATGATGAGGAGAAGGATGAGAGCCTTCACGTCCTCTCCCAGGCGTTAGGGGGCGCCGCACCCGGCCCGTCAGAAAAAGCGAGCCATCCCCAAAACACGACCTCAGTTCACTCCTCCGCCGCGGCGGCGCCGTCCAGCCAAAAAGCGGCCCTGAGCTCGTTCATCATTCGGGGGATGAGGTGAACCAGTTGGATGACGGCCGTGACGGGAACGGCCAAAAAGGACCAGGTCCAGGAGATTCCCATGCCCGGCAGGTAGGTGTGCCAGGCTTGTTTGGAGATCCCGACCCCCCAAGCGAGCAGGGCGATTAGAAAAATAAACACCAAACAGTTGCTCACAAATTTGGTCAAGAAAAGAGCGCGATTTTTGAGCCGGCTGGTGAGCATCTCCAAGCCGATGTGCTCCCCCTCCTTGAGGGCGATGCCGATGCCCAGCAGGCCGGCCCAGACCATGACCAAGCGGGCCAGCTCCTCGGCCCACTTGATGGGTGAATTGAGGGCGTAGCGGAAAAAAACGGCCGTCAGCACCTCGGCGGACATGAACAGAATCAAGCCGATGCAGGTCCACTTCGAGACCGTGTGCAGGCCCCGGGAAAACATTTCCAGGCCCTTCTCCAGAGCCGTCATTGTCGTCCCTCTCTCAGCCGGCGCGGGGGGTCTTAGAC
>CAYXRH010000219.1:0-7357 GCA_964466355.1 uncultured Thermodesulfobacteriota bacterium
GCCCTCGGCCCAGGGAAGAGCGGGGGATGATTCTGGATAGGTTCAGGCTCCAAGGCCAGGTGGCCGTGGTCAGCGGCGGGACCAGGGGCCTTGGCCGGGCCGCGGCCAGGGGCCTGGCCGAGGCCGGGGCTGACCTGGTCCTGGTCAGCCGGAGGGGCGACGCGGAGTTTGAAGCCGAGATGCGCTCCCTGGGCCGGCGCTGCGTCCATCTGGCCGCTGATTTGACCCGACGCCAGGAGAGCGTGGCCGTGATTCCCCAGGCCGTGGCTGAGATGGGCCGGATAGACATCCTCGTCAACGACGCCGGCATGATCACCCGGGCCCAGATCGAGGACTTTCCCTTGATTGACTGGGACGCCACCCTGGAGCTGAACTTAAGCGCCGCCTTCATCCTCGCCCGAGCGGCCGGGCGGTTCATGCTGGCCCAAGGTCAGGGCAAGATCATCAACGTCGCTTCAATCTTGTCCCTCCAGGGCGGGCAGTTCGTCCCGGCCTACGTGGCGGCCAAGCACGGCCTCGTGGGCCTGACCAAATCCTTGAGCAACGCCTGGGCTGGCCGCGGCGTCAACGTCAACGCCATCGCCCCGGGCTGGTTCCGGACCGAGCTGACCGAAGCCATCCAAAAGGACGCCCCACGCTCCACGGAGATCCAGGCCCGGGTTCCGGCCGGCCGCTGGGGCCGGCCCGAGGAGATCGCCGGGGCGGCCGTTTTTCTGGCCTCCTCGGCCTCGGACTTTGTTCACGGGGCGATCATTCCCGTGGACGGCGGCTGGCTGGCCTGGTAGGCTGTGATCAGAGCGGCCGTCAGGTTCTGCGGCGGGTGCGATCCGAGTTTTGACCGGGTCGAGTACTGGCGACGGATTGAGGCCGCGGGAGCGGGCTTGATCGACTGGGTCGGCCTGGACGACGGCCCTCTCGAGGCCGTCCTGGTCATCGCCGGCTGCCAGACGGCCTGCGTTGGATGGGACCTGGAGGTGGACGGCGCCGCTTTTGTCTTGTTCGTCATGGACGACCACATGGACCCCCAAGAGGTGGTCGAGATTTTGATGAGGAGAAGGGCGTGATCAAGACCAAGCAGGACTACGTTCAAAGCCTCAAGGAGCAGGGGCACGTCGTCTATTACAACGGCCAGAGAGTGGCCGACATCACCGCGCACCCGGCCTTCATGCCCCACATCAACGCCGCGGCCAAGACCTACGAGCTGGCCCTGAGGCCCGAGCACCAAGATCTCATGACCGCCTTGAGTCATCTCACCGGCCGGCGCGTCAACCGCTTCACCCACATTCACCAATCGACCGTTGACCTGATCAAAAAGGTCCAGATGCTGCGGCTCATCAGCCACGAAACCGGGAGCTGTTATCAGCGCTGCGTCGGCCTCGACGCCCTCAACGCCGTCTACATGACCACCTATGACATTGATCAAAAACACGGCGCCGACTACCACGCCCGGTTCATCGAGTACCTGAAGATGATCCAGGAAACCAACAAGATGGTCGTCGGCGGCATGACCGACGTCAAGGGGGATCGCTCCAAGGCGCCCCACGAGCAGCCTGACCCGGACGTCTTTGTCCACCTCGTTGAGAGAAAAAAAGACGGCGTCATCATCCGAGGGGCCAAGGCCCACATGACCGGCGGAGCCAACAGCCACGAGGTCCTGCTCATGCCCACCCAGGCCATGCGGCCAGGGGACGAGGACTTCGCCCTGTGCTGCGCCGTGCCGCTCAACGCCCCGGGAGTGATCCAGATCTTCGGCCGGCAGACCAACGAGGAGCGCAAGTTCGAGGGCGGCTTTGACATCGGCAACCCCAACTTCGGCCTGGTGGGCGGGGAGACGATGTTGATCTTTGAGGACGTGTTCGTGCCCTGGGAGCGGGTCTTCATGTGCGGCGAGATCGACTTCAGCGGCCTCTTGGTCGAGCGCTTCGCGACCATGCACCGCCAGAACTACGGCGGCTGCAAGGGTGGGGTGTCTGACGTCCTGGTCGGCGCCAGCGCCCTGGCGGCCGAGTACGCCGGCGTGGCCAAGGCCTCCCACGTCAGGGAGAAGATCGCGGAGATGATGCACCTCACCGAGACGGTCTACGCCGGGTCAGTGGCCTGTTCGGCCCTGGGCTTCAAGACCCCCTCCGGGGCGTTTTATCCGGATCCGCTCTTGGCCAACTGCACCAAGCACAACATCACCCGCCACATCTACGAGATCGCCCGCCTGGCCCACGACGTGGCCGGCGGCATCGTGGCCACCATGCCCTTTGAGGCGGACCTCAAAAGCGGTGAGGTGGGCCGCTACGTTGAAAAATACCTCAAGGGCGTGGCGGGGGTGTCCACCGAGAACCGCCTGCGCGTCCTGCGCCTCATCGAGAACATGACCGGCGGCACGGCCCTGGTCGAGTCCATGCACGGCGCCGGCTCGCCCCAGACCCAAAAGGTGATGTACAACCGGCTGGGCAAGCTGGAGGCCAAAAAAGAGATGGCCAAGAAGATAGCCGGCGTCAAACCCTAGTGGCGTTTGGTTTATATAAGAGGGCGGGGCGGCCATCTGTTCGGCGGCGGGGTTGGGTTCAGCGGCTTCGCCTGCCCGGCGCGGATGGGTCTTGACCGACCCTCCCGGCCGCTAGCAATGGCCGCGCGAGCCCTGTTTGATCAGCTCAAACCGCCTCCCCTCAAAGATATAATTGCTCGTCCAATTGATTTTTAAGCCTAATTTCATTATCCTGGCCAGGTGTGGCGAGGCGAAGCCGCGGCGGCGCGGGCGGATAGGGCGCTTGTTTTCGGTGGCCTCTTGATGAGGAATCCGGGGAGAACCCCTAGGGGACGGCGCGGGCAGGCCCGAAGTCTTTGAGGAGCTTGTTCAAAAAGGAGTTGTTAAAAGCCCAAGAAAGCGTCTATTTTGGCTCAAAGTCAAATTTCGACTGGGCTGAGCCAATCAGGGCGGACGGCTCGAGGAGACGAGCATGTTTAGGCGAGCGCTTTGCTGGGGCGTGTTTTTGAGCGCGTCGTTCTTCTTCGTGGCCGGGCCGATCATGGCCCAGGAGAGGCAACCCGAGCCCCTCGGTCTCTTGGAAGCGGTGCGCGTCGCCTTGGCGCGGCAGCCCAACATCGCCATCAGCCAGCAGGATGTCGAGGCCTCCTTGGGCGCGCTCCAATCAACCCGGGGCGCTTTTGACTACAATCTCCTCTCCTCGACAGAGTTCAACTCCTCGCACACGCCCTATCCCCCCTCCCAGGTGCCGCCCGAGTTGAGCACGGACATGGAAGAAAACGTGACCACCCTCAGCCTGGGGGTTGAAAAGAAGTTCCGCAGCGGCGTGATCATGAGGCCCTCGCTGGAGACGATCATGAACCACACCTCGCCCTCGCTCTTTGATCCCACGGGCAACTCAGCGGTCGTCTTCGAACTGATCTTGCCCCGCCCCCCGCCGGGGGCGGCTCCCAACTTATCGCCCCCACGCCCCGGGGCGGCGGCGCCCCCCCCACGGCCGCTGAGGAGATGTCGGCTGAGAAGGAGGTGGAGTCCAGCCGGCTGATGCTCCGCCACGTGGCGGCGCAGACCGTTCTCGACGCGGCCGCCGCCTATTGGTCTTACAAGGCCGCCGTGGAGCAGCACAGACAGCTGGCCGACGCCGAGGCTCGAACCAGGAAGTTGATTAAAGAAACCAAGGAATTGATTGATAAAGGAGAGGTGCCGGCGGCCAACATCATCCAGCTCAAGGCCCACCTGGCCGACAAGAGGTCCCAGACAGAGGATGCGGAGCAGAAGGTCATCGCCGCTCGCTTCCAGCTCGGCCTGGCCATGGGGCTGAATGAGGCTGAGATCGGAAAACTCGGCCCGCCAAGGGACGAATTTCCGAGGTTAACGGGCGAGCCCAGTGAGGAGACCTGGCAGAAGGCCCTCCCGGCCTTTATTCAGGAGTCGATTCTGCGGCGGGATGACCACCGGTCCTCGCTGGCCAAGGAGGAGTCGCTCATGATTCTGGCCGAGGCGGCGAAGCTGAATCTCAAGTCAAAATTAGACCTCGATCTCCAGGTCGGCTACTCTGGGGTCGATGACGGACCCGACGTGGACGTCTTGCTGGCCGATTTCGTCCAGAATGTGCCTGGGGCCAACTTTCTCATCGGGCTGAGCTATCAATGGCCCCTTGACAACAACGCCGCCAAGGGCGAGCTGGTCCAGCAGCGCTCCGCTCTTCGCCGCCAGATCCTCAGCCGCCAGGACTTGGGCCGGCGCATCGGGGCCCAGGTGACCCTGGCCCTGACGGAGATGAGGAAGAACTGGCAACAGCTCGAAGCGGCCCGGGAGGCGGTCGAGTTGTACCAGCGGGCGGTGGAGGTGGAGAGAAAGAAAAACCGCCTCGGCGAGTCCACTTTGATAGACGTCATGGACATGGAGGACCGGCTCACCGCGGCTTGGACCCAGTTGGTGACCACGGAGTCGCAAGTGGCCGATTCCCTGGCCCAGCTGCGCTTCCAAAGCGGGACCATCCTCAAGTACGAGGGGGACATCAGCTCGGTCGGTCTGGAAGAGCTGACCCGCATCCCTCCGCTTCCGAGCGCCCGATGAGGTGAGATGTGAAGGCCATTTTCCGTCAGGTCGCTCTGGAGCGGTTGGCCTCGCCGGAGCGGTTGGATGAGCTGATGCGGGTGAGCACTCCCCGGGGCTGGCTGGCCCTTTTGGCCCTGGGCGCTCTTTTGATCACGGCCGCGGTCTGGGGCGTGTACGGCAGCGTGCCGACCAAGGTCGCCGGCCAGGGCATGCTTTTAAAAAAGGGCGGCGTCTTTCAGGTGGTGGCCATCAGCTCGGGTCAGCTGTTCGACGTCTCGGTCGAGGTCGGAGACGTAATTGACCAGGGCCAGGAGGTGGCGACCATCTCCCAGCCGGAGCTGGAGGACAAGATCCGCGAGGCCGAGGCTTACTTGAAGGAGATGAAGAGGCAGCGGGACATCCTGGTTGATTACGGTCAAACCCAGCTCAGGTTGGACATCGAGGCTCTTGAGCAGGAGCGCAAGAACACCGAGCAGGACATCGGCGTCGGTCGGAGATGGATCGCCGTGCTCGAGAAGAGGATCAAGAACCAAAGGGAATTGTTTGCGGAGGGCTTGATCACCGAAAGCACGCTCCTCGACACCGTGTCCGAACACGACAAGGCCGTGACCGAGAATAAGCAGAACCAGAACAAAATCACCCAGATCGCCGCTCAAAAGGAGCAAAAGAAACAGCAGTACGAGCAAGACATGGCCCAAGCCAACGAGCGCGTTCAAAGCGCCGAGGAGCAGCTTCAGACTCTCAGAAACACCCTCAACCTCCAAGACAAGGTCGTCAGCCCATACTCTGGCCGCGTTTTGGAGGTGAAGCTGGACGAGGGCCAGGTCGTCAAGGCCGGGCAGCCCATTGTGGACATGGAGAAGACCGGTCCTGAATCCAGGAAGCTGTTGGCCGTGGGCTACTTCCCCCCTGGCGAGGGCAAGACCATTCAAAAGGGGATGGAGGCTCAGATTTCACCGGCCACGATCAAACAGGAGGAGTACGGCTTCATCCTCGGCCGGGTGGTCTCGGTGTCCGAGTTTCCAGCCACTCAGGAGGGCATGATGCGCGTTCTCCAGAACGCCGACCTGGTGAGGGCCTTGACCCAAAAGGGTCCGCCCATCGAGGTCGACGTGGAGCTGATGGTTGACGCCAAGACTTTGAGCGGCTACAAGTGGTCCTCCTCCAAAGGGCCGCCCATAACCGTGACCAGCGGCACGCTTTGCGCGGCCACGGTCACGACCAGAAAACAGCCGCCCGTATCCCTGGTCATTCCCCTGCTCAAGAAGTATTTCCTGGGCACGGGCGTGGAGTCCTCCGGCCCGAGTTGAGGCGATGGTGAATGCTGGACGATCCAAACAAGGCCTGGCGCCGTAAGCGGGTCAAGACGCCCACCGTGCTCCAGATGGAGGCCCTGGAGTGCGGCGCGGCCGCCCTGGGCAGCGTCCTCGGCCACTACGGCCGCATGGTCCCCTTGGAGAAGCTGCGGGCCGAGTGCGGCGTCTCCCGGGACGGCAGCAAGGCCAGCAACGTGCTCAAGGCGGCCCGCAAGTACGGTCTCGTCGCCGAGGGCTACAAAAAGGAGCTAGAGGGGCTCAAGAGGCTGCCTCTGCCGTCCATCCTGTTCTGGAACTTCAACCATTTTGTGGTTCTGGAAGGGATAAAGGGCAAAAAGGTCTTCCTCAACGATCCGGCCGTGGGCCCCCGGAAGATCACCTGGGAGGAGCTGGACCAATCCTTCACCGGCGTGGTTCTGGCTTTCAAGCCCGGGCCCGAGTTCAAGAAAGGCGGCCAGAAGCCCAGCCTCATCAGAGCCTTATCCAAACGCTTCACCGGCTTCAAGACGGCCTTGATCTTTTCCCTCCTGGCCGGATTGGCCCTGGTCGTCCCCGGTCTGGTGGTCCCGACCTTTTCCAAGATTTTCGTGGACAACATTCTGATCAAGGCCGACCTGACTTGGTCGCGGCCGCTGATTTTGGCCATGGTTGTGGCCGCCCTCGTCCTGGGCGCGCTGACCTGGCTCCAGCGGAACAATCTGCTCCGCTTCCAAACCAAGCTGGCCCTGACCACCTCGGCCAAGTTCCTCAACCACGTCTTGAGGGTGCCCATCGAGTTCTTCACCCAGCGTTTCGCCGGCGACATCGCCAACCGGGTCCAGATCAACGACCGGGTGGCCCAGCTTCTCTCCGGCGACCTGGCCACCAACACCATCAACGCGACGATGATTCTGTTTTATGCGGCCTTGATGTTCCAGTACGACGCCATTCTCACCTCGGTCGGCGTCTTCATCACCTTGTTGAACCTCGTCGCCCTGACCTACGTCTCCCGCAAGCGCACAGACCTCAACCTGAGGTTTCTTCAGGAGCAGGGCAAGCTCTTCGGCACGGCCATGAGCGGTCTGCAGCAGATCGAGACCCTCAAGGCCACCGGCGCGGAGTCGGACTTTTTCGCCCGTTGGTCCGGCTATCAAGCCAAGGTGATCAACGCCCAGCAGGAGCTGGGCGTGCCGACCTACGCCCTGAGCACGGTGCCGCCCCTGCTCACCTCCCTGAACAACCTGGCCATCTTGTCCTTGGGCGGGCTGCGGGTCGTGCAGGGGCATCTGAGCATGGGCGAACTGGTCGCTTTTCAGGCCCTGATGATGATCTTCCTGAATCCAGTCAACCAACTGGTCAATCTGGGGCCCAAGCTCCAGGACGCCCAGGGCGACATGAAGCGGCTCGACGACGTGCTGGAGTACCAGGTCGAGAAGCGCTTCGAACAAGATGAGCCCGCCCTGGACTCCGCCGCTCCGCCCAAGCTCTCCGGCCGCCTGGAGCTGGCCGACGTCACCTTTGG
>CAYXRH010000220.1:0-7321 GCA_964466355.1 uncultured Thermodesulfobacteriota bacterium
GACTTGTGTATATGTGAAAGGGCGGATGCTGGGGTTCGGCCTGGCCGCCGTCTCCGACGAGGAGACCGGCTCGGCCTACGGCCTGGAGTATGTGCTCAAGACCAGGCCGGAGCTTTTCGGCGCTGCGGATCTGATTCTGGTGCCTGACTTTGGCCGCGCGGACGGCAGCGGCATCGAGGTGGCCGAAAAATCGACCCTGTGGCTCAAGGTGATCGTCACCGGCCAGCAGGCCCACGCCAGCCGCCCCGACGAGGGGCGAAACAGCCTCCTCGGCGCGGCCCACATGATCGTCGCCCTCGAAAAGCTCAACGAGCGCTTTCCGGCTACGGCCCCCCTTTTTGAACCGCCCGGCTCCACCTTTCCGCCGACCCGCAAAGAGGCCAACGTGCCCAACGTGAACACCGTTCCGGGCCAGGACGTCTTCTATCTGGACTGCCGGGTCCTGCCCCAATACAGCCTCGACGAAGTCAAGACCGCGGTCCAAGAGATCGTGGCCGCGGTGGCCCGCGCGCGGGGTCTGAAGGTCAAAGTGGAGACGGTTTACGCCAACCCGGCGGCGCCGCCGACGCGGCCGGAGGCGCCGGTGGTTGAAGCCCTGAAGCGGGCCGTGGGGGAGGTCTACGGCCGCGAAGCCGAGGTCTTGGGCATCGGCGGGGGCACGGTGGCCGCCTTTTTCCGCCGGGCCGGGCTGGAGGCGGCCGTGTGGCACACCGCGCCCGGCACGGCCCATCAGCCCAACGAATACTGCCTCATCTCCAATCTCATCGGCGACGCCAAGGTCATGGCCCACATGGCCTTGTTCGGCTAAACTACCGCCGACCAGGCCGACGGCGCCCCCTTGATCGGCCCGGAAAAAGAATCTATTATAATCTCCCGGGACGGTGTGCCATGCCCATCTACGAGTTTTATTGCTCCCGCTGCCATCGCATCTTCAACTTCTACTCCGCGACCGTCAACACCCAAAAGCGCCCTCTTTGTCCGCGCTGCGGCCGGATCAAGCTGACCAGACAGATGTCGATCTTCGCCACCGTCGGCCGGGCCGAAGAGGAGGACGCCCTGCCGCCGGTCAACGAGCAGGCCTTGGAGCGGGCCATCTCCACCCTGGCCCGGGACGAAGCGGCCCTCGAGGGGGATGATCCGCGGGCCGCCGCTGAGGCGATGTGCGAAATATATCGCGCCGGGGGGCTCAAAATGGGGGTTGGCACGCAGGAGTATCTTCGACGGCTGGCCGGCGGAGAGGACCCCGACGCCCTGGAGGACGAACTGGGTCACCTTCTGGAGGAGGAGGATCCCTTTTCGCCCGGCGCGCAAACCCCCCACGGCCGCCGCTTTAAACCGCCGACCAAGGACGAAAAGCTTTACGAGCTTTGAGCCTCGGGGTGGAGCCGCTCTATCAGCCGCCCGGCCCCATCGACCAGCCAGAGGCTCAGACTGTTCTCTTGAGCGAGGGCCTTGAGCTCCTCCAGGACCACGGCCTGGACCTCACCCTGGGCCCGGCCCAACGCCTCGAGGCGGGCGCTAGCCGCCAGGGCCTCCTCCTTGGAGGCGAAGATGGGCACGAACCGGCGGCCTTGTTCCTGATCCTCCCAGGCGACAAGATCATCGCCCGCGACCCCAGCGGCGATGATGGCCCAGACCCAAGATTTACCGTCGGCTGACCTGGTGAGCTTTGAAGCCACGCTAAAACCTAAAACCTCTCTTCGTGGCTGATCTCAGCCGCGCTCCGGCGCTTCGGCGCCGAGGGCGTCTTGGCCGGATGACCGATGGGGACTATGGCCACCACGGCGTAGCCGGCCGGCACGCCCAAGAGAGCCTCCACCCTGGGCGCGTCAAACAGGCCGACGATGACGCTGCCCAGATGTAATCCGTGGGCGGCCAGACAGAGATTCTGGGTGGCGAGGCCCAGGTCGAACATGAACCAGTCGCCCTTGTCAGTCTTCATCTCGCCCTTGTAATAGCCGGAGCTTTTTAGCTTGGCCGTCAAAACAAAGACCACCGGCGCCTCGGCCACCGCCTTGACTGCTGGGTTTTTGCCCAATGTTTGGCTGATCTTCTCTTTCATGTCCTGGTCTCGGATCAGGATAACTTCCCAAATTTGGGTATTTGCCCATGAAGGCGCCCAGGTGATGGCTTCCAAAAGAAGGTCGATCTGATCCGGGGTCACATCCTGGTCGGTGAACACTCTTATTGAGCGACGGCCTCTGATGGCCTCCATCAACTCCATGCTCGACTCCTTTGTGCTTAAAGATTCGCCCGGCGGCCTTCCCTGCCGTCCCGCCGAGCGACCCACATCTTAGTTCTTCAGCCCGAAAAAACAAGATCGAGGAAGACGAAAAAGAGCAACTAAAGGAATATACGAAATATTTCGAAGTTGGCGATTCGAGCCTGAGGCCGGGATCGTCCCGGAGAGAAAGTTTTTAACTGCATTACCCTAGCGCCGCTGCTTGAACATGGCGATGAAGCGTTTCAGCAAAACGGTGTCGAACTGACCGGCCAGATCGCGGTGCATGATCGTCGCCGCGGTGAAGGGATCGACGCCCTTGCGGTAGGGCCGATCCGTGGTCAGAGCGTCGAAGACGTCGGCCACGGCGGCGATGCGGCCATAAATGTCAATCTCGTCCCCCCGACGCCCCTCCGGGTAGCCCGAGCCGTCCAGTCGCTCGTGGTGCAGGAGCACAATTGACCTGGCCTGCTTGGTGACGACGCCGCTCTCTTCCAAAAGCTGGGCGCCCGTGCCCGGATGCTTTCTGACCTGGGCCGTCTCCTCCTCGCTCAAGGGGTCATCTTTGTTGAGCACGTCCCTGGAGATCATGATCAGGCCCAGGTCGTGAAAGAGAAGACCGGCCGCCGCGGCGCGCACGTCCAACTTGCGACCTTCCTTGATCAATTGCTTGACCAGGCCCAGGCCAAAGGTGGCCACGTTGCATGAGTGGCTGTGGAGGTAGTTGTCATTGCGGGTCAACTCCAGGAGGTAGAAGAGAACTTGATCCCGGGCCATGATCAGGTCAGCCGTGACGCTGATGGCCTCCTGGGCCTGGCCCAGGGTCTCGGCGTCAGGCTTCTCTAAGGCCGTATCCAGGGCGTAGAGGGAGAGTTCGTAGGCCAGGCTGGCCAGGCTCTCCTCGTCGGCCTTGGACGCCTTGAGCAGCCCGGAGAGGCGGCCCTGGAGAAGGCTCCGGTAAGCCTCTTGATCCTGGCTCAAGGCGAAGACCTCGATCCTCTTGCGAAGCAGATGCTCCCGCTGGACCTTTTCCAGAGCCTGGTCCGGCTCCAAAAGGAGCACCTTGCCGGCCTCTGGAGTGACGACATAGAGGCCAACGCCCAAGGGCTTACCCGGCGAGATGAGGTCGAGGTTGACCTGAAAAAAATCGGGCCTCCTGTATTGGGGGGTGGGCTGGACCGAATTTGAGTCAACGGCGGCCATCATCCACCAGCGTCTTTCATCTCACGACTGATCCTTGAACAAGAGAATGAACTTCTTTAAGAGCTCGGGGTCGAAATAATGCTGCATCTCCTCCCACATCAGCGTCGCCGCCTGGAAAGGTCCGATGCGCTCGCGGTAAGTGCGGGTCGAGGTCAGGGCGTCGAAGACGTCGGCGATGGCACAGATGCGGCCGTAAGGATGGATTTTCTCGCCCTTGATCCCCTGGGGATAGCCGGAGCCGTCGAAGCGTTCGTGGTGTTGGAGGACGATGTGGCGGGCCTCTTCGGTCAAAAAGCCGGTCGCGTCGAGCAGCTTGAAGCCGAGATCAGGATGCTGCCTCATCTTGACCCATTCGGTGGAGTCCAAGGGCCCGGGTTTGTTGAGGATGCCGCGGTCGACCATGCTCTTGCCCAGATCGTGGAAGAAAAACCCGGCCCCGAGAGAGTGGACGTCGTGCCTCTGGCCGGCCTGGATGAGGCGCTTGACCAAGCCTAAGGAGAATATGCCCACGTTGCAGGAGTGGGTGTAGGTGTAATAGTCGTGCCGGGCCAAATGAAGCAGGGTGAACATGGCCCTGTCGCTGTGCATGATGAGGTCGGCGGTGATGACGATGGTCTCCCTGGCCTCCCCCAAGACGGCCGCCTCGGGACGCTCAAAGACCTTTTCCATGGCGTATATCGAAAGCTCGTAGGCCAGCCTGGCCACCTTGGGGGTGTCGGTGTCCTGCTCCAGGAGCATCTTCTTCAAATTGGTCTCGATGTGAGCGTAATAGCTGGCTCGTTCGCTCCACTGCACGTAAACCTGGGCCCGGGCTTCCAAGAGCCGCTTCTTGAAATCGGGCTTGAAATCATCCTCGCCGTCCAATATGAGCACCCGGCCGGCCCGGGGTGTGGCCAAATAAAGGCCGAAGTGGAGCGGCATTCCCGGCTCCAGCAGCTCCACCTCCACCGACACGAACCGCGGCGGACGCTGGGACAGGCCGGCGTGGCTGATTCGTTCTGTGTCAATCCGGGTCTCTTCTGTCGGGGACGGCGTCATCGTCTGACCATGAGCGACTTGACCGCCTCCTCGAGGCCGTCAAGGGTCATCTCGTACATGGGAAATATCCGGCCGACGGCTTTGATGGTCGGGTGAATCCAGAGCTGGCGGCGGGTGATGGGGTTGAGCCACACGGCGTGGTGAAAGTGGTCCGCCAGGCGCTTGAGCCACTCGACTCCAGGCAGATCGTTGTGATACCAATAATCTATCGCACCGCCGACGCTGAAAAGCTCCGAGGGGGCCATGTGGGCGTCACCGACCATGATGAGCTTGTAATCGCTGTCCAGATTGGCCAGAAGGTTGGCCGTGGGCAGGGAGGTGGAGTTGTAGATGTCCTCGAAAAGATCCTGGTAGACGCAGTTGTGAAAGTAATAATGCTTCAGGTCCTTGAAGTGGCTCATCTGATGGGCGGCCGAAAAGAGCCGGTTGACCAAGTCGGCGAAGGGGCTCATCGATCCGCCGCTGTCCATCATCAGACAGACCTTGACCATGTTCTTTCTGGCCCGCCGAAAGATAAGCTCGATCTCCCCGGCGTTGCGACAGGTCTGGTCTATGGTCTCCTCCAGGTCCAGATCGTCCTCGGGCCCGGTCCTGACGAAGTGGCGCAGCCTCTTCAAGGCCACCTTCATCTGGCGCACGTCCAGGGCGACGTCGGTGCGGTAGTTGCGGAAGCGGCGTTCGGCGGCCACCTGAATGGCCGAACCGCCGCCGCCGAGGCCGCCGATGCGGATTCCGGCCGGGTGGGCCCCGGAATGGCCGAAGGGGGAGGTGCCTCCGGTGCCGATCCAACGGCCGCCGCCGTCGTGGCGCTCGGTCTGCTCCTGGAGGCGCTTTTCAAAGAGCTGTCTCAACTCCTCGAGATCATATCGCCTCAGCCGAGCCAGTTCCTCGGGATCCAACAGGAGGCGGTTCAAGGGATCTTTTAGCCAGTCGAGAACCTTCACGGTCAGATCCTCGCTGGTTTCGCTGCCCCTGAAGCAGGCCCCGAAGGCCTGATCGTACTGATCGTAATAAGTCTCGGACTTCACCAGCAGCGCCCGGGCCAGATGATAGAAGACGTTCAGGGAGGATAAGGCGTAGCCCTCGTCCAAAGCCTCCATCAGGGTCAGCCACTCGGTCACGCTCACCGGGACCTTGTGACGACGGAGCATATAAAAAAAATTAAGAAACATATTAATTTAAGCCCATGTTCTTCTCGTGGGCCTCGGCCTCGCGGTCTCCTGGACAAAGCAGGCCACGTCCTGCTCCTTTTTGAGCAGCGCGCCGATGAAGGGAAGGCCCTCCTTGATCTTTTTGAACTCCAGGCCGGAGGCCAAGAGGGCCTGAATCCAGTCCAGCAGTTCGCTGGTGGAGGGCTTCTTTCGAAACTCCTCAAAGGACCGCAGCCAATAGAATTTCTTGAGACACTCCTTGAGCAGATGGTCCTCAATGTCCGGGAAATGGACCCGCACGATGCGGGCCATCAGCTCCTCATCGGGGAACTCGATGTAGTGAAAGACGCAGCGCCTCAAAAAAGCGTCGGGCAGCTCCTTTTCGGAGTTGGAGGTGATGACGACGATGGGCCGACGCTCGGCCTGGATAGTCTCTCTCGTCTCCGTGACGTAGAAGCTCATCTCGTCCAGTTCGTTCAAGAGGTCGTTGGGGAACTCCAAGTCGGCCTTGTCCACCTCGTCGATGAGCAGGACCACCCTCTCCTGGCTGACGAAAGCCTGACCCAGCTGGCCCAGTTGGATGTAGCGCTTGATGTCGCTCACTTCACCCTCGCCGAACCGGGCGTCGTTCAAGCGCTGAACCGTGTCGTAGACGTAGAGGCCGTCCTTGGCCTTGGTGGTTGATTTGATGTTCCAGATCAGAAGCGGTTTGCCCAGGGCTTCGGCGATGTTGTGAGCCAAGAGGGTCTTGCCCGTGCCCGGCTCGCCTTTGACTAAAAGCGGCCTCTTGAGGGCGATGGCCACGTTGACCACGTCGCGCAAGGCCGGTGAGACGATGTAACTTCTGGTTGAGTCAAACTGATCAAAATAGTAATTCACCGATATCCTCCTCGAAACCGAGATGCCCATCTATTCTAACGCCAACCCCACGTCCGCGCCACTTTTGGGAACCGAGGCCAGGAAAAGCCAAGGCTTAAACCCCAGGTCCCGCTCGAGGTCAGCCCCGGCCCTCATCCAAGGAATTCAGCATACCGATCCCCAGACGGAATGGCAAGACTTGACAACTCCAGGGACATACTTCTATCATTCCTGAATTAATAGGGACCTTTTTCGGGGCCCGACCGCGGGGTTTACTTGCGGTGAGATGACGATTCATCGTCTGGGCAGCGTTTAGATGGCCGTAGCCTATGGGGTTTGCATCCTGGCCGCGCTTAGTTGCGTCGTCATCGGCTTGATCAACTGGCATCGCGCTCTCTCTGGTTTAAGAATCGGGGATGAGTTCGCCAAGCGCCCCAGGAAAAGCCCGATCATAATCGTGACCTCGGCTCAAGAGGCACAACCTGGAGGCCGGCATGGCTGAAACAAAACGCTCCCAGGCGTGGGTCTGGATTATTCTCTTCGCAGTGGTTTTGGCCGCCGGAGGCGCCTTCATCTGGCTCACCCGCGAGGCCAAGACCCCGCCTCCGACGACTGCCCCCTCTCCCGAGGCCAAAACACAAGCCCCTGCTCCGACGACGACTCTTCGTCAAGCCAAAATGGCCTCCAAGGCCCCGGAAAGCCCGGTCAAGGAGGCCACCATCACCGACACTGAACCAAAGACTTCGAAGCCGACGACCGCCCCCCAAGCCCAACCAGCGGCCGGAGCAGAGAAAGGCGTGTCCACGACCACCTCCCCTCCGGCTCAAGTTACGATCGGATCAGAAAAAGC
>CAYXRH010000221.1:0-7261 GCA_964466355.1 uncultured Thermodesulfobacteriota bacterium
TGCCCAGCCCAAGCTTCTGCTCCTGGACGAGCCCCTGCTGGGCTTGAGCCCGGCCAT
This sequence comes from uncultured Thermodesulfobacteriota bacterium, assembly GCA_964466355.1. Taxonomy (GTDB): domain Bacteria; phylum Desulfobacterota; class Desulfarculia; genus CAYXRH01. The sequence continues at coordinate 58 of CAYXRH010000221.1, forward strand.
CCAGTATCTTCTGGCCAAGGCCATCGCCGAGATCCGCCGCCGCCGCGGCATGTCCATCATCGTCGCCGAGCAGTACGCCCGGCCGATCCTGCCCATCATCGACCACGGCTACATCCTCGAAAACGGCTCCGCGGTCCTGGAGGGCGGCCGCCAGGCCCTGATGGATAACCCCGACGTCAAGGCGGCTTACTTTGGGACCTGAAGGAGGGCCCTTGGAGCGGGAGTACACCTTCACCAAGTTCGAGCGCGCCTGCGCGCGGCATCCCGACCGGCCGGCGGTCGTCTTCCTCGGCCAGAGGTTCACTTACGCCGAGCTCAACGAGCTGGCGGCCCGCTTCGGGGCCGGGCTGGCCGAAATGGGCGTCGGGCCAGGGGACCGGGTGGTCATTTACTTAAGCAACTGCGTCCAGCTGGTCGTCGCCTTTCTGGCCCTCCAAAAGCTCGGCGCGGCGGCGGTGCTCGTCTCGCCCATCTACACCTCCCACGAACTGGACTACATGATCCGCGACTCCGGAGCCGAGACCATAATTTGCCACGACACCAACTTCGGGTACGTCAGGGAGATCTTCGACCATTCGCCTTTGAAAAACGTCATCGTCACCCATCTCCTGGACCTGGTGCCCTGGTACAAAAGACTCCTGGCCCGGCTCTTCGACCGCGACCCCCACGGCAAGGTGACCAGGAGCCGGGAGACCCGCTGGTTCAAGGAGCTGATCAACTCGCCGCCGCGACCGCCCGCGGTGGACATCGATCCCCTCAATGATCTGTCCTACATCCTTTACACCGGCGGCACCACCGGCTTCCCCAAAGGCGTGCCGGGCAATCACTGGGGTCATTGCTCTTACATCAACGACATCATCGACCAGGTCCTCGAGGGCCACGTCAAAAAAGGCGGCGACGTCTACATCGCCGTCAACCCCCTGTTTCACATCATGGCTCTGGGGCTCTTCATGGCTCTGGGGCTCAACCTGGGCAACACCACCATTCTCATGCCCACGCCCCAGGTGGACGCCATCTTGAGCGCCATCGAGCGCTACAAGGTCCGCTGGCTTTTGGGCGTGCCGACCCTTTACCGCATGATCCTCGAAAACGACCGCCTGGACAACTATCACCTCGACTCCCTAAAGTACTGCTACTGCGGCGGCGACGTCCTCCCCCGGGAGGTTCTCAAGCGCTGGATTGACAAATTCGGCGTGCCCATCTATCAGGTCTACGGCTCCACCGAGGCCGGCCACGTGACCTATTCCCGCATCGACATGGGTCAGCCGCCGGCCATGTCCGTGGGCCTGCCCTTGAAAAGCCGGCGCTGTCTCATCGTCGACCCCGAGACCCTGGCGCCGGTTGAGCCCGGCGAGGCGGGCGAGCTTCTGGTCACCTCGGATCACACCCTCAAATACTATTGGAACAAGCCCGAGGAGACGAAGCTCTCCTTTGTCGAGGTCGGCGGCGAGGTTTATTACCGGACCATGGACTACGTCCATCAGGACCGGGACGGCCAGGTCTTTTACGTCGAGCGCTCGGCCGACATTCTCAAGCACAAGGGCTATCGGGTCTCGGCCTCGGAGATCGAGGCCGTTTTGCAGGACCACCAGACCGTGGTCGGGGCCTGCGTGGTCGGGGTGCCGGACGAGAAGGTCGGCGAGCGGGTCAAGGCCATCGTCGTCCTGAAGGAGGACGCCAAGGGCGTCGGCGGCGCGGAGCTGATCAAGTTCTGCCGGGAGCGCCTGGCGCCCTACAAGGTCCCCTCGTACATCGAGTTCAGGGACATGCTGCCCAAGTCCAAGGTGGGCAAGCTCTTGCGCCGCGAGATCCGCGACGAGGAGCGGCGCAAGCTGGATTAAACCCCCTGATCATCAACAGAGTTTTCATCCGAGGCGTCCAGTCCCGGCCGGAGGTGGGGGACGCCCTCTATTGCTTAAAGAATAATTTATTTTATAAATATGCAAATTTTTTCTTGACTCCTTCTTCGCCGAGCCGGTAGGCTGAAGGGTGGTTGACCCGGTGGGGGGTATGGAGCAAAGCATCAAAAAGGAGCTGGCCCAAAGGATCGGCCGGCGGCTGAGGCGCTTCAGGGAGGAGGCCGGTCTGACCTTGAAGCAGCTGGCCGAGGCGAGCGCGCTTTCGGCGCCCTTTCTGTCCCGCATCGAGCACTCCCGGACCATGCCCTCGGTGCCCACCTTGCAGGTCATCGCTGACGCCTTGAAGGTGGACGTCGAGTCGTTCTTCCGTCAGGAGGAGGAACGGCGCTTCGTCATCTCTTTAAAGAACTCCCGGCGGAAGGTCTTTGCCGTCAGAGGGGAGGAAAAGAAGGTCAACTACGAGATGGAGCTCCTGGCCGAGGGCATGGACAGCCCCCTCATGGAGCCGGCCCTGGTGACCGCCCTGGTCAGGGGCGGCGAGGTGGACCTGAACTCCCACGGCGGCCAGGAGTTCTGCTACGTCGTCGAGGGCGAGGTGGAGGTGACCCTCGGTTCGCACCGCTTCCATCTCCAGCCCGGCGACGCGGCCTACTGGGACGGGCGGCTGCCCCACGGCGCCGTGTCCTTGGGCCCCAAGCCGAGCAAAACGCTCAACGTGCACCTGGTGCCGGGCAAGCGCACCGGCAGCTTTCAAACGCACGAGTTGGCTCCGCTTCGGCCCAAGAAAAAAAAGCCGGACCAGGGGCCGGACAGCGCCCCACAATCCGGGGCGGGCGTGAGTGATGTTTCATAATCGTGAAGGGGAGGGCAAAGCAATCATGTCTCGCATTAAGTTGACGTCGATCGTTTTGATGGCCGCCTTGGTCATCGCCGTCGCCCCGGCCCAGGGGGGCGCCAAGACGCTCAAGCTGGCCTTCGTCGCTCCACCGCCGGTGTGGGGCCCCGTGGCTGATTACTACGCCAAGCAGGTGCGCAAGATGAATCCGGATCTGGACATCAAGTCCTTCGGCGGCGGCCAGCTCGGCCCACTTCAGCAAAACTTCGCCGAGATGAAGATGGGCAAGCTGGACTTGATGCTCTGCGACTCGGGCGTCATCGCCATGCCCAAGGGCGGCCAGCCCTTCAACGTCATCTTCGCCCCTTACGCCTTCGACTCCCAGGACCATCTGCGCAAGTTCTTCGGCTCCGAGCTGTTCAAGTCCCTCCTGGCCCAGACCGAAAAGGAGGCGGGCATCAAATACGTCGGCTGGGTCTCCGACCGCTCCCCCCGGCTGATCAGCACCAGCAACCGCCGGGTCATCAAGCCCGAGGACATGAAGGGCCTCAAGCTGCGCGTGCCCATGACCCCGGCCATCATCGCCACCATGAAGGCCTGGGGGGCGACGCCGATCCCCTTGTCCGCGGCCGAGATGTACATGGCCATGAAGCAGGGCACCGTGGACGGCCAGGACAACGGCTTCGACGCCCTTTACGGGGCCAAGTACTACGAGGTCCAGAAGTTCGTCAGCCCCATCAATTACATCCGCTCCGGGCTGATAATCCTCTGCTCCGAGGCCACCTGGAAAAAGCTCTCGCCCGAGGAGAAAAAGGCCCTCCTCAAGGCCTGTCCGCCCACGGACAAGTGGGCCACCCAGCTCAACGACGAAACCGTGGCCAAGTCCATCAAGGGCGTCCAGGAAAAAGGCATGATCATCCTCGAGCCCGACATCGAGGCCTTCAAAAAGACCGCCGCCGAGGCCATCAGAAAAGAGCTCGACGGCAAGCTCTGGCCGGCCGGGCTGTACGACAAGGTCAGAGCCTTGAAGTGACGGCCAGCCCTTAGAAAAAGCCCGGGCGAAAAGGCGCGGCCGCTTCGCCCGGGCTTCAAATGGCGGTCATGATTGCATATTGGATAATTATGTTGATTAATTTGCATTTTTGGCCGCTGCGGGGCTCTCATGGAGCAGCGCCTTTGAGGCCGGCGATCACGGGAGTCGGGTCATGACACGAGGCTTACGAACTCAACAATCGATTGAGAGGTGTTTCATGAAGGACCGGCTGATGAACAAAGCATTAATCCTCGCCTTTTGCGCCGCCTTCCTGATCGCGGCCCCCTCGGCCTCCCTAGCCGCCGAGATCACCCTCAAGCTGGGCCACGTCGCCCCCCTGGGGCCGACGACCCACGACGAGTCAGCTCGCAAGTTCGCCGAACGGGTGGCGGCCAACACCAAGGGCAAGGTCGAGGTCCAGGTCTTCGGCAACTCCCAGTTCGGCAACCTCATGCAGCACTGGGGCCAGATAAAGAAAGGAGCCATCGATCTCTTTGACCAAGACGTCTCGGCCGCCTTCATGGCCGAGTCCAAGCCGAAAAACATCGTCATCATGCTCTTTCCCTACGTCTTCGAATCCCAGGAGCACTATCACCACTTCCTCGGCTCCGATCTGTTCAAAAAAAAGATGATGGCCAAGATGGAGAAAGAGGCCAACGTCAAGTTCCTCGGCTACGCCGGCGACCGCACCCCGCGGGGCTTCACCACGACCAGCAAGCGGGTGACCACTCCGGCCGAAATAAAGGGCCTCAAGCTCAGAGTGCCGCCGGTGCCGCCCTTCGTGGCCGCCTACAAATCCTGGGGGGCCAACCCCACGCCGGTGGAGGCCAAGGAGATCTACACCGCCCTCAAGTCAGGCATGGTCATGGGCATGGACCAGGATCTGACCATGACCTGGGCGGCCAAGTTCTACGAGACGCAGAAGTATTTCACGGCCATCGACTACAATCGCTCCGGGATGGGCATCTGGATCAACGCCGACAAGTGGGCCTCCCTGCCCCCGGACGTCCAGCAGGCCATGCTCAAATCGGCCCAGGAGACCGCGGCCTACATCAACGACTTCACGGCTAAGCAGACGATCGAGGCCGAGAAGGGGCTCGTCGCCGCCGGGATGGAGATCATCAGGCCCGACCTCAAGCCCTGGATGGCTCTGGCCGAGAAGGCCGTCCTTGAAAACGAGGGCAAAATGTGGGAAAAAGGCCTCTACGCCAAGATCAAGGCCATCAAGTGACGTAAAACCGAGCGGAGATCGGGGATGGCCAGGTTCAACCAGATCGTCGACGTGGTTCTGTTCCACCTCCTGGCGGCCGCCCTGGCCGGGCTGGTGGCCATCTGCTTCCTCCAGGTGGTCATGCGCTACGTCTTCGCCGCCTCCTTCACCTGGGCCGAGGAGATCAGCATCATTCTCATGCTCTGGGCCGCCTGGGGGGCGGCCTGCCTGGCCCTGAAGCAGGGCGCCCATCTGCGGGTGCGCCTTTTGGAGGAGAGGCTCGGCCAGAGAGCCAATCTGATTCTCCGTTTGATTCTCTACGCCCTGGCCATTCCCTTTTTGATCGTCATCACCGTGGTCTCCCGAACGGTCCTCGAGGCCATGGACTTCCAAACCCTCATGAGCCTGCCCCAGGTGCCGATGAACGTCATGTACTACTCCGTGCCCTTTGGCAGCATCCTGATGATCTATTACCTCCTCCGCCTCTTGATCGAGGACGTGAGGTGGCTTCGCTCCCTCGGCCCTAAAGGCGGTTAGGCCATGGAGATAGTCCAGCTCGGATTGCTCCTCCTGCCCATGTTCATCCTCATGGGTCTGGGCCTGCCCATCTTTTTGGCCATGGGCGCCACCTGCGCCCTTTTCGTCTTCCTCTTCGATCTGCCGCCGATGATCCTGGCCCAGTCCTACGTCAGAGGGCTGGGGAGCTACGACTTTTTAGCCCTGCCGTTTTACTTCCTGGCCGGCGAGCTGATGAACCAGGGCGGCATCACCGAGAGGCTGCTCAAGTTCTCCGGAGCCCTCATCGGCCACATCCGGGGGGGGCTGAGCCACGTCAACATCATCGCCTCGATGATCTTCTCCGGCGTCTCGGGCTCGGCCGCGGCCGACACCTCGGCCATCGGCTCGGTCCTCATCCCGGCCATGAAAAAGGACGGCTACCCCGGGGCCTACTCGGCGGCCGTGACGGCCGCCTCCTCGACCATCGGGCCGATCATCCCGCCGTCCATCCCCCTGGTCGTCTACGGCCTCCTGGCCCAGGAGTCCATCGGCAAGCTCTTTCTGGCCGGAGCCATCCCCGGCGTGATGATGGGGCTCTACCTCTTGATCGCCTCCTTCATCATCTCCTACCGGCGGGGCTACCCGGCCAACCCCCGGGCCAGCCTGAGGCAGCTGCTGCGTTCCAGCTTCGACGCCGCCTCGGCCCTGATGATGCCCCTGATCATCCTCGGCGGCATCACCACCGGCGTCGTCACGCCCACCGAGGCCGGAGTCATCGCCGTGGCCTACGGGCTGGTCTTGGGCTGCTTCGTCTACCGCGAGATCAAGCTCCGGGACCTGCCCCGCATCCTGGGCCAGACCATGATCAACACCGGGGTGATCCTGATCATCATCGCCACCACCGGCCTTTTCGCCTGGATCGTGGCCAACATGGGTCTCGGCGCCATCCTGGTCAAGCTCTTTTTGTCCATCTCGACCAACAAGTGGGTCATCCTCGGCGTGCTCAACATCTTCTTCCTCATCTGGGGCTGCGTCCTGGACCCGGTCACGGCCATGGTCATTCTGGTGCCCATCTTCATTCCCCTGGCCCAGCAGGTCGGCATCGACCTCATCCACTTCGGCCTGGTGGTGGTCATGAACCTCATGATCGGCCTGATCACGCCGCCGGTGGGCATCCTCCTCTACCTCTCGGCCTCCATGGCCCGGGAGAACCTGGAGAAAGTGCTCAAGGAGATCACGCCCTTTCTTGTCGCCCTGCTGCTGGTTTTGGCCATCTGCACCTATTGGCCCGCCCTGGTGCTGTGGCTGCCGAACCTGCTGATTAAATGAGAGTGTTGAAAAACACTCTCTAAATAGAAGGACTAGCTTTGCGGGAAACATTCCCCCGACCGCGTTTCCACATCCAAGGGACCGCGGCCGCTTTTGGTGAGAGGGAGCCATGAAAGCCCGAGCCTGGGTCGTCACCGAGCCGGAAAGAATGGAAATGAGGGAGTTTGACCTCCGCCCTCCGGCCAAGGATCAGATTCTAATCAAGCTCGGCGTGACCTCGGTCTGCGCCTCTGATCCCAAGATCTACCATGGCCGCACGCCCTTCCAAGTCTTTCCCCTGATCATGGGCCACGAGCTGGCCGGGGACGTGGTTGACCTCGGGGCCGAAGCGGCGGTGGAGCACGGGCTTGAAATCGGCGCGCGCATAACCGTGGAGCCGACCGTTCCCTGCGGCCGCTGCCGCTGGTGCCGCAGCGAGTTCAACTACCACAAGTGCCGGC
>CAYXRH010000222.1:0-7258 GCA_964466355.1 uncultured Thermodesulfobacteriota bacterium
CACCCAAGGAGGTACCCCCTCCCTCTCCCCTGACACAAGACTTGATACGCTACCGCCGGCATGCCGCTATTGCCGCATATCGCAGAAGTGTGCTATGTTTTAACAAAGGCATCGTTTCGGCCCGTTCGTCGGCCGGAGCAAAAATTCATGTTTTTCGCCGCTTCCGGGTGGCGCGCGCCGACATTCAACATTCTGGCTGAGCATTGATAAATCGCCGCGGAGCAAGGGATCGACACCTCAACAGGTCAAAGGCGCCGGCTTGGGTCTTGGCCTCCAGGAGGGGCGTTTAGCCAGCGCTTCGGCATAACTTCTGAAGGGAGGGAACAAATGTCAAAATCTGTGTTCACCAAGTTGGGTCTTTTCATCCTCGCCGCCTCCATCGGCCTCATGGCCTTTGGAGCGAGCGCGCCCCAAGCCGCGGCCGCCGGCCAGCCCGAAAAGGTGACCGTGGTCTACGGCGGCTCCTCCTGGCTGGGGCATTATCCGGCCTGGGTGGCCATCGAAAAGGGCTTGTTCAAAAAACACGGCCTGGGCGTCCTGTTCCAGACCTTTTATGGCTCTTCGGGCCGCATGGGCTCCCTGGTGGCTGGCGACCTGGACATGGCCTCCACCGGCTCCATCTCGGCCATCGCCCTGATGGCCAGCGACGTCAAAGCCTTCTACGCCCTGGGCACCCAGGACTCCTACGCCACGGTGGAAGGCATCATCGCCCGCGAGGACATCAAATCCATTCAGGACCTCAAGGGCAAGAAACTGGCCGCCACCTTCGCCTCCAGCGCCCACGTTTTGGCCCTGGACATCTTGGAGCAGGCCGGTCTTGATCCGGACAAGGACCTGACCTTGATCAACCTCAAGGTCAACGAGATGCCGGCCGCCTTCAAATCGGGCGAGATCGACGCCTGCGCCGTGTGGACGCCCCACTTCAACAAGCTCAAGAACATGGCCGGGGCCCACATCCTCCTCGATGACACCAAGTTCAGCCTGTTCAGCAAGTACGACCTCGGCCCCGGTCCGGACCTCCTGGTGGCCCGCAAAGAATTCGCCGACAAATGCCCCAACAGCCTCCAGGCTTTCCTGGACGCCTACTTCGAGGCCATCGATCTCCTCATCGCCAACCCCAGGGAGTGCGCTGACGCGTTGATCAAGCTGACCAACCTCGACATCGAGGAGCAGATGACGGTGCTCAAGGACATCAAGTGGGTCGGCCGGGACAGGCAGAAGGCCTTGATGGTCGCTCCGGGCAACTATGTCCAGGGGCTGGAAAAACTGGCTCAGTTCCTGGTCAAGCACAAGCAGATTGACAAAGCTCCGGACGTCAAACAGTGGGTTAACCCGGCCCTGGTGCCCTAATATTAGGCCTAAGGAGAGTCAGGGGAACGAGTCGCCTCGTTCCCCTGACGCCTTGCCGGGGCCGATGGATTAGGAGGCGTCGCATGGCCCGAGGGCAGCGGAGTAAAAGATGGCCCGTCTACGTCAGCTTGTTTTCCCTTTTGCTTTTCATCGCCTTGTGGGAAGCGGTCTGCCGGGCCGGTCTGATTGAACCGATTTTCTTGCCGGCCCCCTCCAAGGTCCTGGCCCGGGCGGTGAAGATGTACGGCCAGGGAACCCTCTTGGAGCACGTTTTGGCCTCGACGAGGCGGGTCATGGTCGGATTTCTGGTCTCCTCCCTGGCGGCCATCCCGGTGGGCATCTTCCTCGGCTCCTCCCGATTCTTAAAGGCCGTGTTTGATCCGTTCATCTCTCTCCTGCGCCCCTTGCCCTCCATGAGCTGGATTCCGCTGTCCCTGCTCTGGCTGGGCATCACTGAAACCCAAAAGTACTCCATCGTCTTCATGGGCTCCTTCGCCCCTTCGCTGCTGTACATCATCGAGGCCACCCGGAGCATCGACCCCCTCCTCATCCGCGCCGCCCGAAACCTGGGGGCCAAAAAAGTGGACGTCATGAGAGAGGTCATCCTGCCCGGGGCCCTGCCCCAGATCATCGCCGGACTCAAGGTCATGCTCGGCATCTCCTGGACGTGCATCATCTCGGCCGAGCTGGTCGCGGCCAGGGAGGGGCTCGGCTTCATGATCATGAACGGCAAGGAGTACTTCCAGACGGACACGGTTCTCCTGGGCATGGTTTTGATCTCCCTGACGGTCATGATCATCGACGTGGCCTTCAGGAAGTTCGAGAGGAGACTGTTGCCGTGGACGGAGTGAAGGCAGAACCGAAGATAGAAACCCAGAACGTGACTAAGATCTTCACGGGCAAGGACGGAGACGTCGTCGCCCTCAAGGACTTGGGCCTTCAGGTCTTCGACGGCGAGTTCGTGGTCATCGTCGGGGCCTCGGGCTGCGGCAAGACGACCCTCTTGAACCTGATCGCCGGCTTCGAGAGGCCCAGCTCTGGCCGCATCCTGCTCAAGGGCCGGGAGGTCACCGGCGTCAATCCGCTGTGCGGCATGATCTTCCAGCAATACGCCCTCTTTCCCTGGAAGACGGTCCAGGACAACGTCGAGTTCGGGCTGAAGATGAAAAGGACCCTCAAGGCTGAAAGGCGGAAGGTGGCCGCCCGGTTCATCGATTTGGTCGGGCTTCAGGGTTTTGAGAACACCTACCCCCACCAACTCTCCGGGGGCATGAAGCAGCGGGTCTCCATCGCCCGGGCCCTGGCCAACGATCCCGAGGTGATGCTCCTGGACGAACCTTTCGCCGCCTTGGACGCCATGACCCGGCAGGTTCTCCAGGAGCAATTGGTCCACATCTATGAGAAAAGCGGCAAGACCATCATCTTCATCACCCACTCCATCGACGAGGCCTTGCTCTTGTCCTCGCGCATCTGCGTCATGACGGCTCGGCCGGGACGGATCGCCCAGGACATCGACAACGACCTGCCCCACCCCCGCAACGCCGAGGTCCAGCTCTCGGCCCGCTACATGGAGCTGAAACGCCTCATCTGGAATACTGTTCAGGCCGAGGTTCTCAAGAGCATGGAGGTGGAAACCGACTAGGGCTTTCTTGCCGGTTGAATTCTCACCAAAGACAAAGGGCCTCCCCAAGGTCTTGTTCAGCCCCCTGATCCGCTGCCGATGGACTGAGCCAAGTGCTTAAAACCTCTTAAGAACGCCATCACTGCCCTGCCCGGCTTGACTTGTCGCCCACATCAGCACCGCGGCGACGAAATCGGGTAGCCCCTGACCAGTTCTTCCCCAACCACATCAAGCAGTACTCGGCTGTCTAAAAAATTGTGGTCTTCATCTTGACAGGAGAATAGCGATGTGTTAGAACTCAAATGAGCAATGGATGCACATTTGAGCACAAAGGACGCCGCCGCAGCCCGGCTGGCCGTCAAGGTCTGCAAGCTCTTCTATCAGGACCACCTGACCAAGACCGAGATCGAGAAGCGCTTGCACATCTCCCGGTTCAAGGTGGCCCGCATACTTAAGCAGGCCCTCCAGGACGGCCTGGTCAAGATTGAGATCGCGGAACCAGACGCCGACTTGAGCGACTTGGAATCCAGGCTGGAGTCGGCCACAGGATTGAACAACGTCGTTCTGGTCTGGGACGACGGCGAGTCTACGGAACACCTCAAGAAAAAAGTGGGCCAGATGGCGGCCGTATTTCTGCAAGAGATTCTCAGCGATGGGGACGTCCTGGGCATCGGCTGGGGCTCAACCACCTTTGAACTCGTCAATGCGCTCCCTGATTCCATCGTCAAAAAAGTGAGCGTCGTCCAGGTCAGCGGGGGCAACACCAAGCTGACCACCGGCATCGACAGCCAGGCGCTGACCATCAGTCTTGCTCAGAAGTTCGGCCTCACCCCGCACCTCCTGCACGCCCCGGCCATCGTCGACAGGCCGGAGACGCGCGAGGTGTTGATTAAGGAGAGCAGTTTCCGTGATATATTCAGGCTTTACCAAAAGATAGATATTCTCATCGCCGGCATCGGCGCTTTTCTCCCCGACCGGTTCGTGGGCAGCCGCTTCATCGATTCCGCCGAGATGGAGACCCTGCGCAGCCACAAGGCCGTGGGCGAGCTTCTCTACTACTGCTTCGATATCGAGGGGAATCTCTGCCACACCGAGACGCTCAATCGGATAATCGCCGTGCCCATAGAATCCATCAAGAGGGTGCCGTGCTCCATCGGCATCGCCGCAGGCCACGAGAAAGCCAAGGCCATCGTCGGAGCTCTTCGTTCTGGGCTGATCGATTCACTGATCACTGACTCCACGACGGCGAAAACCATCTTGCAGGAGATTAGGACCAACCATTAAAGAGGGGAGGGTTCCATGAAGGATGATTCCAGAGAAGCCAAAGTAAAAGGTAGTCAGCCGCATGACCAGGCCACCGGGACCACCCGGCGCGGCTTCATGAAGACCGTCGGGGTAGCCGGGGTCGCCATCGGAGCCTCAACCATCCTGGGGGCGCCTGCCATCGCCCGGGCCAGCACAGGCCCCATCAAGTTCGGGCTCCTCGAGGACCGTTCCGGCAACTTCGCCCTTTTTGGGATTCCTAAGCATCATGGCACCCTGCTCGCCGCGGAAGAGATCAACCAGGGCTACACCCTGGCCGGTGGTCCGACCGGACCGGGCGGGCTGGGCGTGTTCGGTCGAGCCGCGGGCAAACCGCCAATTGAAAACATCAAAGACGGCGTCACGGACAAGGGCGGTGAACTCAAGGACGCCGGCGTCATCTTCAACGACACCGACGACATTTTGGTCGAGTCTGGCGAGAAGGGACTCCTCGGCCGGAAGGTGGAGGTTCTTGATCCAGATCCGCAGTCGAACAACCAGCGCTTCCAGTCGTTGACCAACCGTCTGATCATGGACGAAAAGGTGGACGTGATCATGGCCGGATTCGCCAGCGCGGAGCGCGAGGCCATCCGTCCCATCATGGACAAGTACAAGCAGCTCTACTTCTACAACAACCAATACGAAGGCGGCGTGGCCGACTCGTACACCTTCTGCACCGGAGCGGTCGCCGAGCAGCAGATCATTCCGGCCATGGAATACTGCGTCGCCAATTTCGGCCCGCGCTTCTACATCCTCGCCGCTGACTACAATTTCGGCCAGCTGAGCGCCATGTGGTCGCGGGCCATGGCGCCGATCGTGGGGGCCGAAGTGATCGGCCAGGAGTTCATCCCTCTCAGCGTCTCCCAGTTCAGCTCGACCATCTCCCGGCTCCAGAAGGCCAAACCGGACTGGCTGATGATGTACATCACCGGTGAGAACCACTCCAACTACTACCCCCAGGCCAACGCGGCCGGGGTCAAGTTCCCCATGGGCTCCAGCATCAACATGGCCCAGGGCTACGAGCACATCCGCTTCAGTCCGCCCGCCCTTTCCGGCATGCACGTGGCCGTCAACTACATGGAGGAGATCCCCACGGCGCGCAACCAGGCCTTTGTCAAGCGCTGGCACAAGATGTTCCCCAAAGAGCCCTACATCTCCCAGCAGGCCCAGAACGCCTACATCGCCACCCACCTTTACGCCAAGGCGGTGCGCCTGGCCGGCACGACCGATCAGCAGAAGGTGAGGGAGGCCCTGGAATCGGGCATCGGCATGGAGGCTCCGGAGGGCTGGGTCTTCATGGATCCGGCGACGCATCACCTAAGCCACTACATCCGCATCGCGCGCTGCGATGACAACCACAACATCTCTTTCGTCAAGGAATGGACGTCCATCGAGCCTTGGTGGACGCGCCGTCTGGGCACGAATCTGGTCAAGCATCCGGAATTCAAGCAGTACACCCCGGCTGAGGACCCCTACTTCAAGAAACACCTCAAGTAGGACCAAAAACCAAGGCACCGCCGGGTGGACTCGGCGGTGCCTCATATTGTAGGGTGTGGGGACGATGACCCTGGGTTTGCTTGTAAATATCCTTTATCAATACGCCGACAACATGGCCTTTCTTCTCCTGGCCGCCCTCGGCCTGATCATCATCCTGGGCGTTTTGGACATCATCAATCTGGCCCACGGCGAGATGATCATGATGGGCGCCTACGTGACCACCATCGCCTACCAGCAGGGGCTTCCCCTGCCCGCCTGCATCGTCATCAGCGCCGTGGCCATCGGTCTTTTCGGCTGGGCCATCGAACGCCTGGTCATCAGAAGGTTCTCCCGCAACAAGCTGGGCGCCATGGTGGCCACCTGGGGCATCAGCCTCCTTCTCAGTCAGGGGACGCTCATTCTTTTTGGCCCCTCCATGCCGCCGGTGCCCTTGCCTCAATGGAAGTTCTCTTTCGGCGGTTATTCCTATTCAGGTTACCGGGTTTTTCTCTTCGCCATGGCCCTGCTCGTGGTCGTTGGCCTCTGGTTTTACCTTTACAAGGTCAGGATCGGCGTGTTCACCCGGGCCACGATGCAAAACCCAGACATGGCCCAAGGCCTCGGCATAGACACCAAAAAAATAGGCGCGTTGACCTTTGCCATCGGGGCCGGCCTGGCCGGGCTGACCGGGGCTCTCTATGCGCCGACAACGACCATCGTCCCCCTGATGGGCACCACTTTTACGGCCCTGGCCTTCATCACCGTCGTCGTCGGGGGCGGGGCCAACCCGATCGTGGGCGCCTTGGGAAGCAGCGCCTCTCTGTCCTGCATCGTCACTCCGCTGTCGAGCACCTTTGGAACGTTCATCGGCCGAATCGGCCTCTTCATCGCCGCTTTGGTCATCATCCGCTTCCTGCCCAGCGGGATATCCGGATTTCTCAGGGACCTCAGGCGCCGCAAGACCAACATCTGGGCGGAGGGGGTTGGCGGTGACAAGATATCTTAGGCTTCTCAGCGGTCCCAACACGATCGGTAATTCCAAGCCGGCCTGGGTCATTTTCTGCCTCATTCTCGCCTTTTTCCTGGCCTACCCCCTCTTCGGCTCCCGATTCATCGCCTCCAACATCACCCTCTTCACCCTCTACGTCCCCATCGCCCTGGGTTTGAGCCTCCTGTGGGGCTACTGCGGCGTGCTCAGCTTTGGCCAGATGGCTTTTTTCGGGATCAGCGGCTACGTCTACGGCAGCGTGGCCACCAACCTCCAGCCCTTGCCCGGCGGGACCCTGATCGCCCTAATGGCCGGCCTGCTGGCCAGCGGACTGGTCGCCGCCTTCTTCGGCTATTTCGTTTTTTACGGCCAGGTGAGCAGTTGGATCATTCCGGTCTTGACCCTGGTGCTCACCCTGGTCCTGGTGACGTTCATGGGCCAGACCGCGGGTTACCAGTGGAAGCTGGGCCGGGCGCTTTTGGGCGGCTACAACGGCATGACCAACATACCCTCCTTAAGCT
>CAYXRH010000223.1:0-7254 GCA_964466355.1 uncultured Thermodesulfobacteriota bacterium
GTCTTGTATCATCAACTCGCCCTGGACCCCGGAGCCTATCGCCCCGGTCTCATCCTCCTCGCCGCGCCCACGGCCACGGTGACCTACGTCATGGGCCAGGAGATGGGCGGCGATCCCAGCCTGGCCACGGTGGCCATCTCGACCAGCACCCTGGCCTCTTCCTTGACCTTCGCCTTCTGGCTGGCCGTGACCAGCTAAGGCGCCACGAATGGCTCATCTGGGCGGCGGCTTCGGCTCATGAGACGGAGAGCGCCGGAATCGGCCGGGCCCATTGACTTATCGCTCCGGCTGGCCGAAAATGCCCACCGTGAGCAGTGTGAGGCTGACGCTTTCCTGGCTCGAGGGCGCTTACGCCGTCTGCCGCCTCGACCCCGGCGCTCCGGCGCCCGAGTGGGCCCAAGGCGGGGATTTCTGCGCTTCGATCCGCACCCCAAAGGAGCTTTGCCTGGTCCTGGCCCAAGACCAGGCCCCGGTGGGGGTCGAGGCCGAGAAGGACTGGCGCGGCCTCAAGGTGGCCGGACCTCTCGATTTTTCCTCAACCGGCGTCCTCAGCTCCTTGACCGGCCCCCTGGCCGAGGCCGGGATCAGCGTCTTCGTCCTGTCCACCTATGAGACCGATTACCTTTTCGTCAAGGCCAAGGACGCCGCCCGAGCCGCCCGGACGCTCCACCGGGCCGGTCACCGCCTTTGGCCGGCCGAGAGAGGGGCCGCTTAAAGAAGGTGAGAGATGGAAAAGGTGAATTTGGCCCAGAAGTTTGCTCTTTTTGACGAACACTGGCGGCAGAAGATCGTCGGGGAGGTCAACGACTTTTTTATCAAGCTGGTCAAGCTCAAGGGCGAGTTCATCTGGCACCGGCACGAGGTGGAGGACGAGCTCTTCTTCGTCGTCCGCGGTCGGCTCTTGATGGAGCTTGACCGCCAAAAGGTGTGGCTCGAAGAGGGGGAGTTCCTCATCGTGCCCCACGGCGTCGAGCACCGGCCGGTGGCGCCGGAAGAAGTCCACGTCATGCTCATCGAGCCCAAGGCCACCGCGAACACCGGCGGCGCGGCCGACGAACGGGCCCACGAGCCGGAATGGCTTTGAGCGGTCATTCATCAAGGAGACGGATTAAATGAGGCGATCAGAGAGGGAGATCACCGCGGCGCGGGAAATCGAATCCATCCTCGAAAGCGAAGGGGTGGGCCGCCTGGGCCTCAGCCTCAACGACCGGCCCTACGTGGTCCCGGTCAACTTCGGCTATCAAGACGGCGTCATCTACATTCACTCCGCCGCCGAGGGCCAAAAGATCGACATGATCAAGAAAAACCCCCGGGTCTGCTTCGAGGTGGACTCAGATCACCACCTCATCCCGGCGGCGAAGGCCTGCGACTTCGGGACGGGATACCGCAGCGTCATCGCTTTCGGCCAGGCCTCGGTGGTCACTGATCCGGCGGGCAAGAAAGAGGGCCTCGACGTCATCATGGCCCAGCACGGCGGGCCTCCGGGCCCTTACAGGGACAAAAGCCTCCAGCGGGTCGTCATCATCCGCATCACCGTGGAGTCCATGACCGGCAAGAAGGCGGGCGGATAAAGCACCGCCGTCTTTTATAATGAATTTATAAAAAAGGGGCGGCCGGGGCTCTGGAGACGGACCGGAGCGGAGCCGGCCGCCTCTTCAAATGTAAAAAACAGCCCTATTCCCCGGCGTATTTCTCCAGGAGCCCGCCCAGGGCGGCCAAGTGCCCCTTCTCCTCCGCGGCCAGGTCGTGCAGGACGCTTTGGGTCTCGGCGGCGGCGCTCACCTCGACGCAGCGGAGGTAGAGGTCCAGGGCCTGGGCCTCGACGGCCATGGCCACCTCCAAGACCTTGGCCGGCGAGGTGAAGGCGGCTCCGAAGAGAGCCACGAACTCCGCGGTGGTCCAGCCGCCCTCCACGGCCGCGGCCTCCGCCTCCTCGGCCAAGGCCGCCCGGTCGGTCGCGGCCCCATTCAAGGAGTCAAACAGCCGGGCCAGCCGCTCCTGGTGGCGTCTCTCCACCGCGGCCAGGTCCTCGAGGAGCCGGACGACCGCCTCCTCTGTGTGGGCTCGGGCCTGGGCGGTGTAGAACTCGGCCAGACCGCCCTCCAGGCCGTAGGCCAAGACGACCAACTCCGGCGCGGTCTCGTCGCCCCGCAGCCAGGCCAGACCCATCTCCGGAGGCCCCGCCGCCTTTTGCCCCTGCCAGGCCTTGAGGCCGCCCTGGAGGGAGTAAACCTCCGCAAAGCCCTGGCCATCTAATAGCTGCGCCGCCGAACGGCTCCGCCCTCCCACAGCGCAGTAGACGATGACGGGCTTGTCTCTGTCCAGCTCCCCCAGCCGGTCGGCCAGCTCGGAGAGGGGCACGAGCCGGGCCCCGGGCAAGTGGGCCTTTTCGTACTCGGCCGGCTGCCTGACGTCGAGGAGGGTGAACTTCGAGGCCGGGCGTTGATCCATGAAGGTTTTCGCCTCGGCGCTCTCCATCTCCACCACCGGCCTTGAAGGCAGTCTCCAGCGCATCTTCTCCTCCCCGAGCCTTCGACTGATCATCTCTCAACCTCTTTTATCATTTTATCAGTCGCGCCGGCGGCGGCCCCAATCTGACCCGAGCGCCTCCGCCACAATCCGAGAAGCCTCACCGCCGCCATGGCCGCTAAAAAGCGGGGCACCAAAAGCCAAAAAGCGCCGACGCCCAAGGCCATGAATATGGCCGTGTCCTCGAGCACGGAGTGGTTGAGGCCCACCGAGAGCTGGAGGCCTTCCAGCTCCGGTGGGGAGAGGCCGCCCTCCCTGGCCTCCTCGACGATCACCGCCGCGCCGTAGGAGAGGCCGAAGAGCACTCCGGTGAGCCACAAAAAACCGACCCGCTGGCTGAGGCCCATGGCCCGCAGAAGGGGGCCCAGAGCCCAAGCGAGGCGGTCGATGACGTTTAAACTCTTCATTATCTCCAGCAAGGTCAGGAGGCCGACGACGATGATCAGTATCTTGGGCAAAAGCCGAAGCATGGCCAGGGCCCAGCCCTGGAGCATGGCCAGGAAGGGCGGCCGGGCCGCCTCCCCGGCGAGGTGCAACCCCGGGCCCTCTGGGCTGGCGTCTAAAAACTGGGCCGAAACGACCACGCACAAGCAGGCGGCGGCGAGGCGGAAAAGGGTCGCCTTGAGGGGGTGAAGGCCGGATTTGCCCTGGACGACGCCTTCCTGGATGAAATTGTGGGCCAGGAGGAGGAAGATGGCCATGAGGGTCATCTGCGGCGTGGTGAAAGGCAGGGCGGTCATGGCCCCGATGCCGGCGTAGACGCCGGCCACCAAGCCGACGAAAAGCGGCCAGGCGGCCGCGGCCGGCAGATGAAGAAGGCTCATGGCCGGCTGGAAAAGAAAATCCGCGGCCTCGATGAGCCCGCTCCAGACGAGCAGGCTGGTGGCCAAGGAGATGGGGACGAGTATCTTGGCCAGCCACCAAAAGCCGCGCCAGCCCCGGCCCAATCCGGTGACTAATCCGCGCCTGAGCCTGGCCGGGTCAAAGGTCATGTTCTGGAAAGCCTAATGCCGCGGCTTAGATAAGTCAACGCCCCTCCCCGGGGCCCTTGTGCGCCTCAAGGAGGCCTGGTAATTTAACAACTACAGACGGGAAGGATTCAGCCGCCACGAGGGGGAGGGAAAATGGCGCTCACGCCGGCAGAGCTAAGGCGCTACGATCGGCAGATGATGATCGACGGCTTCGGCCAGGCGGGTCAGGAGCGGCTCAAAAGCTCCCAGGTGGCCGTGGCCGGCGTGGGCGGCCTGGGCACGGCGGCGTCCTTGTATCTGGCCGCGGCCGGCGTGGGGCGCTTGGTCCTTTTGGACAGCGACGAGGTGGAGCTGAGCAACCTCAACCGCCAAATCCTCCACTGGACCGACGACGTCGACCGGCCCAAGGTCTCCTCGGCCGCGGCCAAGCTTGAGCGGCTCAACCCTGAGATCGAAATCCGGCCCTCAAAAGAGCGCATCACCGCCTCAAGCGCGGCCGGGATGATCGCCGGATGCGACCTCGTCGTGGACGCCATGGACAACTTCGCCACCCGCCGCCTCCTCTCCCGGGCCTGCGTCGAGTGGGGCGTGCCCTTCATTTACGGCGGCGTCAACGGCCTCATCGGCATGACCACGACCATGATCCCGGGCCGGACCGCCTGCCTGGACTGTCTATTTCCCAACGATCCGCCTTCGGATGTCTTTCCCGTCCTGGGGACCACGCCGGGGATCATCGCCTGTCTTCAGGCCACCGAGGCGGTCAAGTATCTGGTCGGTCTGGGCCAGCTTTTGACCGACCGCCTCCTAATCTACAACGGCCTGGACATGGACTTCAAAGTGGTCAACATCAGCCGCAACCCCTCCTGCCCCGTTTGCGGGAAAAAAGATCAGGCCTGAGGAAGGCCAAACCCCCCTTCTCTCCTGGCCAAAGGGGGCCTGATCCGATAATATTAAAAAAGGCGGAGCACAGGTGAAGGACGAAATTAGATGAGAATCCTCCTTTACGCCGGCAAGGGCGGCGTGGGCAAGACCTCCGTGGCCGGGGCCACCGGCGCCGTGACGGCCGAGGCGGGCTTGAAGACCCTGGTCATGTCCCTCGATCCGGCCCACAGCCTCAGCGACGCCTTTGACCTGGACGTGGCCCTGATGAACAAAAACCGGGGCCAGCCCATCCTGGTGGCCGAGAACCTGTGGATCCAGGAGCTGGACATCCACGAAGAGATCGCCCGCAACTGGGGCCAGGTCCACCGCTACGTCGCCCTGCTCTTGAACACCTCGGGCATCGACGACGTCCTGGCCGAGGAGCTGGCCGTGCTGCCGGGCATGGAGGAGGTCAGCGCCCTTTTGCACATCAACCGCTACCGCCGCGACGGGGAGTATGATCTGGTCATCCTCGACTGCGCCCCCACGGCCGAGTCGCTGCGCTTCGTCAGCCTGCCCAAAACCCTGGATTGGTACATGTCCAAGATTTTCAACATCGAAAGGCGGATCGCCCGCTACGTCAGGCCCGTGGCCCAGAGGCTGACCGACGTGCCCCTCCCCGACGACGACTACTTCGCCGGCATCGAGAGCCTCTACAAGCGTCTGCACGGCGTGGACCAGCTCTTGATCGACCCGGCGACGACCTCCGTGAGGCTGGTCACCAACCCGGAGAAGATGGTCCTTAGGGAGACCCAGCGGGCCTTCATGTTCTTCTGCCTTCACCAGTTGGCCGTGGACATGATCATCATCAACCGCGTCCTCGAATCCGGGGCCGGGGAGCTCAAAACCTGGCGCCAGTCCCAGCAGGAATACCTCGCCCTGGCCGAGAGCTACTTCCAGCCGGTGCCCATCTTGAGGGCGCCGTTTCATCAGGCCGAGATGCTGGGCCACGAAAAGCTGCTCCGCTTCGGCCGGGAGCTCTATCAGGGCCAGGATCCGACGGCGGTCTTCTATCGCCGTCGCAACTACGCCTTTGAACGCCGCAACGGGCGTCACCGCCTCCGGCTCCACGTGCCCTTCGTCACCCGCGAGGAGATCGAGCTGACCAAGGTCGGCGACGAGCTGATCGTCAGGGTCGGCAATTTCAAGAAAAACGTCGCCCTGCCGCGGACCTTCGCCCTGCTGACGCCCCAGAAGGCCCGGCTGGAGGGCGACAACCTGGTGGTCGAATTTGAGAGCGTCGAAGACCACCCTCAAACTCCATCTGGAGGCCAAAATGAGTGAGAAGAGCAAGGCCAAGGAAGAACAAGCCGACGTCTTTTGCCCCCTGTGTTTCTTAATCAAGGCCGCCGAAGAGAAAAAGAAGCAGCACGCGCCCTTCTTCAACCATCTCAAGGCGGCGGAGAAAGAGTTCTTGCTGGGCTTAAAAAGCCTCATCGATGAGCGCATCGACGTCCTCGGGGAGAAGCCGCCGCCAAAGGCGACCAAGATCAAGGTCGAGTAAGCCGGCGGCCGCGGTGGGGGGCCGCCCATCTGCGCCCTTGTAAATTTGATCGGTGTGGTGTAGAGATGACAGCAACGCTTTGTGTGGAGACATTCCGGGGCGATGATGCCTTGAGGTGGTGGCGTCATGATCAAAAAGATTTTAGTGGTTGACGACGAGGAGTCCATTCGCGATGTGCTGGCCAGCGCCTTCAAAAAGGCGGATTATGATGTCGCCGTGGCCTCCAGCGCCGATGAAGCCCTGAGTGTCTTGAAAAATGACGGCTTTCAGGTGATGTTCATCGATCTGAACATGCCCGGCATGACCGGGCTGGAGCTGTGCCGCCGCATCCGTCACGAACACCCCATGGCCCTCATATTCGCCATGACCGGCTACTCCTCCCTGTTCCAGTTGGCCGACTGCCGCGAGGCGGGCTTTGACGACTATTTCACCAAACCGGTCAAGATCAAGACGCTTCTCAAGACGGCCGAGGAGGCCTTTGACAAGCTGGAGCGCTGGCGCAAGCTGTCCTAGCTGGCCTGAGGCAGTCTTTTGGATTGGCCGAAGCCTCTTTCAGGAGAGAAGGATGAGCCCGACGGTTTTTCTCTACGCCCTGAGCACCTGCGGCCACTGCCGCAACACCAAGGAGTTCTTGAACTCGAGCGGCGTCAAGTACGATCACGTCGACGTGGATCTGCTCCAGGGCGAGGAGCGTCGCCGGGTCATCGAGGAGGTCAAGAAGCACAACCCCGCCCTTTCCTTCCCGACGGTACTCATCGGCGATAAAGTCATCATCGGCTTCAAGAAGGAAGACATCCAAAAAGCGTTGGGGCTTTAAATGGACGCCGAGCAGCTCTTTGAGACGTTGAAACCCCTTCAGGAGAAGAAGGGCTATTATTTCAACCGGGACCGGCGGCTCGTTCTGCGGCTCTTGGACGGCCTTCTGACCAACAAAGAGCGCTACGGCTACATGTCCTGCCCCTGCCGGCTAGCCGCCGACGACAGGGAGCACGACAAGGACATCATCTGTCCCTGCCTCTACCGCGAGCCCGACGTGGCCGAGTACGGCAGCTGCTATTGCAACCTCTACGTCTCTAAAGAGTGGAACGAAGAGAAGACCCCCCACGTCTACGTGCCCGAGCGCCGCCCTCTCGAAAAATACTACCCCTCTTTTTGACCCCTTTGGCCCTCAAGCCTCCGAACCGACCCACGCTCTTAGGACGCGAGGCCGCCTCGGATCGGTCTTTTTAACCAGGCGGTCCCAGAAAGATGAGCGATCCGGCCACCAAGCGCTCCGCCCTGATCGTGGCCACCCTGAGCTCTTTCGTGACCCCCTTCATGGGCTCGGCG
>CAYXRH010000224.1:0-7233 GCA_964466355.1 uncultured Thermodesulfobacteriota bacterium
AGGTTCAAGGAGGCCCGCGGCGGGCGGGTGATCGTCTTGTCCATGGGCCCGCCCATGGCCGAGGAGGTGCTGCGGGAGGCTCTGGCCCTGGGGGCGGACGAGGCGGTCCTGCTCACCGACGAGCGCATGGCCGGCGCGGACACCCTGGCCACCTCCTACACCCTGGCCCAGGCCATTCGGAGCGTGTGCCCGGATTTCGACCTGGTCCTGTGCGGCTGTCACAGCACCGACAGCGAGACGGCTCAGGTGGGGCCCCAACTGGCCGAGGAGCTGGACGTGCCCGGCGCGGCCTACGTGGAGGACATGGCCCTTGAGGGGCGAACCCTGCGCCTGGAGCGGGTGGTCGACAACTTTTTGGAGATCCTGGAGATGGACCTCCCCGGCCTGGTGACGGTGACCACCCGGCGTTTCAGGCCCCGTCAGGTCCCCTTGGGGGGCCTGGAGGAGGCCTTTGACCGGGGAGAGCTGCGCGTCCTCGACGCCGCGGCCATCCAGGCCGACCTCAACCGCGTCGGCCCCGCCGGGTCGGCCAGCCGCATCACCAAAGTTTACTCCCCCGGGGCGGAGAGAAGAGGCGTCGTCTTGAAGGGCGCGCCCAAAAAGGCGGTCGATCAGCTGCTCGAAGAATTCGCCGACCGGCTCAGCGGCTTGATCGGCCGGGACCTCAAGCCGCCGGATTGATCGAGGCGCGGGCGATGAAGGCAAAGGAAAGATTCAAGGCCGTAAAAAAAGCCCGGCCGGAGATGTGGGTCTTCGGGGACTATCGGAATTACTTTCAAAACCGCGTCACCCTCCAGCTTCTGGGGCGGGGCCGGGAGCTGGCCGACCAGGCCGGGTCCGCGCTCTGCGCCGTCGTCTTCGGCAGCGAGGTGGACGAATACGTGGCCGAGTACATCGCCCACGGCGCCGACGTGGTCTACGTCCTCGACGACCCCGCCCTGGCCCTTTACCAGATCGAGACCTACACCAAGCTCATGGAGCGGCTGGCCCGAGAGCGCCGGCCAGAGGTGATCCTCGTCGGCGCGACCTCCTTTGGCCGGGAGTTCGCCCCCCGGGTGGCCAAGCGGCTCGGCACCGGCCTGACCGCGGACTGCGTCGATTTGAGCCTCGACGCCGAGGGGCGGCTGGTCCAGACGGCGCCGGCCTTTGGCGGCAACCTCTTGGCCGAGATAATCACGCTCCAGCGCCGACCCCAGATGGCCACGGTCAGGCCGGGCACCTTTCAGGAGATGCCCCACGACGACGAGCGTTCGGGCCGGGTGGTCAGGCTTGAGCGGCCGGCGGAGCTGCCCCGGGAGCGGATCCGCCTCGTCAGTTCCCAGAGGCAGCCCTATCGGGGCGAGGAGCTGGCCGCGGCCCGGGTGGTCGTGTGCGGCGGACGGGGGATGGGCAGCAAGAAGAGGTTCAAGAACCTCTTTGAGCTGGCCGCTCTTTTGGGCGGCGAGGTCGGCGCCACCCGGCCGGTGGTTTACGCCCACTGGGCCGACCACGAGACCCTGGTCGGCCAGGCCGGCAAAGCCATCAAGCCCCAGGTCCTCTTCTCCTTTGGCATCAGCGGCGCCATCCAGCACACCGCGGCCATCTTTGACGCCGAGTTCATCGTCGCCGTGAACAAGAACCCCAACGCGACGATGATGAAGATGGCCGACGTGGCCATCGTCGCCGACGCCAACCAGGCCTGCCTGGCCCTCATACGCGAGCTGAAGAAGAGGCTTCAGAGCTAGGACCGCTTTCTTTGATATAAGGATCATAAGACAATGGGGCTGCTCGGGCGGGGCGGCGGCCTGCTGGCGGCTCACAAGTCGCCTTATTTGGCCGCCTGGCGCTCTCCGTCAAGCCCTCGGCTCTTCAGGCGCCTTGCTCTTTTCAGTCGTCTGGGTCAGGCCCCAGGACGGCCGGCTCCGATGCTCGCTCGACCAGCAGGCCGCCGCCCCGCCCTCTGGCATAACGAAGAGAGGCCACGCGAGGGCCGCGCGGGGAGGAAGTCTTCATGATCGCCCAGCTTTCCGTCTATCCCGTCGGCGAGGGCACCAGCTTGAGCCGCTTCGTCAAGAAAGGCGTGGCGGTTATAAAGGAGTCGGGCTACACCTACGAGGTCGGGGGCCTGTCCACGGCCGTGGGCTCCTGTTCACATCCAAAATGCAAAATGGCGGTGGACCTGACATTCGATGCTGCTGAGCACGCTGGTCAATTTCTTATCGGCTTCCGGTTCTTCTTCAGGATTTCCAAACTCACCCTTATCAAAGTAGAGCCCGATTATGCATGCTTCTTCATCCCTTTCCTCTGGCCCCTGTTTGAAAAAAATAATCCCGGCGGGGCTGATCGGCCCCTCGAAGAAATCGTTTCTTGCTGGGCCTAACTTCAACCCCATTAAATGCCCGAAAGCCACGAAATAATTGACGATAGCCCAGAAAGACGGGGCGATGTAGGCGTCGCCTTCAGCGGCGTTGCGCTTGGCATCGCCGATGATATAGATCATTTTGTTGGGGTCATCTTTCTCGAAAAATTTTAAATAGATGTCCGGTTGTTTACCGGTGGCCTTGTAGCCTATCTGCTCCAGTGGAGCTCGGCTGCGATCGCTCTTTTCTTTATCATCGTTAGCGTCTTCTAAGGTTCCCTTGCCGATCTGAAGGCGAAGTCCCTCCTTTTCCAGCTCCAGGCCGTGCTGCAATTTCCAGTCCTGGCTCAAGTCCCGACCGCCTTTCCTCCAGCCGATCCTCCAGGCTGCCCGGGCCAGGGAAACGGCGGCGATCACCTCCAGGGCGGCATTGGCGTTTTCTTCAGTGGTGGAAGCATTTTTGAATATATTCAGGATTGATTCGTCCTTTGTCGGATCGAAATCCTGATCCAGGGCGGTTGTGGCCTTGTCGATCAGAAAAGAGAGCGCTTCGCCGCCGGGCAGAGCCCACAACGCCGCCGCGGCGTTGGCGTCATAATCCATTGGCAAGGGATCGATTTCGGCTTTCCTGATCGCCTCGGTCAGGACTTCGACCCTGGAAGCGCGGTCCCCTCCTTCCTCGGTCAGAAAGAGGCTGAGTTCATCGCACCAGCGCCAGGCCAGGTTGAGCAGGGCGGAAAGAAGCTTGATGTCAGGGGCGTGGATGATGGCCCGATTCCAGAATTTGTGGGGCCGGGCCGGAGCCGAATCGACCATGGTCCGGCCCCAGTCCACGTTGCGGCCGATGTCCGCGGAAAGATAGACCCTCGGTTGGGGCGCGGTGGGGCTGGTTTCCAGAAAAGCGGCCAGGGCCTCTTCCGCTTCCACCCGATCGGAATTGTCCAGGTTTAGCAGCTCGGCCAATCGTTGGCGCGTCGAATCATCGAAATATCTTGCCAACCAAAGCAATAAATCCCTCCGGCTGCCTGAAAAAAATTTGCCGGTCAGCCAGAGGAGATTCCCGGTCAGGGAATTCTGCTCCTTTTCGTCCAGTTCTGGCGGCCTTTTTTCCTCACGCCGGTTCACGGCTGGACATCCTCACTACGTAATAATTTGTCCAGGTCCAACGTGGTGTGCCGGAACAGGCGGTCCATCTCGTTTTTGAGAAAATCGTGAATTGATTCGCCTTCTGATTTAACCTGGTCGTCCTCAATGATCCGGTAAAGTTGCCCTCCCTGGAATGAGTCGAAAATAATTTGGATTGCCTGTCCGAGGATTTCGCGATCATGGATCCCGGTGAAGGACATCAGTTGGGGGAACACCGACATCGTCACCCCCATGGCCAGGTAAGACAGGACGGTCATCTTCAAGTGTTCAATATCTCTGGCGTATTTCAGCTTCAGCTCTTTCTTTTCTTTGTCCGTCGTAATTCCCTCGAATAGAAAGTCGATGATGTCCAGAATCTGGGCGATCCCGACGACCCTCATCTTGACCAAATCCTGATCGTTTTCCTTTTTCTTGGCGAAAAGGTTGCCCAAGCACTTCTCGATCTCGTTGATCAAGGTATCTTCATTCTTCCGCCAATTGGTGTAAAGAAAGCGGGTGTCGGATTTCGTGATCTTTTCTTTTGTATCCTCGATCCGTTTTTTAATGATTTCTTTAACCACCTCTGCTCCGGGCGCTTCCACCCGGATGATGTTGAAGCGGCGCTGAAAGGCGTAGGAAAGCTGGTGGAGCCGGGCGGCGTCGGCGTCGTTCATGGTGCCGATCAGCCGGAAAGAGGTGTCGATGGTTCGGACGCTGTAGCCGTCCCGCCTTTCCTTGTCCCTGCCCGCCGGAAGGACGACGATCGGTCGCACCTTCTTCTGTTCCTCTTCACCCGAGTCATCATCGTAAACCTGGAAGGGCAGGATCGAGGGTTCACCGGCCAGGACAGTGAAGAGTTCCCCGAAGCAGGCGTCTATATCCGCCCGGTTCAACTCATCGATTATCAGCCAGGTGCCCTGCTCGATCGCCTGAAGGAAAAATCCGGGCTGGAACTCGACGATGTTTTTATCCTCTTTGCCCAGGGTCGGCATGTAGCGGCCGATCAACTCATTGGTCGTCCAGACCGGAGAGGCGGTCACCGAAATCGGGGTTTTGCCCGCCTGCCGGGCCAGATGCATGGCCAGAGCGGTCTTGCCGCAGCCGGGAGGACCGGTGAAGATCACATTCTTGCCGGCATTGAGCGAGGAGCAGGCCGCCTCGACCACGTGCCAGGCCATGTGAAAGCCGGCATCCCCCAGGGCCTTAATCACTTCGGCCGTCTTCAAATCCACCGGGCGCTTGGGGATGTACCTGGTGTGATCGGGCAGGCCCAGCGAAATGATTTCTTTTTCGTACGACCACAGTAAAACCAATCCCCTCACGGCCACGCCGATGCAGAAAGCGGCCCAGCGCGCCTCCTGCTCCTCGGTAACCTCGTCCGGCAGCTTCACTTCCGGAACCTCGGCCTCCCAGTCGCCCTGCTCATACTTCGGCCAATGCTCCTTGAGGTGTGGAATTTCGGAATTTGGTCCGTCCTTGAGCCATTCCTGCTTGAACCATTCCTGGGCCAGGTAACCCACGTCAGGACAATTTTTCGGTCTGGCCAGGCTATTATCCGGTATCAGTCTCAGATCATTATCGTCGTCACCGCTAATCGCACGGTCGATTGAATAAATTTTGACGGAATCCCGGCGCTTGTGCCCTCCCAGATTCACCTCGATTACTATTTTGCCGATGTCATCACCCGTTACCGTGTAAGTAATTTCCGGCCTTATTCCCTCTTTCTTTTCTCCTCCTTGAATCTCCAATTGGAAAGCTTGTGATTTAGCTTCTTTTTTTGAAAATAGAATTCTTACTTCTTTTGTTTCTTTCGGCTTATCCTTGCTGGGTATCTTCACCCCAATTATTAGTGTGTTCGGGGCCAATGAACCCAATCCAGCCGATATGGCGTCTCCTATTCTTTTCTTGGTCTCCTTGATTTTCTCCTTGGATTCAACTTCGTCCATGGCGCCCTCCCCGCCGGGTATCTCCGGTTAGAATGATTCGGTTGAATTCCGGCCTGGCGATACGACCCTTGGCTTCACCATAACCCAGCATTTACTTTATCATAATAAAAAAGGATGCATCCTTGCGGTAGTGAAAGCGAAACAAGGCACAGCACGCCGGCTTCGACCGAAGCGCCCGCGCCGAGGATGAACACTGTTTTCATGAGGACCCCCTCTGTCCTTCCGCCCCATGATGGAACTAGACAAACATTATCAATGTGTTGTCTTTTCCTCAAGGAGAATTGACGAAACCCGTGATCCAACCCGCCCTCCAGGCGATCAGAAACATCAACGCGCCCGCCGCCGCGGCAAAGGGGTCGCTTTTTTCTCGGATGAGGAGGATAATGCTCCCGGAGAGTCCACCGCGGGGCCGCTTAGGGCGTCAGCCGAGCGGCCTGATTTTCGGCCCGCGGCCAAGGGATGGGCAAAGAGGGCGGAGGACATCGCGCCCATGAATTTCAGTCCCGACAACCTGCTGGAAAACATCAGGAACATGAAGGGCATGTTCCGGGCCCTGTCCGCTAGAAACTACCGTCTCTTCTTCGCCGGCCAGGGCATCTCCCTGATCGGCACGTGGATGCAGCGGGTGGCTCTGGGCTGGCTGGTCTACCGCCTCACCTCCTCCGAATTCCTGCTGGGGGTGGTCTCGTTTCTGGGCCTGTTCCCGGTTTTTATCCTCTCCTCCCTGGCCGGGGTCCTGGCCGACCGGTTCAACCGCCTTCACCTGTTGATCCTGACCCAGGTCATGGCCATGCTTCAGGCCTCGGTGCTGACCGTCCTGGTGATGAGCGGGCGGATCAGGATCGAGCACATCATGTTCCTGGCCTCTTTCCTGGGAGTGATCAACGCCTTTGACATGCCCATCCGCCAGGCCTTCACGGTGGAGATGATCGAAAAAAAGGAAGACCTGGGCAACGCCATCGCCCTGAATTCGGCCATGTTCAACGGCACGCGCCTGATCGGGCCGACCCTGGCCGGCATTTTGATCGCCGCCCTGGGCGAGGGTCCCTGCTTTCTGTTCAACGCCCTGAGTTATGTGGCCGTCATCGTCGCCCTGTCACTGATGAGGATCAACCCCGGCGCCCGCCCCAAAAAGAAGCAGAATTTTTTTCACGGGTTGAGGGAAGGATTCGGCTACTCCTTCGGCTTCCCGCCGATCCGGTACATCCTTTTCCTCCTCATGGTCGTCAGCCTGGGCGGCATGCCCTACCTGGTCTTGATGCCGGTTTTCGCCAAGGATGTGCTCCACGGCGGGGCCCACACCCTCGGTTTCTTGATGGGCGCGGCCGGCGGCGGCGCCTTGATCGGCGCGATCTATCTGGCCTCGCGCCAAAGAGTGGCCGGCTTGGAAAGGGTCATCCCGCTCATGATCGGCCTGTTCGGTCTGGGGCTCGTTGCTTTTTCCTTTTCCCGCGACCAATGGGTTTCAATTTGCCTGCTCATCCTCACCGGGTTTGGCATGATGGTTCAAATGGCTTCCAGCAACACCATCCTCCAGACGATCACCGACGACGACAAACGGGGCCGGGTGATGAGCTTCTACGTGATGTGTTTCATGGGGATCGCCCCGTTCGGCAGTCTTTTGGCCGGAACCCTGGCCAATAAGTTGGGCGCGCCGACAACAATTTTCCTCGGCGGCCTGGCCTGCCTAGCCGCGGCCCTGCTCTTCGCCCTCAAACTGCCGGTCATCAGAGCAATAGTCCGGAGCGCTTATCTCGAAAAGGGCGTTATTTAGCTCTCCCCCGCCGGCAGGCGGAGGATGAAGGTCGTCCCCCGGCCGACTTC
>CAYXRH010000225.1:0-7231 GCA_964466355.1 uncultured Thermodesulfobacteriota bacterium
ACTGGTCCGGAAATTAAACTAGGCCAGCCGGGCGTAAAGCCTCTCGGTCCGGCGACGCCAGATGTCGAACAGCTCCGGGTGTACCTCCATTTTCTGGGCGTAGACCGTTTTGCACGGCTTCAGGCCGCAGTTGATGACAAGGTCGTGATAATAAGGCGGGTTGTAAGGCATGTAGACCGCCGGCGGGTCGTCGAATCCCTCCACCAGCACGCCCAGGGGATCGTTGGTCGAGGGGCTGAAGGGTCCCCGGATGAGCGCAAACCCCTGCTCCCTGGCCCAAGCTCTGACCTGATCAAAGAGGGCTCGGGCCGCGGCCAGGTCGTCGTGGCATTCAAAGAAACCGAAAAAGGCGACTTTTTCATTTTGATATTCAATGTAATAGTCGTCAACGATGCCCACGATGCGGCCCACGGGCCGGCGGCCGCGCCGGGCCATGAAGAGAGCCATGCGGCCGTGCTCGGCAAAGGGGTGGCGGGGGCTGAAATAGAACTTGAATTCCCTCTTGAGCGGCGCCACCCAGTGGGGCTGGTCGGCGTAGATTGACCAGGAGAGATCAACGAAGGTGTTCAATCGCCGCCCGCTGACGACCCTCTCGACGACCAGGTCAGTGGAGGTCATCAGGCGATGAGGCCCAGCTTCTGACCGGCTGTTTCGAATGCTTTCAGGGCCTGATTGATGTGTTCCGAGGTGTGAGTGGCCATGAGGGAGGTGCGCAAAAGATCCCGGCCCGGCGGCACCGCCGGCGGGCGAACTGGATTGACGAACACGCCCAGCTCGGCCAGGGCGTTGGTCATGGCCAAGACCAGGGCTTCATCGCCGACGACGACCGGGATGATCGGCGTTTTGCTCTCGCCGGTGTCGAAACCGAGGTCGTCAAGACCTTTTTTCATTTGATGGGTGTTGGCCCATAATTTTTGACGGAGTTCGGGCTCGGTTTCAATGACCTCCACCGCGGCCATGGCCGCGGCGGCGAGGACGGGCGGCAGGGCGGCCGAAAACATGAGCGAGCGGCTGAGGTGTTTTATCCAGGCGATGGGCCTCTCGTCGCCGGCCACGAAGCCGCCGATGCCGGCCAGGCTTTTGGAGAAGGTGCCCATGATCAGATCCACCTCCTCCTCCAGGTCGAAGTGCTCGGCCGTGCCCCGCCCTTGGAGGCCCAAGACGCCGATGCCGTGGGCGTCGTCTAAAAAGATCCGGGCCTGGTGGCGCCCGGCCAGCTCCACGATGGCCGGCAGATTGACGATGTCGCCCTCCATGGAGAAGACGCCGTCGATGATGATGAGCTTGGCTTTTCGGCCGGCCTTTTGAAGGACAAACTCCAGATGATCCATGTCGTTGTGGCGATAGCGGATCATCTCCCCCTGGCTCATGCGGCAGCCGTCCAGGATGGAGGCGTGATCGAGCTTGTCGATGATGATCACGTCCCCCCGGCCGACGATGCACGAGATGGCTCCCAGGTTGGTCTGGTAGCCGGTGGCGAAGACGACCGCCGCCTCTTGCCGCAAGAACTCGGCCAGCTTGGCCTCCAGTTGCTCGTGAAGAACCATGTTTCCGTTGAGCCACCGGGAGCCGGCCGAGCCGGTGCCGTAGCGATCGACGGCCTCCTTGGCCGCGGCCATGACCCGGGGATGGGTCGTCAGGCCGAGGTAGTTGTTGGAGCCGACCATGACCATCGTCCGGCCGTTGAGGACGATCTGTGGAGTCTGGGCTGAGGCGACGGGGCGAAAGCAGAGATAATGACCGGCTTCCTTGGCTTCGTGATCTTCGGTCATTTGATAGCACTTCGCAAGGATGTCGGCCCCGGCGGGGCGATCCTGGTCAGCCATTGGTGCTCCCTGAACTCTACTCATGACCGGCAAGAACTATATACCTAAAATAGGATCGAGAAGCCAGAAAATCTTTGCTCGACTAATGGGCGCCGGTTTGATGGGGAAAGCGGACGACCTCCTCTCCGGGCTCGAGCCCGGAGAGGATCTCGACCCGCTCATCCCCGACCAGTCCGACTTTGACCGCCCTCCTCTTAAGCCCTTCTCCGCGGGCCACCAGGACCGAATCGCTTCCGTCAGCGCTCAGCAGGCACGAGTTAGGCAGGGTGAGGGGCGATTCCTTTTGTTCAATGTTGATAATCACTTCCGCCGATTGTCCGCCCACCAGCCGCGAGTCGGGGTTTGATAAGGCGAAGACGACCTCGTACTGGCTGTAG
This sequence comes from uncultured Thermodesulfobacteriota bacterium, assembly GCA_964466355.1. GTDB lineage: Bacteria > Desulfobacterota > Desulfarculia > CAYXRH01. The sequence continues at coordinate 2,204 of CAYXRH010000225.1, forward strand.
GGAGCGTTGAAGTCGGTTTGGGCCGCCTTGGGTTGGCCGACCAGAACGGCCTCGAAGGGTTGGCGGGGAAAGGCGTCAAAAAAGATTTCGACCCGTTGGCCGGGTTTGATCTTGGGGAAATCGATCTCGTGAACCCGGCAGACCACCAACAGCCGGGACAGATCCTCGATCACGAACAACGGCTCGCCTTGATGACAGGTGTAGCCCTTGGTCAGGCGCAGGTTGATCCAGGTCACCTCGCCGGCCACGGGCGAACGGATGAAGCCGCTCTCCAGATTTGATTGGTCGTTGAGGTAGGAGCGGCCGGTGTGGGCCGAGAGGGCTTCGAGACGGCTCTCGGCCAGCCTGAGCTGGCTCAGGGACTCCTCCAGCCGCCTGAAGTCGTCTTCGTTGTGTTGGTTTTTATTGCCCGTCCCCCTGGCCAGATAGAGCAAGGCGCCGTGTTCGCCCGGGGCGACGAGCTGGCCTTCTTCCTTGAGAATGCGCAGCACCCGCCCCGCCTGGGGAGAGAGGATGACCGCCTCGCGGGAGCCGGCCGGCCCGAGGAGCTTGAGGCTGCGGTCGAGACGCTGTTTTTGGCTGTGCCTCATATCCAGCGCCTTTTTAAGCCTGGCCACCTCGGCTTCGGCCGCGCTCAAGGTCTCTCGGGGCAGCAGCTTCTTGGCCGCCAGATCCCGGTAGCCGGCCACCTCCCGGCTCTTGCTGGCCACGGCTTGTTCGAGGCGGCTCAGCTCCAGGGCCAGGTTGTCCATTCTCTCCAGATAGCCCGGCTCGACAGTGATCTTGGCCAGGGGCTGGCTGGCTTCGACCCGGTCCCCAGGTTGGATGAGGATGCGGCTGATGCGCCCTCTGGCCGGGCAATCCACCACGGCGCTGACCTGCTGCTCCCGGGCGATGAGGGCCCGCTGGTAGTTGGCCACCGCCTCCTGCACCTGCAGCAGAAAGCCGGGCGTCAGACGAATCTTGGCCAGAACCTCGTCGACCTCGACCGATCGGCCCAGGGTGACCGGCAAGTCTTCGATGAGGGTCTCGAGGCGGGCGACAACCTTGGCCGAGACCGCCGGCTGGGAGCGGCCCCGCAGGGAAAGGGTTTTGACCACCTGGCCCGGCTCCGGGACCACGAGGGCCAGGCTCGGCTCTTGCGGCCCCCAGTTGTTGAACCAGAACAGCGCCGCCGCGACGCCCGCGGCCGCCACGAGGGCCAACCCCAAAAATATCCGGCCGGCCTTCACGGCAGCGTCACCTTGGCCAGGGTCCTCACCGAGGCTCGGTTCAGGGCCAGCTCCAGCTCAACCTTGAGCACTTCCATCTCCTGGCGTTTAGCCTCTATCCTCTTCTCCAGGTAATACAGCGGCCCCTCCTTGGCCTGGGCCAGCTTTTCGGCGGCGATCTGGACCTCGTCCTGGGCCAGGGCGGCCGTCTCCTGGGTCAGCCTGAGCCGCCGGCGCAGCCTGGCCTGGGCCTTGTCCAGTTCGGCCCGCCGGATGTCCAACTGCTGCTTGAGGATTTCGATCTCCCGGCCCTGGTTCTCGACCGCCAAATTCTGGCGGGCGAGGCGCCGCCCCTGCCGCCCGGCGGTGTAAAGGGGGATGGTGACGCCGATGATGGCGTACAAGCCGTCCTCCCACTGGGGCGAGTGTTCAGACCACCCCGCGGCCACCACCGGCGCCGGCCATCGCTCGTACTTTAACAGTTTTTTCTGTTCGTTGAGCGCTTTGAGCTTCAGCTTGGCCATTTCCAGATCCAGTTGACGGTCGTCGGTTTCCGTGGCGGCGGGCTGGACATCCGAGAGCGATTGCCCGGCGTCGATGGAAAACCTGTCATCAGGCCGAAGCCCGATGAGGGCTTTCAGCTTGCGGGCGAGGATGTTGTTCTCGTCGCGCCGCTCCTGCAAGGCCAGCTCCTGACGGCTCACGGTCAGGCTGACGCGGCGGGCGTCCAAGGGACTGGTGAGGCCTTGCTTTAAAAGAGTCTTGATCGTGGCTTCCTGCTCGCGGATGAGACCGCCGAGCTCTTCGGCCAACTGGGCGCCCTTAACTCCGGCCAAGAGCCGGAGGTAGAGCTGGGTGACCTTGAACTCCAGCCAGGCCTTGGTCCGCTCCAGGTTGAGTTGGCTGATGAGGTGCTGTATCTCGGCCAGCCGGCCTTCGAAGAACTTGGTGTAGCCCTTCAGGATGTCGCTGACGAAGAGTTGTCCGATGAAGGCGCGGTTACTCTCGTCGGCGAAGGGATCGTAGGCCACCTGGATGTCCACGTCGGGCAGGAACCTCACTCTCGCGTCGTCCACGCCCAGGCGGGCCTTTTGAACCTCCTGGAGGCTTTTCAAAACCTCGGGCGCGTTCGAGGCGGCGTGGCTTAAACAGCGCTCCAAAGTCCACTTCTCGACCGGCTCCTGGGCCCACCCACGCCCGGAACTGAAGAGACCGCCCAACACCACGCTCACTAGAATCAAGCGGCCGAGACGGCGAACCGCAAAAGGAGCGCTGGGAAACATAAGAAGCCCAAGATAACAGGAATGCCGAATTGAGTAAAGAGGACGGCCGCCTCGCTTTGCCTTGACAACCCTCAGGCAGAGGGTTAGAAAAGTAGCTTAGTCTGATCTGAGGCCAAGAAGAATTCAAGGAGCTGTCATGATCGAGATCAGGTTGCACGGCCGCGGTGGTCAGGGCGCGGTCACGTCGGCCGAATTGCTGGCTCAGGCCGCCATCGCCCACGGCAAATACGGCCAGGCCTTTCCTTCCTTCGGGCCGGAGCGGCGTGGCGCGCCGGTGGCGGCCTTCGTCAGGATCAGCGATGAGCCGATCCGCACCCGTGAGAAAATCTATCAGCCCGACGTGGTCGTCGTCTTGGACGCCAGCGTCCTGGAGTTCGTCAATGTCGCCGAGGGGCTGAAATCAGACGGCACCCTGATCATCAACGCCCCCGTCTGCGAGGAGACCTGCCGGGCCGACTACGGGTTTAGAGGCCGGCTGGCCTTTATCGACGCCGACAAGATCGCCGCCGAGGTTCTGGGCGTGCCCATCACCAACACGACCATGCTCGGCGCCGTCTTGAAGGCCACCGGCGTCTTGAAGCCGGATGACATGGCCGAGGCGATCAACCAGCGTTTCGGCCCCAAGCTGGGTCCCAAGAACTTCAAGGCTTTGGAGACCGCCTTCGGGGAAACCATGATCCAAGAGCGCGATTGAGGAGTTGTGAAGTGGCCAAAGTGCAAGCCATCCAGTGCTGGACCACCCTGGAGCCCGGTTGCATGATCGTCACCCCGGGCAACGCCGCTGATTTCAAGACCGGCGATTGGCGCACCGGGAAGAAACCGGTCATTGATTGGGAGAAATGCGTCGATTGCGGTCGCTGCTACATCATGTGTCCGGACATGGCCTTTTCGCCCCGGGAGGAGGGCAAATACACCTGGAACGCGGACTACTGCAAGGGCTGCGGCATCTGCGCCGAACAATGCCCGGCCGAGGCCATCGAGATGCAGGAGGAGGATTAGCATGGCCGCACGAGTTGGCTTGGAGGTCTCGTTGGCCTGCGCCGAGGCGGTCAAGCTGGTCGACGCCGACGTGGTGGCCGCCTACCCCATCACGCCGCAGACCCACATCGTGGAGCATTTGTCTGAACTGGTCGCCGACGGCCACCTGGACGCCGAGTTCGTGCCGGTGGAGAGCGAACACTCGGCCATGTCGGCCTGCATCGGCTCGGCCGCGGCCGGGGCGAGAACCTTCACCGCCACCAGCGCCCAGGGCTTGGCCTTGATGCACGAGGTCCTCTTCATCGCCTCGGGCATGCGGCTGCCCATGGTCATGGTCGTGGTCAACCGGGCCATGTCGGCCCCGATCTCCATCTGGAACGACCACTCCGACGTCATGGCCGAACGGGACGTCGGCTGGATTCAAATTTTCGCCGAAAACGGCCAGGAGACCTTGGACCTGACCTTGACGGCCTTCAAGATCACCGAAGACCACCGGGTCATGCTCCCGGTGATGGTCAACCTGGACGGGTTCACCCTGTCCCACGTCATCGAGCCGATCATCATGCCGGACAAGGCCGAAGTGGACGCCTATCTGCCGCCCTATGACCCGCTTTTTAGGCTCAACCCCAAAGAGCCGACGAGCATGGGCCCGGTGGGCGTGCCCGAGGTCTACACCGAGATGAGACGGCAGTTGGAGGAGGCTTTGGTCGCCTCCAAGGCGGTCGTCGAGGAGCACTGGGCCTCTTTCGCCGCCCAATTCGGCCGGGCCTACCATCCCGTCGAGACCTACGGGCTCGACGGAGCCGAGACGGCCCTGGTGACCATGGGCTCCATCTCTGAGACGGCCATGACAGCCGTGGACGAGCTGAGGACCGGGGGGCAGAAGGTGGGCCTGATTCGTCTCAGATTGTGGCGGCCCTTCCCCACGGCCGAGTTTTTTGAGGCCATCGAGGGGCTCAAGACCCTGGTCGTCGTCGACCGGGCCCTTTCTTACGGCGGCGCCGGCGGTCCGGTGGCCGTGGAGCTGAGGTCGCTGCTGCATCACCGACCCCAAAAGGTCAAGGTGGCCTCCTTCATCGCGGGGCTGGGCGGTCGTGACGTCACCCGGGACGACTTCAAGGAGATGGTCTTAAAGGCCGCGGAGCAGATCGAATGTGGACGCCCCTTTGAATTCTTCGGCGTCCGGGAGGATGGCGTATGTTCGCTTTGAGCGCCGCCGAAGCGCTGAAAGATTTTGAAAAATTCAAGCCCAAGACTCTGCCCCGGTTCGAGGCCCTGGTTCACGGCCACCGGGCCTGCCAGGGCTGCGGCGAGATTCTGGCTCTGAGGCAGGCCCTGAAGGCCATCGGCCCGGAAGTGATCGTCGCCTCGGCCACGGGATGCATGGAAATTGTCACCTCGCCCTATCCCCACACCGCCTGGGCAGTGCCCTGGATTCACGTCGCCTTTGAGAACGCGGCGGCGGTGGCGGCCGGGATCGAGGCCGGCCGCAAGGCCATGGCCCGCAAGGGCCGGCTCCCGGCCGACGAAAAGGCGGTCGTGGTGGCCATGGCCGG
>CAYXRH010000226.1:0-7230 GCA_964466355.1 uncultured Thermodesulfobacteriota bacterium
GCCCTGATCATGGCGACCGTGTTCTCTCCCTTGCAGCCCGGATGGACTGAGTTGGAGGAGCTGCAAATATAGCCGCCTCCCGGTGCGGCCTTTTTGAGCGTCTCCTTGACCGAAGCCGTCACTTCCGCCGGTTGACCAAAAGGAAGAAGATACATGCAGTCGATATTCCCGCAAACGCATGCTCGGCCGCTCAGCTTCTCTTTCACTTGCACGATGTCCATGGCTTGGGGTTCGACCGGGTGAAAGCCGTCGTAACCGGCCTCGATCAAATCATCCAGTATGGGCGTGACGTTGCCGTCGGAGTGCTTGATGATCGCTACCCCGCGGTCATGCGCCGCTTCCGTCAGTTCACGGCAGTAGGGCTTGACGAATTCCCTGAACATCTTTGGTGACATGAAAGTGGTTCTGGTTTCGGCCAAGTCCCCATCCTGTATGAGGGCGTCGACCCCCATGTCGATGGCCATCTCGATCTCTTGCCGCAAGAAGTCAGTGCCAATGCGGGCCAACTTATGAGCCAGGGCGGGGTCAGTAATAAATATTGGCATCAGCTTTTCCAGGCCGCCCAAGAGACGCCAGCTGAGCTTGAACGGATCGGCGATCATGTAGACCATGCACCGTTCTGGCGCCCCCTTCTTGAAATACTCCAGCTGCCGGAAATCACCCTCCTCCGGCCTGGCTCTTGCCGCCTTGACCAAGTCGCTTTCATCCTTGACCGCGCCCATCATCGGGACAGGCTCCCCCTCCGCGGATAAACGGTAGATGTTACCGAAGCGGTCCCGGCCTAACTCCTGACGATTACTCAATTTTTCCAGTCCAGGCAAGCCAGCGGAGACAAGGCCGTCAATATCCAAATCCTCCGCCAGTCTGAACAGCAGATCGTAGATCCGGAAGTCGTCGGTGTTGAACCTGATGTCAATATCATTAAATTCTGATTTGTCTTGTCCGTACAGCGCACGGCAAGTGTTTATTATCGATTTCTCATTGAAATATTCAAAATAAGGAACTCGATCAGGTGTTTCCAACCTGAGCGCCCTTAAAAATCTTTCCTTGTTGGTCATTTGGCTGTCCTTGGGCCCAATTGTCGGGTTGTCCTATGACCTAAACTCGACGAGTTCGTCTGCTTTTTTCACTGCCAAGTGTCCGTCCGGGGCGTACCCGTCAGCGCCAATGCGCCGGGCAAACTCGGCAGTGACGGGGTTGCCGCCGACCATTATCTTGATCTCCACATCCGAGTCACGGATTGCGGCCACCGTCTTTTCCAGATTGGCCATGGTGGTACTCAACAGGCAGGAGATGCCGACGATATCGGCAGCCGCGTCCCGGCATGAGCCAATAAAAACATCGGGCTGAACATCGATGCCCAGATCGATGACCTTGTAGCCGGCGCCTTCCAGGTTGAGTTTGACTATATTCTTGCCGATGTCATGCACGTCATCGAAAACCGTGCCGAGGACGATCGTTCCCTTCGACCGGAAGTTCTCCCCGCCCAGATGACCTTTGATAACCTCCACCGCCGCAGTCATGGCCATGCCGGCGGCGATCATCTCAGGCAAAAAAGCGGTCCCCTCCGAGTATTCCCGGCCGACCCTGTCGAGGGCCGGGAGCATGGCCCTATTCAATATCTCGCGCCACGGGACCCCGCTTTCGATTTGTTGCCTGGTGTACTTGGTGGCTTCCTTGGCCCGGCCGGAGTATATGCTCTTCTCTACCATCTCAAGTAATTCTATCATTGAAGCTCCTTTTCAAATCTCGCGTCAAACACAATTTTTCAGTCGAACAAGCAAATCACTGACTTGCTCTGCCGGTGATTGATTTCCTGGCCCGCAGGGCCCTCTTCTATAACTATGGATCGCCTTACCAACCGGCCATCCCCGGCACCCATAGCGTCAGCACTGGAATGTAAGTGATCAGCATCAGAACGATAAACTGAATTAAAGTGAAAGGCGTTACCTCCTTGACAAGATCCTCTATATTCACTCGTCCGACGACGGCACCGATGAACAAACCTGTCCCGATCGGCGGTGTGTTGAGACCGATCAGCTGGTTGACGCAGAACACGACGCCGAAATGAAGTGGGTTGATTCTGTAACTGGCCGCGACAGGGGCCAGGATGGGCGCAAAAATGATGATGGCCGGAAAGGTATCCAGGACGCAACCCAAAATAATGAGTACGATATTGATGATAAACAGAAATATGTATTTGTTCGTCGTTATCGACAGGAGGAATTCGGAAATCTTGATCGGGACCTGTTCGATGGCCATGACCTGGCCGAACACGGTGCTCGTCGCCAGAAAGATGAGCATGATCCCATTGAGTTTGGCAGTGTTGAAAAAAATGTCGGGCAGATCATTCAGGTGGAGCGTCCTGAAAAGGAAGAAACAAATTATCAGGGCAAAGGCGCTGGCCACGGCGGCCGATTCCGTGGCCGTGAAAGCGCCGCTCAGGACGCCCATGATGATGAGCACCGGGATGACCATGATCACCAGGCTCTTGCTGATCACCGGGACTACCATTTTTCGCGGGTAGGGAGTGGTTCTTTTCTCGTATTTTCTTTTGTAACTGATGAAATGATGTAAGATCATCAGAGACAGGCCGGTGATCAGGCCGGGAATGATTCCGGCCAAAAACAGACCGCCGATGGAGATGTTGCCGACGACCATGGCGTAGAGGATGAAGGTCAGGCTGGGCGGGATGATTGGACCCAAAATTGAAGAAGCGATGGTGACCGCTGTGCTGTAGGCCGCGCTGTAGCCCCTCTCCTTCATGGTCGGAATCAGTATCGAACCAATGGCCGTAGTATCGGCTGCGGCTGAGCCGGTGATGCCGGCAAAGAAAATACTGGCGAGGATGTTGACATGCCCCAATCCGCCGCGGAGCCGGCCGACCAGCATGTCCGACAGATCCGTCAAGTTTGTGGACAAAGCCCCGCGGAGCATTATCTCGCCGACCAAGATGAACATTGGAATGGCGACGAGGATGAATGAATCGAGACCGTCGAACATTAAGTGAGGAATCATGACCAGCGGCGTGCCCTGCCACAACATGGCCCCCAAAGAGGCCAGTCCGATCGAGTAGGTGATGGGCATGCCGAGTATAGTCAGCCCGAAGAAAGCTACGGCCAGGATCAACAGAGTCACTTCTTCGTCAGTCCTTTGTAATCTTCGACGATGAGTACCAGGTTGACCACCAGGATCAAGGCCCCGGTCAGGGGGATGGCCAGGAAGGGCACGGCACGGGGCAACCTGAGGGCGGAAGTCTCCATGTCCATCAGGGCGATGCTTTCGGCTACGCCCTCGTAGCAGACCACAGCCATGAAGACGATGACGGCCGCATTACTCAAAATGTCAAAAACCAGTTTTGTCTTGTCCGAGACCTTGTTATAGAAAAAGACCAGCCTGATGTGGCCTCGTTCCCGTTGGACGTAAACCGCAGCCAGCAGGGAAAACCAGATCATCAGGTAAACGACCGCCTCCTCCGGCCAGGCCAGGGCGTTGTTCATGACGAACCGGAAAAAGACCTGCAGGCAGATCAAAAACAGCGACAGCCCGGTAAAGGCGACAATGACGCCCCTGGCCGCCTTGTCCAGGGCGCGGATCAACTTCCTGCCAGGCATCGGCTCGCTCTCTTTCATCATCAACTTGGCCAGGCCTGGTGGACTGACGGCTCTGAGCACTCGTTCGCCCCAGGCCGATCAACCCGCCTAGTCTCTCCGGCGGGGCCGGAAGACGAAACGCCTACCGACCCCGCCCAGAGAGGGGATCAACCCCGGGGGTTATTCATTATTCAGGCGCTTCTCTATCGCCTCAATGGCGTGCATGGTTTTATCGATGCTCTCCTGACCTACTTTCTTGGCCAGAAATTCGGTCGCGGCCTTTTGGGCGACTTTCTTGATCCGAGCCTTTTCCGTGGGCGAAAGGTAGTTGATTTTAACGCCGGCGTCGGCCAGTTCCTTCAGCACGGGGACCCGGTTATTATAGATGGAGCCGCCGCTTTCGACCTCGACGCCCAGGTCAACGCCTCTTTGGATGATATTCTGCTGCTCCTTGGACAGAGATTGCCACCATTTTTCGTTGACCTGGTAAGTGCTGGCGCCAGTAAAGCTGAAATCGACCGTGAGGTATTTGGCCACTTCATAGAACTTGGCTATTTTGTGGACGATCAGAGCATGGGGCAGGCCATCGATGACGCCTGTCTTCAAGGAGGTGTATATCTCGTTCCAGCCGGTCGGGGTGGGCGAGATGCCGAGCGCCTTCATCGTCACGATCTCGATCTCGCTGCCTGGCAGGCTTCTGAATTTAAGACCCTTCAAATCTTCCAGCTTGGTGATGGGCCTTTTCTTGTTGAGAAAACAGTAAAACCCGTACGGTGTGGCGCCCAGGATTCTCAGTTCCAAGTCCTTGGCCATCCGCTCGTTGATTTCCTGGAAGGCCTTGCTCTTGAAATACTCCCGGCAAACCACCTCGTCGGCGAAGAGGTAAGGAATTTGCCAGACCGACATAGGCGCGTAGGCCCCGCAGATGCCGTTGTCATGCTGGGCGATTTTGTAGACGCCCATCTTGGTCGCTTCCATGATCTTTTGGGAATCGCCCAGTTGGGCCGAGTGGTAAATTTTGACCTCAAACTCGCCGCCGCTGTTAGATTCGACATATTGCTTGAACACCTCCCAAGCTTTGGTGTTCGGGAACTCTGGCGGGGAATCTGTCGGGACCTTGAGCAGCGTCTTGCCGACCGCTTCCGGGGCCAGGCCGGCCAATGAGAAAACAAAAGCAAGGACAGCCAGGGTGGTCAGGATCGTTCTGAGTTTGAATGTTTTTTTCATCTCCCCCTCCTCATCATTAGATATACTCGGATCCGCCATTTGAAATGAGACCAAATACGGATTGCCGCCATCCAGAAAGCAGGCATAACGCCTGGGATTTTGGAACGGCGCCGGATTGACTTGATCTCATTTCGTCCTCCACGCCCTAAGATTAACCAGATCCATCTTAGATCAATGATATCAGATGTCAAGGGAAAAATAGGCCGCCCCGTCACCCGAGCCGGCCAGAACCAGAGATTGGGATTTCACGAGGGTCTTACTGGGGATCTTTTTAGTTTAAGAATAATTAGCTAATATAATAGACTATATTGATGACGCCCTAATGCGAGTTGATTTGATAGCTGTTTTTGCCTGGGACCGGAGTTATGAATTGGGCTGCCTTATTTAGAGTAACCAATATTACCGGTTGACTTTTTAGAGTAACCAATATATCTTCCAGAGGGTTTAGGAGGAAGCAAGGAAATGACCCTGGGGAAATCTCGGCGCAAACGCTATCAGGCCACCATCGAACCGATCAGGAGCCGGGCGGATATCGAGCGGGTCAGAACGGTCCTCTCCGATAATCCGCGGGACTTGCTGCTATTTGACCTGGCCACGCGGACCGGTCTTGGGCTGAACCAGCTCTTGACACTCAAGGTCAAGGATCTGCTCGATCTAGGACCTGGAGAAAGTCTTGTGTTGCCGGCTGCCAAAGAAGGTGCGCCGGCATCCCTTGACATGACGGACAGTCTTTTCACCATCTGGCAACGGTACCTTGAGGAGGTCAAGCCGGACAAAAACGATTTTTTGATCAAATCTAAACGGGAAAACAAACCTCTCAATATCAACAGCGTCTCGAACAAGGTGGCCGCTTGGTTCAAGTCCGCTGGACTTGAAGGCCTGACCGGCTATAGCTCGCTGCGGAAAACATGGGAAAAGCATTTCGCCTCCCACCCTACCGAAGCGGAAAATCCGACCCGTGGCCTGGACAAGGAAGATCTCTTGAAGCCGATCGAGATTTCGGCCACAACCCAGGAGAAAGTTTACCGCTCTCTTTACCGGGCGATCATCTCCGGTCGAATAATGCCGGGAGAAAAGCTGAGCCTAAAAATGCTCTCCCAGAGGATGAAAATAGGCCAAACGCCCATCCGGGCCGCCCTGAATAAGCTGGAGGCGGCCGGATTCATCACTGTTTATGACAAGATAGGCAGTGTGGTCAATGAGCTTTCCCTGGAGAGCCTGAGGGAGATAAACGAAATCAGGCACGTCGTCGAGCGGTTGGCGGTTAACAAGGCGGCGCCAAACTGGAGTGACCAAACTGTCGCCGATCTGGAAGTTATACTTAAAGGTATATACGCCTCCGTCAGGATAAATGATCCGGAAAGATTCATCCACCTCAACCGCGAATTTCGTCGGGTGATTTATCGCGCTGCCGATTCACCCATCCTGGCGCAGACTATCGAGGGTTTCTACGACCGGATCAGCCCCTATCTTCATATTTCTACCGGGGAACTTGATATTATTTCACCAGGATTTAAAAATACCAGCGCTGACTATCACCAGGAAATGCTTAAAGCGGTGAAGAGAAGAGATGCCAAGGCGGTGTATAAATGGCTAAAAATCGATCGTGAGAAGACGGAGATTTTACTCGGTAAGGCTTTCCGTCAAATCAAACAGTTCACAGAATCATAGCCTGTTGCCGGGTGAATGGAAAAAAGAGGAATCGGTTTCAACAGAAATATTAGTCGGAATTACCTCGCAAAGTCATTCTCAATCAGCCAAAGGGCTCTCTTTGGCCCTTTAATAACCCCAAATGCGACGTTGAGCCTGTTTTCCAGGTCGACAGCAGAGCTGATTTTCACGCTTTGAGCCGCCAAAGTGGCTAGGTCACCACTTTTGAGCATAGCTCAGCCTCAATGATCAGGTCAATCCTCTGGTACGGAATGGCTATTATCCAAACACCGCTTCATAGTACCGGGCCAAAGGAAATGCTGAGGCCACATGAACCTGCCATCTTCGACCATGATAGGCCACCTTGGCCCCGAGCTTGATCAGCCGCTTGATGATCCACTCCATAGACCGCCTGATCTCCTCGCCCTTGAGATAGAAAGACCGAAACATGTGAAGGAGGTTGTAGGCAATGACGCCCATGAGCAGCCTGGCTTGGTTGGCTTCGAACCGATGGCAGTTGGTCTTGTCCCAGCGAAGGATATTCTTGCCCTCCTTGATCCTTGAGGTTGCCTCCCTCGGGCCGGCCCGTTCAAGTCAGTCTCAGCCGGCCCAACACCTAGGCCCGCGGCCGGATGAAAGACCGCTCCGCCGCGGCCCCAGTCAGTGTCCCGGAAATATTTTAGGGGAGGCCGTCCTTAAACACAAGGCCGACCCTTGATCAGATACGTCTCGGAACTTGGTATCAGACGCGACGCTAGGC
>CAYXRH010000227.1:0-7187 GCA_964466355.1 uncultured Thermodesulfobacteriota bacterium
ACTTGAGCCTGATCAAGAGCGAGCCTGAGATTCTCCGCGAAGCCGAGGAGCTTTTAAACCGCTTCTGCGACCAATTTCTGCCTCAAGCCAAGCGGGTGGTGCTGATCGGCGACACGGTGGAGCAGATCCTGGAATACGTCCGCGCCGAAGAAATCTCCCTGATCATCATCGGGACCCACGGCCGCAAAGGCATAGACCGCGTTCTCATGGGCTCGGTGGCCATGCGTCTGGTCCGTCGCTCGCCGGTGCCGGTGCTGACCGTCAACCCATATCTCCTCGACTCCGCCGGGCGTCTAACTCAGCGGCAGGATCCGCCGCCGCTGTCCTTCACCCGCCCGTTAAAGGACAAGAAGGCGGCCTCGTAAAATTGAGACCGCGGCCAAACCGCCCTTTTGTCTTGATTGCGGCGTCGCCTGGTCCTCGAACCAAAATGTGGCTTCGCCACAGTCTCCAAAAAATTGCGCTTGACCGTCGCTGGGGGCGGAATCATCATGCTGATTAAGATAATGAACAACCCTGCAGCAAGCTGCAGGGTTGTTCATATCAATGGGGCCAGTCATTGATGATTGAATCCTTGATCGATGCATATGGTTATTTGGCCATCTTGGTTGGGACCTTCTTCGAGGGGGAGACCATTCTGGTTTTGGGGGGCTTTGCCGCGCACAGAGGCTACCTGCACTTGCCCTGGGTCATCGCGGCCGCTTTTGTGGGCAGTCTCTGCGGGGATCAGGTTTTCTTTTTCCTGGGTCGCTGGCACAGTGAAAAATTTCTGAAAAAGCGGCCGTCGTGGCAAGCCCGGGTGGATAAGGCCCACCGGCTCCTGGATCGATTCAAGACCCCTCTGATCCTCGGCTTCAGGTTCCTCTACGGCCTTCGCACGGTGACCCCTTTTATGATCGGCATGAGCGCTGTTCCGACGACCAAGTTCGTTTTCCTCAACGCCGTCGGAGCTTGTATTTGGGCCATTGTGGTCGGCACGGGCGGCTATCTCTTCGGGGACGCCCTGGAGATCTTTATGGGCAACCTCAAACACCATGAAATAAAGGTTTTTGGGTTTATCGCCTCCGTGGGGGCGTTGATCTGGATCATCAATCTCTTTCGTCGCTGGAGAGGCAGGGCGAGACTGGTCAGGCCTTCGAATGAGTCAGGATAGGTCCGCCTCTTGAATCCACATGATGGAGATTCGGCTTTGGCCCCTGAAGACTTAAAAATAAAGCAGCCACGATGAACAGTCTCCCCGAAGCATTTTGGGCCGCAAGACCATCCGATCTCCTTGAGCAACTTCAATCCACGCCCCAGGGGCTGGCAAACGAGGAGGCCAAGCAGCGTCTGGCGCGATTTGGAGCCAATCGTCTGACCTCTAAAAGACGGTCTGATCCTCTGACGCTGCTCTTGAATCAGTTCAAGAGCCCCATCATCGTCATCCTGCTTTTGGCCGCGGCTCTGTCCCTTTTTCTGCACGATCCAACAGATGCGATCATTATTCTGGCCATTGTAATCATCAGCGGCCTTCTGGGGTTCTGGCAGGAAAGAGGCGCCGCCAATGCCGTGGAGAATTTGCTCGCCCTTGTCCAGATAAAGGCCAAGACGTTGCGCGACGGCGCGCCTGGCGAAATCAACGTCGAAGAGGTGGTGCCCGGTGATGTGGTCATCCTCTCAGCCGGAGACGGCATTCCCGGTGATTGCATGGTCTTGGAGTCGAAACATCTCTTCGTCAATGAGGCGGCCCTCACCGGTGAGACTTATCCCGCGGAAAAGACGGCGGGCGCGCTGCCGGCCGAGACGGTCCTCAGCCAGCGAACCAACACGCTGTTCATGGGAACCCATGTCGTCAGCGGAAGCGCCAAGGCCGTGGTTGTCCACACGGGCAAGAGCACGGAATTCGGGAAGGTCTCGGAGCGTTTAAAACTCAAGCCGCCCGAGACAGAATTTGAGCGTGGCGTCAGACGGTTTGGTTATTTGTTAATGGAGGTGACCTCAGTCCTGGTGATCGCCATCTTTGCCGTGAACGTCTACCTCGCACGCCCGGTCTTGGACTCTTTTATATTTTCCCTGGCCCTCGCCGTGGGACTCACCCCCCAACTCCTTCCGACCATCATCAGCATCAACCTCTCCCACGGCGCCAGCCGCATGCCCAGGGAGAAAGTGATCGTCAAACGGCTCTCCTCCATTGAGAACTTCGGCAGCATGAGCGTGCTCTGTTCAGATAAGACCGGCACCTTGACCGAAGGCGTTGTGCGCGTCCACTCCGCCCTGGATATTTACGGGAACAAAAGCGAAAAAGTGCTCCTGTACGCTTATCTCAACGCCGCCTATGAGACTGGTTTCGCCAATCCCGTTGACGAAGCCATTCGAAATCTGAAAGAGCTTGACATCTCCAACTACCATAAGCTGGATGAGCTGCCTTATGACTTTGTGCGAAAGCGCCTGAGCATTCTCGTCTCCGACTCTGAGAGACGGTTCATCATCACCAAAGGGGCGCTTCAAAATGTTCTGTCCGTCTGCTCACGAGCGGAGGCTCAGGCAGGCGACAACGTTGACATTGATGAAGTTCAAAAGGAGGTTCAAGAACGCTACGAGGAGTTCGGGAAAAGGGGTTTTCGGACCCTTGGCCTGGCCTATCGAGAGGCCGGCGTCGAGGCGGCCATGACCAGAGATCATGAATCTGACATGACATTTCTCGGGTTCCTCGTGTTATTCGATCCAGCCAAACCCCAGATTATTGACGCCTTGACCCGGCTTAATCAACTCGGTGTTTCTTTAAAGGTGATCACCGGCGACAACCGCCTGGTCGCCGCCAGCATCTGTCAGCACATCGGCCTGCCAAGGCCGGAAATCATCACCGGGTCGGACCTTCGCCGCATGAGCGACGAAGCATTGATCACTCGCGTCAACGTCGTGGACATCTTCGCCGAGGTGGAGCCCAACCAAAAGGAGCGGATCATCCTCGCCCTGAAAAAGTCAGGAAAGGTGGTTGGATTCATGGGAGATGGCATAAACGACGCCTCAGCCCTTCACGCCGCGGATGTGGGCGTCTCGGTGGAGGGGGCTGTGGACGTGGCCAAGAACGCCGCCGATATCGTGCTTCTTGAAAAGGATCTGACGGTCCTGGAGAAGGGCATCCGAGAAGGCAGAATCACCTTTGCCAACACCCTGAAATATGTCTTCATGGCCACGAGCGCCAATTTTGGAAACATGTTCAGCATGGCCGGAGCCTCGCTCTTCCTGCCCTTTCTTCCGTTGCTGCCCAAACAGATACTGCTCACCAATCTGATGACAGACTTTCCTGAGATGGCCATCGCCGCAGACAATGTGGACCCTGAGATGGTGAAGCGGCCAAGACGATGGGATATAAAATTCATACGGCGATTTATGTTGATCTTTGGTTGTTTGAGTTCTGTGTTCGATTACATCACCTTCGGCGTTTTGTTGCTCATTTTTGGCGCCTCTCCAGAGCGATTCAGAACCGGCTGGTTTATGGAGTCGGTTATTTCAGCCTCGTTGATCGTGCTCGTCATCCGGAGCCGGCGGGCCTTCTTCAAAAGCAGCCCCGGAAAGTACCTGGTGATGGCCACTCTGCTGGTTGTTGGCCTCACCTTGCTCTTTCCTTTCTCACCGGCGGCTGCCTTGTTCGGATTTAGGCCGCTGCCCATCTTTTTCATCCTGGTCATGACCCTGATAGTGGTGAGCTACATCATCGCCGCCGAGCTGCTGAAGCGGAGATTCTATCAGAGGGAGACATTCTGAAATTGGGCCGCGACAACGCGCACGTCCGAGGAGTGGCCGCTTGCGGCTGATACGGATTGGCTATCATTACCTTCGTGACGAAGTGAGAACAACCAAACTAAAATCACATCTTTGAAAGCAACTTGAGAGCGCTGCGAAACCACATTTTGGTTCGAGGACCAGGCGCGAGGTTTTAGAGAAGCGCAGCATATGAGGGTAATATGTGAGCATTCGAGAAAACCGAGCAACGCCGTCATCGGGCCAAAATGTGGTTTCGCAGAGGTCTCAACTTGGTATGAGGCGTCTTATCAGAGGCAGGCCCGCTTTGGGCCGCCGACCTGGTTAGCGTGCCGCCTCGGCCAGCATCTCTTCGACGATCTTCCGCCCGGCGCTCCCGCCCTCGCTCTTGTACATGGCGATGTGCTTTTTGAGCGTGTCAAATCGGGCTTTCAAGCTCTGATTGAAAGAGTCTTCGAGGCTCAATTCGTTGGAGATGCGCATCATCTGAGAGCGGGTGATCTCCGCGGGGTACTTCTGCGTCTCACTGATGCGATCGAGGTAAAAGTGAACGAGATTGTCGATGGCCGTGTCGAGTATCTCCACGGTTTCTTCCGCCTTGGCGATGTTCCGATCCAAGGCCTCCTGCTCATCCTCGGGCACGGTCTCGTTCCTGATGTTCTCCATGATGTTGAGTTCATTGAGAATGTCCCGACGCTGCCGGGCGTAGTTGAGAACCGATTCGGCCGTGAACAGGGCGCTACGGATGACGCCCTTGACCGTCTCCGCCTTCTGCTCGGCGAGGATGATGCTGTTTTGTTTGATGACCTCCCTCAAGAAGTAAAGGTTCTTCTTCTCCGTCTCGTTGGAGGAGGCCTTTATGAGGCGGTCGATCTCGGCGATGGGATCTTGGCTTTGATCCATTTCGATCATCGCTCCCCCCCTCCCGGCGGCGGGCCGCGCCGGAGCCGATTTCTGATCGGCGGCGGCCCATTCTTGCTTCAGGGCCTCGTAACGGTTTTGGGGGGTGACGATGGCGGAGAGAACGACCCGAAAGCCCAGATCGCGGGCGCGGAAAGGACCGTCCGCCAGGAAGAAGGGCATCTCCTCCCGGCGTCCGGAAGGGATTTCGGCCTTGGTTTTGCGGAAGCTGCCGCCCTTGGCCACGAAGCCGCCCGCGGCGCCGTGCAGGCGGAAGCCGATGGAGAAATGGAACGGGTCCAAGACCATCTCGGCCGCGTTTCCGGCGGTGTCGTAAAGCCCCAAGGGGTTGGCGCACTTGGTGCCGATCCAGGCCAGCTTCTCCGGGGTTTTGGCCGCCCCGGCCTCGGTGAACACGGCGTAATCGCTCAAGGGTCGGTCCTTTAAAGGGAAGAAGTCGGATCGGTTCAACTGAAATTCGCTCACCCGGTGGCCGCCGCGGGCGGCGTACTCCCATTCCGCCTCGGTGGGCAGACGGACGTAGGCCGGACGGCCGCCGGGGAATTTGGGCAGGGCGTCGGGGGCGTTTTTGAGGAGCCACTGGGTGTAGCGCTGGGTGAAGTCAACGGCCTCGAACCAAGAGATGTCGGTCTTGGGACGGGCGTCGTCGGCCTCCAGCGGCTGGCTGGAGTCAGGACACTTGGCGCCCATGACGGCCCGCCACTGAAAGTTGGTGATCTCGTATTTGCCGATGAAATAATAGAAACCTTTAGCCGTCTTGTCGTTGGGCTTGGGGCAGCGTCCGTCGCCCTGACGGGCCAGAGCGGCCAATTTTCGGCTCCAGGGCGCGGGCAGATCCCTAAGAGTGAACGGCCCGGAGATGGCTCCCTTGCGCTTGCCCTCCATGAAGCTTTCGTCGCGGCGCTGGCAGTCTTCGCAGCCCAGATCGGGCCTCTCGTCGCCGAAGAATCCCTCGGCTGGCACGCAGACGTGACGCAGAACCAGCTTCGCCCCGCAGGGCATCGGCAGCTCAAAGTCACCCTCAGAGGGATTGGGGTTGCAGGCGTGCTGTGGCAGCGGCGCGCGCGGCATGAGCCTGAGTTGCGGACACTCCTGGGCCAAGGCCAAATTGACGGCCAGGGCCAAGGCCAGAGTCAGGATAAGCCCTGCTTTTAAGGAGGACGAAGGCTCTTTGGGCTTAAGTCTCATCTTTCAAGACGGGCGTCTGGGGCGGCTTGAGCGGCGGTCAAAGGAGCCAGGGCCGTTTCGTCGGCCGGTCTAAACATCCCGGATGACCTCCGACGGTTCGATGAGGGCCACCCGAACGGCGGCGTAGGCTGAGGCCAGGACCGACATGGCCAAGGTGAGACCCAGGGCGATCAAGAGGTGACCCAAGGCTAGGTGGCAGACGTGTTCGCCTGGGGAGAGAAAGGCGGCGAAGAGCCCGTTGATGATCTTCTCGGTGATCATGTAGAGGCCCACGGCGACGAGGGTGCCCATAATGCTGGTCGCCACGGACTGGACCACGGGATACCAGAGGATGTTTCGGGTCGAAAAACCGATGAGCCGGGTGACGCCCAGGTGCCGGCTCTTGCGGTTGACGTTGGCCAGGACGTTGCTCGTCATGGAGGCGAAGTAGCCGAACACGGCCACCATGGAGATGAGCTTGAAGATGAGGCTGAAGGCTCGATCCAGGCTCTGGACGATCCCGATCTCCTCAGCCTTGGTGTAGACCTCGAGGCCTCGGTCAATGAGCCAGTCGCGCAAGGCGGACACATCGTAGATGGAGCGGGCGTAGAGGCGGAAGCTGGGGTACTCCCTCGGGCCCTGGGGTCTGATCCGGCCCGGCCAGCCAAAGTCCGGGGAGCTGAAACCGTCCCGGTAGTCCTCGGTGGCTTCCAGGAGCGGCAGACAGACAAAGGCCGCTTCACGGGGAAAGGCCTCCAGAGGGAGCACGGCCACGACCTTGAGCCTGATGGTGACCTGCTGTCTGACGCCGTGCATCAATCGTCCAACGCGACCGATGACCTCATCTCCGCTCTTTAAGCCCAGCTTTCGGGCCGCCGTCTCGGACAAGACCGCGGACCTGACGTCCTGGGGCACGCGGGCCCATTTCTTAAGCAAAGGATCGCCCTCGGCTGTGGGGATGAGATCCACGGTCACCAGGCGCGAGAGATCCTCGTCGGGCCGGTAAAGGACCATGCTGGCGGCGATGGAGCGCGTCTGGGGAATGAGGAAGGCCACGTCGGGCCGGCCGGCCAGAGTCGAAAACCACTCCCCCCCATACCTCCCGCTGCCCACGGGCGTGACCTCCCGGTTGCGGGGGTCCTCGATGAGGCGATCGGCCATGGTGTTTATGATGCCGTTTTTGACTCCAAAAAGGACCAGCAGCGGCGCCAGGACGGCCGCCAACCCCAACACGGCGCAAGCCGAGAGCAGCCGTTCGTGGAGGTAGTCCTTGAGGGAGAGCCGGACGACGGTCACAAAGCCGTGCATGATCCCAGGCCTCACCCGGACACCGTGGCCCGGACCATGCCCTCGGG
>CAYXRH010000228.1:0-4985 GCA_964466355.1 uncultured Thermodesulfobacteriota bacterium
GATCGAGTGGGGCGACGAAGCGGCCGACGCCCAGACGGCGGCGTGGATCAAAGAGGAGATCAAACGCTGGCTCCTGGTCACGCCCGAGGTGGAGATCGTGGACTACGGCGCCTTGCCCCGTTCGGACAGAAAATCCAAACGGGTCTTTGACCATCGGGACTAGGGCCGTGTTTGGTGGATGTCTTACATTTTTATACAATCTATTATTTACGGGATGGCGCACTGGCCAGGCCCGGGTGGCTGAAAGAAGCAAGGCGCCTCAAGGGGCGAGGGCTCAACCAAGAGCGCCAGGCGGCCAAAATGGGCGACTTACAAGCCGTTAGCAGACCGCCGCCCCACCCGAGCGGCGACATTGACTTATGATCCTTAACTTCCGCGAGAGGCAACACTAGAAACCCAAGGAGGTGATCAATGAAAGGCAAGCCATTGGTTTTCGTGCTGGGGATTTTTATCGCGGCGTTGCTCATCACCGCCGCGGCGCCGTCATTGGTCGCGGCCGGGCCGATCAAGCTCAGCTACGCCAACTTCCCGCCGGCGCCGACCTTCCCCTGCGTCCAGATGGAGCGCTGGAAAAAGGAGGTCGAAAAAAGAACCGCCGGCGCCGTGGCCGTCAACACCTATCCTGGCGGAACCCTCCTCGGGGCCAAGGAGATGATGGACGGCGTCATCGCCGGGCAGGCCGACATCGGCTGCCTCTGCCAGGCCTACCAACCCGGCCGTTTCGTCATCTCCAACGCCACCGCCCTGCCGCTGGGCATCCCCGACGCCCGCGTCGGCTCCCTGGTGTTGTGGGACCTCTACAACAAGTACCAGCCCGAGGCCTTCGCCAAGGTCAAGGTTCTGACCATGTTCACCTGCGCGCCCTCGAACATAATGTCCCGCAAGGCGGTGAGAAACCTGGACGAGCTTCAGGGCCTCGACCTCAGGGCCTCGGGCGGGGCGGCCCAGATTCTCAAGGCCTGGGGCGCCAACCAGGTGGGCATGCCCATGTCGGCCACGCCGGAGGCCTTGCAGAAGGGCGTCGTCCAGGGCCTGTTCTCCTCCCTCGAGGTGATGAAGGATTTCAAATTCGCCGAGCTGTGCAAGTTCGTCACCATGACCGACACGGTCATCTATCCCTTTGCCGTGGTCATGAACATGGAATCCTGGAGCAAGCTGCCTAAAAACGTTCAAAAGGTCATGGCTGACCTCGGCCCGGAGCAGGCCGCCTGGACCGGCCGGTACATGGACGATCACGTCAAGGAGTCAGTGGCCTGGTCCAAGGACAAGCAGGGCGTGGAGTTCATCACTCTGGACGCGGCGGAGAAGGCCAAGTGGGACGCCAAGCTGGAGTTCATCGTCGCCGATTGGGTTAAACAGGCCAAGGGAAAGGGCTTCCCCGCCGAAGAGATCGTGGCTGACATCAAGGCCCTGATCAAGAAGCATTCAAAGTGAGGACCGCCGAGGCCTGGCCGAGTCTCTGACAATCCGGGCTGAGGCGAGCGGCGAAGCAATCTCTTGCTCTCAAGGGATTGCTTCGCTCGGCCCGGCGGGCGGCGAGGCCCGAGGATGAAGAGGGTGACATGAGGCGCTTGGAAAAACTGAGCTTGTCCTTGAACAGGCTCCTGGTCTTCAGCGGCGGCGTCTTTTTGGTGGCCATGATCATTCTGACCTGCGCCAACATCTTGGCCCGCCTCGTCTGGCTGCCGGTCCGGGGCACCTTTGAGCTGATGGGCTTTTTTGGGGCCACCGCCACCGCCTTTGCCCTGGGCTTCACCCAGCTCCGGCGGGGCCACATCGCCGTGGACGTGCTGGTGAACACGTTTTCCAAGAAGAAGCAGCGGGTCGTCTCGGTTCTAAACAGCCTCCTCTGCGGCCTCTTCATCGCCGTGTGCGCCTGGCAGATGGCTCTCAAGGCGGCGGTGCTGTGGCGCACCGGCGAGGTCACGGAGACGCTTCGAATCATCTATTATCCTTTCACTTACGGCGTCGCCCTCGGGTGCGCCTTCCTGGCCCTCGTTTTCTTGTCAGATCTGATCAAGGCTCTTTTTCCGGAAAAGGATATTTCTAAATGAGCCTGGCCCTCATCGGCGTCATCGGGATAATCGTCCTCCTCCTGGTTTTGTTTTTCCTGGGCATGCCGGTGGGCTTGGCCATGGGCATCGTCGGCTTCATCGGGTTTTGCTGCGTCGTTTCCTTGAAGGCCGGGCTGAACATGCTCAGCGCGGTGCTGTGGTCCACCTTCTCCCAATACGGGCTGACGGTCATCCCCCTCTTCATTTTCATGGGCCAGATCGCCTTTTATTCCGGCGTGAACGAGAAGCTTTACCGGGCGGCCTACAAGTGGGTCGGCCACATCCGCGGCGGCATCGCCATGGCCACGGTCATGGCCTGCGCCGCCTTCTCGGCCATCTGCGGCTCCAACGCCGCCACGGCGGCGACCATGACCACCGTGGCTTTGCCCGAGATGAAGAAGTACAGATACGACCCCAAGCTCAGCACCGGGACCATCGCCTGCGGGTCCACCCTGGGGGTGGTCATTCCGCCGAGCGTGGTCCTCATCGTCATCGGCCTGGCCACCGAGCAGTCCATCGCCCGGCTGTTTTACGGCGGCATCGGCGCCGGCGTTGTCCTGGCCATCCTGCTGATGCTCTCGGTCTACGGCGTCTGCCATCTCCATCCAGACTGGGGGCCGGTGGGGCCCCAGACGACCTTGATCGAAAAGATCCGGGGCACCTCCGGCGCCGTGGAGATGATCATCCTCTTCCTCCTGGTCATGCTCGGCCTTTTGTTCGGCTTTTTCACGCCCACCGAGGCCGGGGCGGCGGGGTCGTTCTTCGCCGTGGTCATCTCTTTAGTTCAGGGCCGCCTTTCCTTGAAGGGATTCAAGTCAGCGGTCACGGACACCCTCAGGATATCGTGCATGGTCATCGTCATCGTCGCCGGGGCCATGATCTTCGGCCGCTTTCTGGCCGTGACCCGCATCCCCTTTGACATCGCCTCCTGGGTGGTGGCCCTGCCAGTGCCCAAGGCGGCCGTCCTGGCCATCATATTCGCCATCTACGTCATCGGCGGCGCGGTCATGGACGCCCTGGCCCTGCTTTTGATCACCGTGCCCATCTTCTTCCCGGTGGCCATTGAGCTGGGCTACGATCCGCTCTGGTTCGGCGTGACCATCACCGTCATCACCACCCTGGGCGCGGTCACGCCGCCGGTGGGGGCGACGACCTACGTCGTGGCCGGCATGGCCGAGGACGTGCCCATCAAGGACGTCTTCAAGGGCACGATTTACTTTTTGCCGGCCTATCTGGTCTGCGTCGTGGTGTTGATGATTTTCCCGGAATTGGTCACTTTCCTGCCCGGTTTGATTCGGTGACGGCGCTCATGGGAGGCTCACTTTCAATGCAGATCAATTTGGCCTGGCCGGCCTGGCTCGCTTGGCGGGCCTTGAGCGGGCCGGACGGGGCGATCCAAAGGATCGCCCCATTTTTTTGGGAAGGAGTCTGAAGAGATGTTTTCCTACCACCGACCGACCTCGCTTCAAGAGGCTCTCGAGATCCACGCCCAGAGGCCGGGCGGCGCGGTTTACCTGGCCGGGGGCACGGACCTGCTGGTCAAACACCGCCGGAAGAGAATCGCCCCCCAGACGGTCATCTCCTTAAACGCCATCCCCGGGCTGGATTACATAAAAGACCAGCCCGAGGCAATGCTCATCGGGGCCCTGACCAGGCTGGAGAGCCTCAACAACTCGCCGGTGGTGGCCGAGCGCTTCCCGGTGCTTAAAGACGCCGTGGCGCGGATGGCCTCGGTTCAGATCAGAAACGTGGCCACCATGGCCGGAAACGTGGTCAACGCCGCCCCCTCGGCTGACACCGCCCCGCCGCTTTTGGTCCTGGAGGCCCAGATCGTCCTCAGGGGCCTGAGGGGTCAAAGGCGGCTGAGGCTGGAGGAGTTTTTTCGGGGACCGGGCCAGACGGCCCTCGAGCCCGGTGAAATATTGACTGAATTCATCCTGCCAAAACCAGAGGAGCCCTCCAAGGGGGCCTACGCCAAGATCTCCCGGCGGCGGGCCATGGACCTGGCCCTTTTGGGCGTGGCCGTGCAGTTGACGCTGGCTGAGGACCACCAGACCTGCCGCGCCGCCCGCATCGGCCTGGGCGTGGCCGGGCCGACGCCGCTGAGGGCCAGGGAGGCCGAGGGGGCGCTCGTCGGCCGGGTCATCGACCCGGAGAGCCTCGCCGAGGCCGGACGCGTCGCCGCCCGGGAGTCGAGCTGCCGCGACAGCCTCAGGGGCGAGGCCTGGTACCGGCGGGAGATGATCAGGGTTTTCGTCCGCCGCATGGGGCTCTTGGCCTGGGAGCGGCTCCAGAGGAGAGAGAGATGAAAACGCCGCTCAGCCTGACGGTCAACGGAGACCCGATGGAGATCGTGGTCGAACCGGACTGGTCGCTTCTGAAGGCTCTGCGGGAGGGCCTGGGCCTGTGGGGGGCCAAGGAGGGCTGCGGTCTGGGCGAATGCGGCGCCTGCACCGTCATCGTCGACGGCCGCAGCGTCAACTCCTGCCTCATGCTCGCCCTCGAGGCCGAGGGCAAGGAGGTGGTCACCGTTGAGGGCTTGGCCGACCCCCAGGGCGGCCTTCACCCCATCCAGCGGGCCTTCATCGATCACGGCGCCGTTCAGTGCGGCTTCTGCACGCCGGGGATGATTCTCTCGGCCAAGGTCCTCCTGGACAAAAACCCGGCGCCCACGGAGTTGGAGGTGCGGGCCGCTCTGGCCGGGAATCTGTGCCGCTGCACCGGCTACAACCAGATCGTCGAGGCCGTTTTGGCCGCGGCCGAAAAGATGCGGGAGGAGAAGTCATGAACCCTGCGGCCAGAAATCTCCAACACGTCGGCCGGCGTCTGCCCAAATCCGACGCCGTGGACAAGGTCACCGGCCGGGCCAATTACATCAACGACCTCACCCGGCCGGGCATGCTCTTTGGAAAAATCCTCTACTCCGAGCGA
>CAYXRH010000228.1:4995-7170 GCA_964466355.1 uncultured Thermodesulfobacteriota bacterium
ATGCGTTCTGACCGGCTCCAACACGCCGGAGATCGTCGTCGGATTCATGAGGGACAACCCGGTCCTCAAAAAGGACAAGGTCCGCTCCTACAAGGACGAGATCGCCTGCGTGGCCGCCACCTCGCCCCGGATCGCCGAGGAGGCCCTGAGCCTCATCAAGGTCGAGTACGAGGACCTAAAGGCCGTGTTCGACCCCCTGGCGGCTCTGGCCGAGGGCGCGCCGCTGATCCACGAGACCGACGCCCGGGGCAAGCCGATGAAGTCCAACAAGCTCAAGCTGCCCTGGAGGCTGGAGTGCGGCGAGGTGGACCAGGCCCGCCAAAATTCGGCCCACGTGGTCGAGGGGCGCTATGAGGTCACCTGGGTCAATCAATGCTGCCTGGGGACCTCCGGCTGCCTGGCCGAGTTCGACGCCCAGATGAACCCGACCCTTCACTCCATCACCCAGATCCCCTACCTGGCCCAGAACGACTTCAACCGGGCCCTGGCGGCCATGGGTCTGGCCGGCAAGACCTGCCGCATCGTCGGCCCGACCATCGGCGGCGCCTTCGGCTCCAAGCTGGACACCCACGTCTACGAGTATCTGGCCCTCCTCCTGGCCTATCGCACCCGGCGGCCGGTCAAGATTCAATTTGACCGCGCCGAGGAGTTCAGGGCCCAGCCGCCGCGTCAGCCGGCCATAATCGACATCGCCCAGGGCTGCGACAGAGAGGGGCGCCTCATCTTCCGCGACGTGCGCATGATCCTGGACAACGGCTCCCACACCTCCTGGGGGGCGACCACGCCCTCGGTGATGATGGTCCCCATCTCCTCCCTCTACCGCGTGCCCAACGTGCGCTACGTGGCCGAGTGCGTCTACACCAACAACATCTACTGCCAGGCCATGCGCGGCTACGGCAACCCCCAGGCCACCTTTGCCGTGGAGTCGTCCATGGACGAGCTGGCCCGCGCCGCCGGAATCGACCCCCTAAAGTTCAGGCTCTTGAACGCCAACCAGCCGGGCGAGATCAGCCCCATGCGCCTCAAGATCACCACCTGCGGCCTCAAGGAGTGCCTGGAGGCGGTCGGCCGGAAGCTGAAGTGGCCCCAGCGCAAGGCCGAGCCCCTCAAGAGCCGGGGCCTGGGCCTGGGCTCCCTGATACACGTCGGCGGCGGGGCCAGGGTGTATAAGTCCGACGGGCACGGCATGATCATGAAGATAGATGACTTCGGCCAGGTGCAGGTTCTCACCGGGGCGGTGGAGATCGGCCAGGGTTCGGAGACGGTCATCGCCCAGGTCACGGCCGAGGTGCTCGGCGTCAGGCCCGAGGACGTGACCGTGGTCCACCACGACACGGACATCTGCCCCTGGGACGTAGGCACCCACGCTTCGAGGCAGTGCTTCATCTCCGGCAACGCGGCCATCCAGGCGGCCGGCAAGCTCAAGGCCGAGATTTTGGACCTGGCCGCCAAGGCCCTCAAGGCCGCGCCCAAGGAGATCGACATTCAGAACCGGACCTGCTTCGTCGTCGCTGATCCTGAGAATCTGGAGCGCCGCATCGACCTGGACAAGCTTCTGCGCAGGGCCCACTTCGCCTCCCAGGGCAAGATGCTCATGGCCGAGACGTTTTACGACCCGCCCAACGAGATGCTGGACCGGGAGTTCAAGGGCAACATCTCGACCACCTACGCCTTCGGGACCACCGGCGTCATGGTCGAGGTGGACGAGGAGACGGGTCACGTCGAGATCCTGTCCTACGTCGCCGCCCACGACGTCGGCCGGGCCATCAACCCCATGCTCCTCGAGGGCCAGGTCCACGGCGGGGCGGTCATGGGCGTGGGCTACGCCTTGAGCGAAGAGATGAAGCTGGTTGAGGGCCGGGTGGTCAACGACAACTTCCTGGACTACAAGATGCTCACGGCCATGGACCGGGTGCCGGTGGAGCCGGTCCTCATCGAGACCGAGGACGAGGCCGGGCCCTTTGGGGCCAAGGGGGTCGGCGAGCCGGGCTGCGTGCCGGTGGCCCCGGCCTTGGCCAACGCCATTTATGACGCCGTGGGGGTGAGGATCAGGTCGCTGCCCATCACCCCGGAGAAGGTCTTGCGGGCCATAAAGGAGAAGAAGGGCGAGCCGCTGGAGTGCGCCTAGCCCGGATATTTCACGAGAGCCTTAAATGAGACCTGATTGGCTGTTTT
>CAYXRH010000229.1:0-7144 GCA_964466355.1 uncultured Thermodesulfobacteriota bacterium
GCCAAGCCGGCCAAGCACGCCGAGGTCCTCCTGGCCCACATGGTCAAGTTCGCCGCCGCCCTCCAGTCCAACTTCGCCGGGGCCATCGGCTGGGACGCGGTCAACATCTTCTTCGCGCCCTACCTGAAGGAGCTGAGCGATTATCAGATCAAGCAGCTGGCCCAGATGATGATCTTTGAGTTCTCCCAGCAGGCCGTGGCCCGGGGTGGGCAGGCCATCTTCACCGACATAAATCTTTACTGGGAGATCCCCAAGCACTTCGAGGACGTGCCGGCCATCGGCCCCGGCGGCCGCTACACCGGCCGCACCTACGCCGAGTACGCCGAATTGGCCCAGAAGTTCGTGTGGATGCTTTTCGAAGTCTACCGTGAAGGCGACGCCTCGGGTCGGCCCTTCTTTTTCCCCAAGCCCCTGGTTCACATCACCGAAAAATTCTTCCAGACCCCCCATCACCGCGAGTTTCTGAAACACATCTGCCAGGTGGCCGCCGAGAAAGGCAACACCTACTTTGTCTTTGACCGCGGCTCCACGGCCAAGATCTCGGAGTGCTGCCGCTTGTCCTTCAAGCTGGAGGAGGAGGATTTAAACGACGCCAAGACGCCGTGGAAGATGCGCTACTCCGCCCTGCAGAACGTGACCCTGAACCTGCCTCGCCTGGCCTACAAGGCCAACAGGGACGACACTAAGCTCTTTCAGCTCATCTCCCAATACCTGGCTCTGGCCGCCGAGGCCCACGCCCAGAAGCGCGATTTCCTTAAAAAACTTCTTGACCAGGGGCAGCAGGGCCCCTTGGCCCTTCTAAGTATGGACCGGGATGGCGAGAGTTATCTGCGCCTTGAGCGAGCCTCGTACCTCATCGGCATGGTCGGCTTGAACGAACTGGTCCACTACCACACCAATCAGGAGCTGCACGCCTCGGACGAGGCTTTGAAGTTCGGCCTGAAGGTCATCGCCCACATGAAGCTGACGGCCGAAAAGCTCGGGCAAAGCAAGGGGCTCAAGCTGGTTTTGGAGCAGACCCCGGCCGAATCCACGGCCTACCGCTTCGCCAAGCTGGACGGCCAGATGTTCCCTCAATCCTTCCAGGTCATCAAGGGTGATGTCGAGGCCGGCGAGATCTACTACACCAATTCGACCCTGTTCAACGTCGGCTGTTTCATCAACCCCATCCTGCGCGTCAAAAAGGAAGGGTTGTTCCACCCCCTCATCGAGGCCGGCTCCATCACCCACGTCTGGCTGGGCGAAGCCCAACCCTCGGCCGACTCGCTGGCCAACTTCGTGGTCAAGACCTTCAAGAACTCCAAGAACGATCAGATCGCCTTCTCCCCAGAGTTCACCACCTGCCTCAGCTGCAACCGCACCGTGCGCGGCCTGCAAAACCAATGCCCTTATTGCGGCTCGGGCAAAGTGGAAGGCATCACCCGCATCACCGGATACTTCACCAAGCTGAGCTCCTGGAACAAAGGCAAGCTGGGCGAGCTCAGAGACCGCTTCCGCAACGGAAAGTACTTTGACGCCGCCGAAGGATTGAAACTCATGTCAGCCGCGGGCTGAAACCTGGGAGGTGAAATACATGATGCTCTTCACCAAGCCGGAGTGCACCAAATGCGACGACCTCAAGCAGCGCCTCGACCTGGCCGATTTCGGTATCCGCGAGGTGCGCCTCACCTCGGACGACGCCGGGGCCCTGGCTGAGCTGGCCTTTTGCGAGTGCGTCGAACTGGCGAGTAAGGAGCTGCCCATTCTGGTGACTGACGACCGTCAGGTCTTCAGCGGTGTCATCCCCATCCGCAAATTCCTGCGGGGTCGGCTCTGAAAAGCCCCAGCCAAGCCCCATCCGCCTCAAAAACGCCTCGGAGGGCCTTTAAAAAACCGCTCGAGGCCGCCTTCATGGAAATCAAGGGACTGGTGGAGACCTCCTTCCTGGACTGGCCGGGCAAGGTCTGCGCCGTCTTTTTCTTGGGCGGGTGCAACTTCCGCTGTCCTTATTGCCACAACCACGAGCTGGTCACAAACCCCCAGGCCCTGCCCGGCCGTGGGGTCGAGGAGGTCGTGGCTCAGATCAGACCTCTGATCGGCTGGCTGGACGGGGTGGTCATCAGCGGCGGCGAGCCGACCTTGAGCCCTGGGCTGAGCGGACTTTGCCGGGCCATAAGAGAGGCCGGGTTTGAGGTCAAATTGGACACCAACGGCTCCAGGCCCCGGGTGTTGGAGGCGTTGATCGCCGCCGGGCTGATCCAGGCCGTGTCCATGGACCTCAAGGCCCCCTTGAGCGATCCCGGGCTGCACCGCATATTGAGCGGGGTGGAGGCTGACCTAGAGGCCATACGGGCTTCCATCGACCTTCTCTTGACGTCCGGGCTGGCGGTCGAGTTTCGGACCACGGTCGTGCCCGGACGCTTGGGGCCGGCGGAGCTGAAGGCCATGGCCGGCCAGATCAAGGGCGCCAGGCAATGGAAGCTCAACGCCTTTCGCCCCTTGACCTGCCTGGACGAGGCTTACACTAAAATAGAGCCCTTGAATCCAGATGAGATGGCGGGCTTGCAAGATCTAGTCAGCCAATGGCTTGTTATAGAATAGGGTCGCGTCTCTTAAGTGGTTTGTCTGAGAGGGCGGGGCGGCCACACTGACTCCTTACTTCAAGGACGCAACAATAGGGTCGCTTAATCCGGGAGAGGGGGTTTAAAATGCAGATAGACATGCACTACTACGGGGTCTACGCCCTGGCCCGCCTGGCTGGCCTGAAGCCCGGCGCGGCCCGGACCATCGCCTACGCCAGCCAGTACGTGGATGACGCCGTCGAAGAAGAGATTCAGCATCATGAGAACGGGAACAAGTTCGCTCCGGTGCTGACAGCCCACCGTTTAATTGAGATTGTGGAAAACCGGGATCCAGAGGATCAACCATTTGTGTGGGTTCCTTTTCATTTCTTCCCTGGAAACGAGGGCCAGGAATTTACGCGACGCCTGATCTGCCGCAAAGACGGCCTTCTGATTAACGAGCTGATTGATCATTACATTGCTCTGGGTGATCATCCTTTCTCTTTGGAGCTGATTGGCTTAGTCGCTCATGTTTACGCCGACACCTTTGCTCATTTCGGCTTCTCTGGAATCAGCTCAAGGCGAAACAGAGTTGACGCCGCTAGCATAACGTACAAGAACGCCACCGCTCCCACGGCCACTTATCTTGAGGAAAAGCTCCGCTCGTTTTTTCGGCGCTTCGGCTTCCAGGGAGGTTTGTGGGAGAACATCAAAAGAAGAGTGATGAGCGACGGGGCCGAGGTCCTTTCCGGGGCGCTCGGTCACGGGGCGGTGGCCACCCTGCCTGACCTGCCATACCTTGAGTGGAGCTTCGATTACGAGTTTCCCGAACTGACGGACGGCGCCTCGGACAGGAACAACACCGACGATTTCCTGGAGGGCTGCCAAAAACTCCACCAGATGTTTCAACGGTTCTTGGCCAAGAACCCAGAGCAGGGTGACGGCGGCGGGGTCGATTTCGTTGATGTAAGCCCGAAGATAAGAGAGCTGTTGTCTTTTCAGCACGGCAAGAACGAGAGGTCGCAGAATTGGCGCCGCGCGTTCTTTAACGGTGAACTGGGCCTGCCAGACGGCGAGGAGATCCCGCCTTATGATCCCCGCGAATGGGACAGGAAAAGGGATCACTTCGCCAGTCTCACCCAACCGGAGTCTATCGCAGACGAGCCCGTTTACCGCTTCCACCAGGCGGCCGGCCTTCACAGGCATTACGTCCTGAAGGAGTTTTTCCCTGACCAGAGCCTGATCGTGGTCTGACGAACCGACTCGCCGACCCCAACGACCGGATGAGCCCCCTTTGACCAATCCCTGACCAGCCCGGCCCCTATGGTTTTGCCCTTGAGTGTGCTATTCATTTGGCCGAGACAAGGTTTTGAAATGGCTTCGAGGCGGCCTTGAACCATTGCGGAGGAGTTTCATGATCGAAAAGGTCATCATCATGGGCGCCGCCGGGCGGGATTTCCACAACTTCAACGTCTACTTCAAGGACAACCCCCGCTACGAGGTCGTCGCCTTCACCGCCACCCAGATCCCGGACATCGAGGGCCGCATCTTTCCGCCGTCGCTGGCCGGTCAGCTCTACCCCCAGGGCATCCCCATCCATCCCGAAGAGCGCCTCGGCGATCTCATCCGCCGGCTCAAGGTCGATCTGGTCGCCTTTTCCTACAGCGACGTGGCCCACGTGGAGGTCATGCACAAGGCCTCCCTGGCCATGGCCCGGGGGGCGGACTTCATGCTCATCGGGGCCACCTACACCATGCTGCGGGCCCGAAAGCCGGTCGTGGCCGTGGGCGCGGTCAGAACCGGGTGCGGCAAGTCCCAGACGACCCGCCACGTCTGCGACGTCTTGAGGGGGCGGGGCCGCAAGGTCGTCGTCGTCCGCCACCCCATGCCCTACGGCGATCTGACCAAGCAGGTCGTCCAGCGCTTTTCGTCTTATGAGGATTTTGAAAAACACGAGTGCACCATCGAGGAGAGGGAAGAGTACGAGCCCCTGGTGGCCCAGGGCGTCACGGTCTTTGCCGGCATCGACTACGGCCTGATTTTAAGAGAGGCCGAAGAGGAGGCCGACGTCATCGTCTGGGACGGCGGGAACAATGACACGCCGTTTTATTATCCAGACGTGTACATCGTTCTTTTCGACCCTCTCCGCCCCGGCCACGAGCGGCTCTATTTTCCGGGGGAGACGAACCTGCTCATGGCCGACATCGCCGTCATCAACAAGGTCGACAGCGCCGATGCGGCCGCCGTGGAGCAGGTCAGGCGAAACATCCAGACCTTCGCCCCCGAGGCGGCGATCGTCCTCGCCGAGTCGGCCGTGTCCCTCGAGGCCCCGGAGCAGATCAAGGGCCGAAGGGTCTTGGTCGTCGAGGACGGGCCGACCCTCACCCACGGCGGGATGGCCTTTGGGGCCGGGACCATCGCCGCCCAGAGGCACCAGGCGGGCGACATCGTCGATCCTCGGCCGTATGTTACGGGCACGATCAGGAAAACATATGAGAAATACCCCCACATCGGCGCCCTTTTGCCGGCCATGGGCTACTGCCGGGAACAGGTTCACGATCTGGAGGTGAGCATCAACAACACCCCCTGCGACGTGGTCCTGTTCGCCACGCCGATTGATCTGCCCCAGATCATCGCCATCGACAAGCCGACCTTGCGGGTGCGCTACGAATACCGGGATCACGACCGCCCCACCCTGAAAGAGGTTCTTTTAGCCCGCCTGGACGAGGCGGCCGGATGAAATTTTGGCGACGGTCCGGCTGATGATCAAGGACAAGGTCAGGGAGACCCTTTTGATCGCCCTGGGCGGCAACGCCCTGATTCGAAAGGGCCAGGAAGGCCGCATCGAGGAGCAGTTCGAGAATCTGAAGGTGCCGATACGCCAGGTCGCCCGCTTGTCGCTGGATTACAACATCCTCATCACCCACGGCAACGGGCCTCAGGTGGGCAACCTTCTTTTGCAGCAGGAGCGCTGCGACGAGGTGCCCAGACTGCCCCTCGAGATTCTGGTGGCCCAGACCCAGGGCCAGATCGGCTACATGATCGAATCGACCCTGGACACCCAGCTCATGGAGCTGGGCGTCGAGCCCCCCAAGCCCCTGGTGAGCCTTCTGAGCTACGTGGTCGTGGACAGAGACGACCCGGCCTTCAAAAACCCGACCAAGCCCATCGGCCCGGTCTACACCGCCGAAGAAGCCGGCCGGTCGCCTTATCCCCTGCGCCAGACCGCCAAAGGCTACCGCCGGGTGGTCGTCTCGCCCAGGCCGGTGACCATCGTCGAGAAGCGCGAGATCAAGATGCTCATTGACATGGGCTTCATCGTCATCTGCTGCGGCGGCGGCGGCATCCCGGTCATCCGCGAGGGACGGAGCTTTTGCGGCGTGGACGCGGTGATCGACAAAGACCTGGCTAGCGCCAAGCTGGCCGAGGAGGTCGGGGTGGACGTCTTTGTCATGGCCACTGACGTCAAGGGGGCCTATCTCAACTACGGCCGACCCGACGAAAGATTCCTGGCCGCCTTGAACGTCGCCGAGGCGACCCGCTTTTTGGCTGAGGGGCATTTCCCGCCGGGCTCCATGGCCCCCAAGATCGAGGCCGGAGCGGCCTTTATCTCGCGCGGCGGAAAGAGGGCGGTCATCACCTCCATCGAGGCCATCGAGGCCGCCGTGGCCAAGGAGGCCGGGACCGAGATTATTGCCTAAAGGAGGAGGAGACATGAATGCAAGTGACGACCAAGAGGTCAGGGCCACAGGCCGCTGCCTCTGTGGCGCGGTCAAGTACGAGGTCCGGGGGCCTTTAAGAGACGTAATCAACTGCCACTGTGAAAAATGCCGCCGAACCCACGGCCACGCGGCCGCCTACACCCGCGCCCGGCTTAAAGACCTGGTCTTGCTCGAAACTAAAAGCCTGAAGTGGTATCGGTCCATTTATGACGAGACGCCCAACGTCTATCGGGGCTTTTGCACTGAGTGCGGGGCCAGCCTCTTCTGGGAGCCCAGAGGTCAGGACTTCATCGCCATCGCGGCCGGGAGCCTCGACCCGCCCACCGGGCTTAAGACCATCGGCCACATCTGGCTGGATCAGGCCGGGGACTACTATGAGCTAAGCGACGAGTTGCCCAAGTTTTCGATGGGCTGGGGAAGCGGACCCGGTGGTGGGAGGCCGGGCGATTAGTTTATGGGCCAATTTTGGCAAATCTCAGGAACACGCGGAAGTTCCGGTTCATGCGTGGTCTGGACCTCTATCCAAACATCCTGATCGTACTCTTTGTCCGGACTCCAAGCTCGCCATGACGCCACTCGATCTTGCAGCCTCCCGGCAAGGCTTGCTCCAACTTTTCGTTTGGTCGTAAAAATCAACTATCTTCTTTTGAATATCGCTTTCGGGCGATCGATTAACTCAAGAAGCGGCGGGGTTAAAGGAAAGAGAACTCTTTAAAGAAGGATACTTTTTGGCGCAATTTGTTTTCAAACCATTTTCCCTTTATGATGTAACAAATGGCGAAATGGTTGATTGAAGATTCGTCCGTGGCCAGGGCTGGGTCTTTTGAGGGAGGGTCTAGGCCAGGCGAGCATCGAGGCCGGCGGTCAGCGACTTGCGAAGCA
>CAYXRH010000230.1:0-1524 GCA_964466355.1 uncultured Thermodesulfobacteriota bacterium
CCCCCGCCCGAGCGGCCACACTGGCTTATGATCCTTAACTTCCGGGACGCAATACTAGCCCGCCCTGCGCCACTGGCCGACCTCGATGCGCTCCTCGGCCCCGCTGATGAGGCCGATCATGAGGGCCAGGTACTCTCTCAGATGGCGGTTGAGGAGAAAATTCTCCAGGACCAGCCTCTTGGCCCGGCGGCCGATCTCCTCGAGCTTGTCGCGGTGATGAAGCAGGTAGCGCAGACGCAGGGCCGCGCCTTCGGGGGTGCGGACCAGAAAGCCGGTGTAGTGGTCGATGACCTGGAGCCTGATGCCGCCGGTGTCGCCGCCGATGACCGGCCTGCCCTTCCACATGGCCTCGGTGACCGTCAGGCCAAAGCCCTCCTTGATTGATTTCTGAAGAACGATGTCGGCCGCGCGCTGCAGGGCGTTGATGGTCAGATGGGCGTCGGGCGGCAGGAGGAGGATGTGGATGTCCTTGTCCTCGGCCGCGGCCAGGCGCACCTCGGCCAAGACGGCCTCCCCTTCGGGGTCGTCGCTCGCCCCCCCTCCGGCCAGCACGAGCTGGAGGGGAGAGAATCGCTTGGCCAAGCGGTAGGCTTCGATGACCCCGATGGGATCCTTGAACCGGTCGAACCGCGACACCTGGAGAATGATCGGCCGGGCCGGGTCGAGGCCGAACTCGCCGTAGACCCGGCGCACTTCTTGGGGTTTCAGCTCTCGGTTCTTGTCGCTCAAGGGGTCGATGCTCGGCAGGATGATGTACTGGCGGTGATTCAAGCGCCGGGCGAACTGGGGCAGGGAGAAGACGCTGGCGTCGTAGACCCTCACAAAATTGCGGAGGTACTTCCAAACCTGGCGGTCGGGCCGCGAGGCGTCGATGTGGCAGCGCCAGACCCACTTGCCGCGGCGGTGGGGGCACAAGCTCAGCAGAGGGGCGGGTTGGGGATCGTGGATGAAGACCACGTCGGCCGCCTCTAAAATCCCTCTCAGCTTCTCGGCGTTCTGGGCATTGGTCTTCTCGTAGGCGCTCAAAAATCTTTCGCTCAAGCTGACGCGGCGGCCCTGGAGGCCGTTGTGAAACAGCTTGGTGCACTCAAAAAACCGCTTCGAGCCGGTGATGACCTCCCAGCTCGCCTCGAGCCCCAAGGCCTGCTTCAAGGGGACGAGCTTATGCAGGATCTCGGCCACGCCGCCGCCCTCACGGGTGGAGTTGACGTGGACCACCTTGAGTCCTTGCAAAGGCGCGGCCAGTTGGCGGAGCTGATCAATGGACTCCTGTCCGACCACCTCGGCGTATTGGCTCAGAAGCTCAGACACGGCCGCCGTCTTTGAAGTAGGCCTCAAAGACCTCGTGAAGGTTCTGACGCATCTTGTGCAGGGAGGAGAAGTAGGGATCGATCTCTTGCAGCCGGTTTCTGAGAACCTCGTATTCCTGGCCGTACCAGGCCAGCCAGGCGCTGAGGTCGTCGACGCGGTCGTCGGTTCGGCTGCGGGCGTCGATGAAATGGTAAAAGATGCTCCCCGGCGAGA
>CAYXRH010000230.1:1534-7131 GCA_964466355.1 uncultured Thermodesulfobacteriota bacterium
CACCTGGAGAGTCTTGACCAGCTCCTGCGGATGCTCGACCTTCAGCCCGGTGTCCAAAACCACGATCTGGGAGCGGAGGAAGTAGAATTGCTGATCAGCCCGGGCCCAGGGGACCATCTCTGACTCGTCCAGCCTGGCCTCGACCAGCTCCACCACCTCCAGGCGCAGATCCTCTATGTCAGGGAAGTCGGTGGGGTCGATGACGCTGAGGCGTTCGGCCAAGGCCTTGTCGTTGAGGCCGTGCATGGCCCAGGCGGCGAAGTCGTTGTTGTACTCGGGCTCGTCAAAATGCGGCTGCAGAAGGCGGCCCCAGAAGTGGTGGTAAATGGAGCCGGGATGGACCCTCAAAAGCCCCTCCCGAAACTCTCTCAAGTTGAGGGCGCTGAGGCCGGTGGCCAGGATGACCAAGGCGCAGTCGCGGATCTCAAAGGGCTCGCATTCCGGCTGTTCCGAGACGCTCTCCGCCGCAGCCGCCGTCCCAACCGCTTCAGAAAGAGTCTCTTCCGGCACCGCCAACCCCCGGTCTTGGTTGGGTTGAATGAAAACTAAACCTCGAGATTCATTCCGGCCGCCAGAGCCATGACCTCCACATCCGCGCCGGCGGCCTTGATCCGCGCCTGGCAGTCGGCCACCAGGGCGTCCACCTCTTGATCGGTCCGATCCTGGTTGTGATGAAAGAGGCCCAGACGCTTCACTCCGGCGGCCAGAGCCAGGTTCAGGGCCTCGACGTAGGTCGAATGCCCGTAACCCTTGTAGCGCTCATACTCCTCGGGCGTGTATTCCGCGTCGTGGATCAGAAGATCGGCCCCGCGGCAGAAATCGAGATAGGCCGACCATTCCAGGCCGTTGGCGTGGCGATGGCCCAACTCGTTGTCGGTCATGAACACGAAGCTATGGCCGCCTTCGCTGAACTTGTAGCTCACCCCGCCGTTGGGATGAGACAAGGGGACGGTCTCGATGGCCAGACCGTTGATCTCAAAGCCGCCGTTGCACACCGAAGGATAGTCGATCGTGGCTTTGACCTTGGCCAAGGGGACCGGGAAATAGGGCGCGGCCATGGTCGAGGCCAGCATCTGGGAGACGAATTCTCGTTTGAAGGCGCAGCAGACGATGGACAGGCGGGTCGAGGCCAAAAAGACCGGTTTGAAGAAAGGAAAACCGGAGAGGTGATCCCAGTGGGCGTGGGTGAAGAGGATGAAGGCCTCCACCGGCCCGTCCTTCATCAAGGCGTTGCCCAGCCGCCGGATGCCGGTGCCGGCGTCGATGATGATCAGCCGATCCTCGGCGTCGTGCAGTTCAAGACAGGTGGTTTCGCCACCGTATCTGACGAATTCCGGACCAGATACCGAAATCGAGCCCCGAGCGCCCCAGCAAGTTATGCGCACAATGCCGCTCCGTCGCTTCTGATCCAGACAGAAAGCATTTAATCTCTATTACCCATTCGTATGAGAAACTGTCAAGGAACTTCCGAACATCGCTTCAAGACCAAAGACGCGCCAGGCCGGGTTTCCCTGAAGCACAGCCGATGGGGCTAAAAAGTGACTCATGTCTTTTGGGGGCGGGGGCCGTTGAGCCATTTTAGAGGACGAATGATGATCTTGGTCGGTTTCGGCTCCGGAGGGGGCAAGGCGGCCTCTGGGGCCGGGGCCGGCTCTGGCGGCGGACTGACCGCCGGCGGTGGGCTCGGCGCCAGGCCGCTGGCCTGGGCGACGATGGCCTCAGCTTCCTTGTCCAGAGAGAGGAGGATGGGCCGCACGATGCGATAGACCTGTTTGTCCGTGCCGGGGATGGGATAGACGCTCAGGCCCGGCACGCCGCCCACGTCCGCCTTTTTGGCTGTGAAGAGGACCTCGATGTAGATTCTCTCTCGATCCACCGAAGCTATGCGCCGAAAGACGCCGGGGTAGGCCTCTGTCCGCTCGGCCCAGGTTTTAAACCAGGGGCCGTCCTCCACCGGAAACCGGCCCTCGAACCAAAGCGACAGATCGCGGGCGGCCATGCCGGCCCGCCTGTCCTTGTCGGCGCCGGCTTCGCGAAAGACCCTGAAAAGGCTGACCTGGACGCCGTTGCCCTCCACGGCCAGATTGGTCGTGCCCCGCACGGTGACCACCCGGCCCTTTCGTTCGGTCTCGAGGACGACGATGGGCTTTTCTTTGTAGGCGAACGGCGGCACCACGTCCGGCGGGGGGATCTCGAGCCCCTGGACCTTGATCGTCCGGGTCAGGGCCTTGAGCGGCAAAACCTCGCCAGGCACGGCTTCAGGAGCGAGGGCCGGGGTCGGCTTTGGGGCCACGGCCTCCTCCGCCTTGAGAGGAGGCGCCTCCACGGCCGCCGTCACCTCGGGGCCTGGCCGGAGAGTGGTCGGCGGCGCCTGAATGAGGCCCCTGACCACGGTCTTGTCTCCAGGGGGCGGTGGTGGTGGTGGAATGGTCATGGTCACCTGGAAAGTTTGGACCGGAATGAGGCCCCTGGCCTGGGAGGCCGGCGGCGGCGGCGGGGTGGGTTGGTAGCGGAAAAAAAGCCAGCCGCTGGTCACGGCCGTGGCCACCAGGACGGTAATCAGGCCCAACAACAACCAGCGTTTGGCCAACCAGCCTCCTTATCCCACCAATTGAGCCGCAAGAGCCAGTCTAGACCACCACCTGTCCACCATCGCCTTCAAATAAACGGCTAGTAGGATAATATATTGTTAGAATGAGATATTAATACACTAAATGTGGGGGCGTCAAGGACAAAAACAGCCCCTCAGGCCTTGAGGGCCGGCGGGGTGTAGCCCTTGAGGGTGAGGGACAGAGAGACCACGGTCACCGAGCTGAGGGCCATGGCCAGGCCGGCCAGCTCGGGTTTGAAGGTGAATCCCAGGAGCGGATGGAGGACTCCAGCCGCCACCGGGATCAAAAATGTGTTGTAGGCAAAGGCCCAAAACAGGTTTTGCTTGATGCGGCGCATCACCCGGCGGCTGAGCTGGACCGCGGCCACGGCGTCGAGAAGATCGTCCTTCATGAGCACGATGTCGCCGCTTTCAACGGCCACGTCGGTGCCGCTGCCAATGGCCAGGCCCACGTCGGCCTGAGCCAGGGCCGGGGCGTCGTTGATCCCGTCGCCGATGAAGGCGACCACCTCGCCCCCGGCCTGAAGGCGCTTCAGCTGACCGGCCTTGTCCTGGGGCAAGACGTTGGCCGAGACGTCCTCGATGCCGACCTGGGCGGCCACGGCCTGGGCGGTGGGGGCGTCGTCGCCGGTGATCATCCGGGGCCGCAAGCCCAGCCGCTTGAACTCATCGATGGCCCTGGCCGAGGTCTTTTTGAGGGCGTCGGCCACGCCGATGAGGCCGGCCGGCCGGCCGGCCACGGCCATCGCGGCCACTGTCTTGCCCTCGCCCTCCAGCCGCGCCGCCGCCGCGGCCAGCTCTGGAGGCCAGGCGAGGCCCTGCTCGTCGAAGAAGGCCCGATTGCCGACGAGGACCCGGCGCCCCGAGACCGAGGCGGCCACGCCGCGGCCGCCAAAAGTCTCGAAATCCGCCGCCTTGTCCAATTCGATCTTCTCCAACCCGGCGCGGCGGACCACGGCCTCGGCCAGGGGGTGCTGAGAGGATTTCTCCACGCTGGCCACCAGAAAGAGCAGGGTTCGATCATCGACCTGGCCCAAGTTGATCAGGTCGGTCACTTCTGGCCGGCCCACGGTCAAGGTGCCGGTCTTGTCCAAGACGACCGTGGTCAGGCGCTGCGGCACCTCCAAGGCCCGGCCGTTTTTTATCAAAACCCCCAGCTCGGCGCCCCGGCCCAGGCCCACGGTCACGGCCGTGGGCGTGGCCAAGCCCAGGGCGCAGGGGCAGGCCACCACCAGGACCGAGATGAGGGTGGTCAGGGCGAAGATGAGGCTCGAGTCAAAAAAGAAGCGCCAGAGGACAAAGGACGACACGGCCACGACCAGGACCGCGGGGATGAAATAGGACACCGCCTTGTCGGCCACGCGCTGGACCGGCGGCTTGGAGCCCTGGGCCGCCTGAACGAGGCCGATGATCTGGGCCAAGACGGTCTCCCGTCCGACCTTGGTCGCCCGGAAATAGATGACCCCGCCCTGATTCATGGTGCCGCCCACGACCGCATCGCCCCGCTTCTTGAGGACGGGGGTCGGCTCGCCGGTGATCATGGACTCGTCCACGTAGCTCTGACCGTCGACCACCTCGCCGTCCACGGCGACCTTGGCCCCGGGCTTGGTCAAGACCACGTCGCCGACCCTGACCTCCTCAATGGCGAGCTCCATCTCGCGGCCGTCGCGGAGGACCACGGCCGTCTTGGGCTTGAGCCCGATGAGGGCCTTGATGGCCTGGGAGGTCTTGCCCTTGGCCCTGGTCTCCAGGTAGCGGCCCAGGGTCAGGAAGGTGGCGAGCATGATCGCCGTGTCAAAAAAAAGGAACTCCTGGGTGAGGACGATCTTGAAAGTTCCAAGAATGCTCGAAAGGTAGGCCACGCCGATGCCCATGGCGTACATCACGTCCATGTTGAGGCTTTTGTTTTTGAGGGCCCGCCAGGCTGCGGCGAAGATGGGCTGGCTCAAGTAGGCGAAGATGGGCGTGGAGACGAGAAAAAGGAACAAGGGCAAAGGCAGGGGCAGCTTGAGCGGGACGTACATCAGGGCCATGAGGGGCAGGCCAAAGGCGAAGCCGATCAAGGCCCTTCGCCTTTTGGCTTGAAGCTCCCGGGAGCGGACCCGCTCCTCCACGTCCTCGGCCTCGCCCTCGAGGCCGAGGTATTGATAGCCCGCCTCTTCGATGGCTTTTTTGATGTCGCCCAGGTCGCTCAAGGCCGGGTTGTAGGCCACGTAGGCCTTTTCGGCCCCCAGGTTCACCTCGGCCTCAACCACGCCGTCCAGCTCCCCCAGGGCCTTCTCCACGGTTTTGACGCACATGGCGCAGGTCATGCCGCCGATGTTGATGACCGCCCTTTGGTGAAGAACCTCATAGCCGGCCCCCTTGACCGCCTCCTCAAGGCGGACCAGGCCGGCCCGGCGGGGGTCAAACTCCACCGTGGCCGTCTCGCGGCCCAGATTGACCCGGGCCGAAGCCACCCCGTCCACGCCGGCCAAGGCCTTTTCCACGGTCTTGACGCAGGCGGCGCAGGTGAGGCCGGATATTTTTAGGTCAGCCCATTGCATCTGCGGCGCGGTCACGCTCTCTCCCCGAAAGCTTTTAATTGATATTTTATCACGCCATGGCGAAGCGGCCACCTCCCAGGAGGAACAGCAGAGAGAATGAGGGAGAATGCGCCCGAGAAGGCCGCGACCACGGTTAGACCAAGCGATGAATTTTCACTCTACTTGGGCGGCGGGGCGTGGCCCTGACGCCACGCGCGGCTGAGGAGTCCGGGCGATGGGTAGTGAAAATTGCTCGGCGCAGATTTGACTCAAGCCCGGCATTTTCGATGCTTCCCTTGCTTCTCCAATGATGATGGGGCCGGCCAAGACAAAGAGGCTGTATGACTCGCCTAATACCATTTTCTCATTTAAATGAAACAAACAAGCCTTAGATCTGGCCAGGGCTGGGGCTTTTTCGGTCGGGCCTGAAGGGCCTTTTTCGGCTGCGCGTCTCGGCCGGC